>CAYYRL010000001.1:0-13753 GCA_964474165.1 uncultured Candidatus Saccharimonadales bacterium
TTATGCTACAATTTGACCAAATGAAAACCTATTTATTATTTACCCAAGGCGACGGCACTGCCGACCAGGCGCAGCAATTGGCCCAGGAGCTGGGTAAATCACAGATCGAAGCCCAGGCCATCGATGGCGACGGCATTGAAGGCAGTCGGCTAATGGATTTATACGACATTACTCAGCGGCCGGCTGTGGTGGTAACCACCGATGAGGGCCAAATGGTTCATCGCTGGTTGGGACAGTTGCCGCCAGCTGGCGACATTAGCTACTACGTCCACAGCCGATGAGGCTGGCGGTTGTCCTGGTGACGTTTGTTGATCTGTTTTCATTGGTATTTACCGTCCTACTGTTTGCTCGCATCATCGTGAGCTGGGTTTATCCGCACCCAGATGCTAATGCCTTCACTCGGACTCTATACGAGCTGACGGAGCCAGTTCTAGCGCCAATCCGCAGAGTTTTGCCGCAGACTGGCATGATCGATTTAGCGCCGCTAGTGGCCTTCTTTGCCCTTCAGGCTTTGGTTTGGGGCGCTCATTACTTGCTCCTTAAGCTGTAGTCAGGCATAATATAGCCACATTCATAAATGCGTTTGAGCGGTTATCACCCGCGAGCAGCCAGCAGAACCCATAAGGTAGTAGACCTGGTCGCCAGCCTAGCGTAAGAGGCTAATGAAGTCACCAAGCAGGGTGGCACCGTTTCCGCCCTAGGCGGAAGCCCCTGCCAGCGGTGATTTTTTGTTTAAAGGAGAGCGATGAAACCAGATTTTCCGGCCATGGAAGCCGAAATGCTAAAGACTTGGGAGGCTGAAAAAACCTTCCAGCAGAGCCTAGAACTAAGGCAGGGGAAGGATTACTTCAGTTTTTATGATGGCCCGCCGTTTGCTAATGGTCTGCCGCATTATGGTCATGTGGTGCCGTCGACCATCAAGGACTCTGTGGCTCGCTATAAGACCATGCAGGGCTACTATGTGCCCAGAGTGGCCGGCTGGGATACACACGGCTTGCCGGTTGAATATGAAGTCGAAAAGGAAATGGGTATCTCCGGCAAGCGCCAAATTCTTGATTTGGGAGTCGATAAATTTAACCAGGCTTGCCGCGATTCAGTCTTTAAGTATAAGAATGAAATCGAAGATTTCATTCGCCGTCTAGGTCGCTGGGTAGATCTGGATCACGCCTATGCCACCCTGGACGATAACTATATCGAAAGTGTTTGGTGGGTCTTTAAACAATTAAATGACAAGGGCTTGGTCTACCAAGGCTTTCGCAGCATGCCGTATTGTCCACGCTGCGCTACGCCGCTGAGCAATTTTGAACTCAATCAAGGCTATCAGGACGATGTCAAAGATCCCAGTGTCTACGCTAAGTTTCCGCTAGCTGATAATCCGAAACTGGCATTGCTGGCTTGGACTACCACGCCCTGGACCTTGCCGGCCAATGTTGCTCTAGCGGTCGATCCCGAGGCCGACTACGTGACGGTGGAGCTGCAAGATGATGGTGACAGCTGGAAAAAAGGGGACGAGCTGATCCTAGCTAAGGCCAGAGTTGAAGAACTCAGCCTGCGAAAAGCTGAATACAAAGTTGTGCAAACCCAAAAAGGTTCGGAGCTGGTTGGTCAAAAATACCAGGCTTTGTACCCAGCCAAAGATGCAACCGACAAAGACTATACTGTTATTGCATCTGGTGAAGTTAGTTTGGAAGACGGCACTGGGGTACTGCATGTGGCGCCGCGTTACGGCGAATCGGACCTTGCCATGGGCCAAGAGCATGATTTGTCCTTAGTCGAAAGCGTTGATAGCAATGGCATGTTCAAAGCAGGCATCGAACCGGCTGCCGCTGGCGGCTTATTCTTCAAGGAGGCTGACCCAGTTATCATTGAGGATCTGACGCAAAAAGGCCGTTTATTTGCAGCTGAAACTTTTAGCCACACCTACCCCTTCTGCTGGCGCTGTGATACGCCCTTGTTCTACTATGCCACTCCCAGCTGGTTTGTGGCCGTTACCAAGATCATAGATCGGCTAGTGGCGAACAACCAAAAGATCGATTGGGTGCCGGCGCATATCCGGGATGGCCGGTTTGGCAATTGGCTAGCTGAAGCCAGAGACTGGGGCGTGTCACGCAACAGGTTCTGGGGTTCACCGATCCCAGTCTGGCAATGTCAGGATGGTCACAGTACTATCGTGGGTTCATTGGAAGAATTAACAAATCTGGCTGTTAATATGCCCAAAGAGCTGGACTTGCACCGGCCAGGTATCGACGCCATTGAGGTCAAATGCTCCGAGTGTGATGGGCCTGCCAAACGCATCGAAGCCGTCTTTGACTGCTGGTTTGAGTCCGGCAGTATGCCCTATGCCGCGCAGCATTACCCGTTTGAAAACCAAGCTGAGTTTAAGAACGGTTTCCCGGCCGACTTTATTTCAGAGGGATTGGATCAAACCAGGGGCTGGTTTTACACCCTGCATGTGCTGGCCACAGCCCTGTTTGATAAGCCGGCTTATCAAAACGTGATTTGCCACGGCATTGTGGTGGCAGCTGATGGCCGCAAGCTTTCAAAGCGCCTTAAGAACTACCCCCCACTGGAAGAAGTTTTTGATCATTACGGCGCCGATATCCTGCGTTACTTCATGCTGGCCAGCCCAGTCACTAGCGGCGAGGATGTGCGCTTTAGTAAAGATGCACTGCAGGACATCCAGCGCAATGTCTTTATGACCCTGTGGAATGTCTACAGCTTCTTTCAAACATACGCCGGCACTGAAAACTGGCAGCCTAAAAGTCTTGAGCAGACTGAGAGTTCAAATCTACTAGATCAATGGATTCTCAACCGGCTAAATCAGGCAGTTGCCGAAGTTACTAAGCAAGCCGACGTCTATCAACTGTCGCGGGCCATGCGGCCAATCACTGATCTAATTGATGACTTGTCCAACTGGTATCTGCGCCGCAGCCGGCGCCGGTTTTGGAAAAACGATGACGGGAGCGACAAGCAAGCCGCCTTTGCTACTTTGCACTATGTTTTGCTGCGCACCAGCCAGCTCTTAGCTCCTTGGGCACCTTTCATCAGCGACCAGCTCTGGCGAGAACTGACCACCGATATGGACGCAGCTAAGTCAGTTCATCTCAGCGATTGGCCGGAGGCCGGGGAGGTTAATCAAGAAATATTGGATCAAATGATGCAGGTGAGAACTGCAATCACCGAAGGCTTGGCTCAGCGGGCTCAAGCCAGCGTCAAGGTCCGCCAGCCACTAGCAAAAGCCACCGTCATTAGTGAAACCGAATTGTCCGGGGATCTATTAGATCTGGCCAAAGACGAGCTTAACGTCAAACAAATTGAGTCCAAAATCGCTAAGGGTGCAACTTTAGTTGAGCTGGATACTAAAATAACTAATGAGCTGAGAGCTGAAGGTCTGGCACGCGATCTAATCCGTCAGATCCAAGATCAACGCAAGAAATCAGGGCTGCAGGTTGATGATCGCATCAGTGTGCAAATAGCAACTGATTTTGATGAACTGAAAGCGGCTACCGAGCAGTATAAGGATTTGATTCAAGCTGAGACGGGGACCACCAAGCTCGAAATCGTGACCGAGATTCAGGATGTGGTGCCGGTGCGCTTGGGCGGCAGCGACGTTACGCTGCAGGTTGCCAAAGTCTAAACTTCCTGCGGTCTAAAATGCTAAACTGAAAGGCATGTTTAGGGGCCGGTTTTGGAAGAATTTCGATTGGTGGCTGTTCGGCGGGGCACTATTATTGTCGCTGATTGGCGTCTTAGTTATATTTTCCACCAACTTTAAGGCTGCCAGCGTGGCACCGTCGACCGATGTCCGCAATCAAATCATTTTTTTAGTCATAGCGCTAACAATTTTCTTTGGCATGGCCTGGGTCGATTATCGGGTTTGGGCTAAGTACACCCGGCCGCTCTACCTCATAATGGTGGGGCTCTTACTCCTGGTAACAGTGCTCGGTAAAACTGCCTTAGGCGCCACCCGGTGGATTAATTTAGGCTTCTTTCAGTTTCAGCCATCGGAACTAGCCAAGCTGGTCTTAATTATCGTTTTCGCCAAGTTCTTTAGTGATCATTACGACAGGCTAGAAGATCCCAAACAAGCTGCCTTGTCGCTGCTGTATCTCATCCTCCCGCTGGGCCTAGTGTTTTTGCAACCTGATTTGGGCACTGGAATGGTGTTAGTTTTTATATGGCTGGCCATGGCGGCCTGCAGTAGTTTGCCAAAAAAATATCTAGTATTGCTATTGTCAGCCGGACTGGTGCTGTTGCCATTGGGAACCCACCTCTTAAAACCATATCAGCGGGCCAGACTTGAAACCTTCCTGGAGCCAACTGCCAACCCGATGGGCAGCGGTTACAACGTGGTGCAATCAAGAATTGCTGTCGGCAGCGGTCAATTCTTTGGCCGCGGGCTAGCCGCCGGCACCCAAAGCCAGCTCAATTTCTTGCCGTCACAGCATACCGATTTTATCTTTGCGGTGCTGGCTGAGAAGCTGGGTTTCGTGGGGGCTATTATTTTATTGTTGCTATTTGCCGCACTACTTGCCAGAGCTATCATTGTGACTTACCAGGCTCAAGATCGCTTTGGCATGTTTGTCGGCGTTGGTATTGTGGCTATGCTGCTATTTCATATTGTTATTAATGTCGGTATGAACATGGGTATTATGCCGGTCACCGGTATCCCATTGCCGTTTGTTAGCTATGGCGGGACCAGCTTAGTCACTAGTCTAATTGCTGTTGGCCTGCTCGAATCGATTTCAATCCGCCGCCGGAAAATCCAGTTCGGCGTCTAGTGTTTACAGGTTGAGGTTAATATGTTAATCTACTTGGGTTATGCAAGCAGTCATAAAAACCGGCGGCAAGCAATACTTGGTTCGTAGTGACGAAGTGCTGGAAGTTGAGCTGGTTAGCGTCAAGGATAATAAATTAGAACTTGAGCCGTTGCTGATCATTGACGGCGATAAAGTTCATGTTGGCACGCCGCTGGTTAGCGGCGCCAAAGTCACGGCCGAAGTACTTGGTGAAACTAAGGGCGACAAGCTTAAAGTTATTAAGTACAAGCCTAAGAAGCGCCAGAAGACTATTACTGGTCACAGGCAGCATTATTCTCAGATTAAAATCACCAAAATCTCCCTCGGCAAATAAATTGCGGCTTACGGGCCGCTTTTTTGTTATTATGTGGGTATGTTCAAGGAAGTCGAGACTGCACCTAAGAAATTTAGTGATTATCAATCAATAATTGACCCAACCTTGTACGGCGAGGTACTCGCGGCAGCGGATAAGCTTAAGGGCAAGCGGATTCTAGAAATCAATTCTACGGCTGCCGGGGGTGGTGTAGCTGAGATATTGCAGTCGCAAATTGGTCTGGTTCGAGATCTGGGTATTGTGACTGAGTGGTGGGTGCTGCAAGGCCATGAAGACTTTTATAACGTGACCAAAATGATTCATAACGCCTTACAGGGCGACAAGCAGGCACCAACGGCCGAGCAGTGGCAGGTTTATGAGGACGTCAATCAACAGGCGACGGCTGAGCTTAAGCCCGGCGATTGGGATTACATCATTGTCCACGATCCGCAACCGGCGGCCTTGCGTCAGTACACTCGGGGGGCTGACGAGGCCAAATGGGCTTGGCGCTGCCACATTGATAGCAGTTTTCCAAACATCGAAGTGGGCGACCGTATCGATGCTTATATTAAGGATTATGATGCCGCTATCTTTAGTCTGGAGCAATACATATTACCCCACTTACGCGGCACTCACGCGGCTCACCACCTTGGCGTCATTCCGGTGGCCATCGATCCGCTGAGCAAAAAGAATAGCGGATTAGACCATGGCCGGGCGGTGGAACAGGTGGAAGCCGCTGGGGTGGATACTGGCCGTCCGTTCATCGTCCAAATCTCACGCTTTGACCCCTGGAAAGATCCGTTGGGCGTAGTTAAGGCTTGGAAGCTGGCCAGGCAGCACGTGCCAGATTTGCAACTGGTTCTAATGGGCGAAATGGCGGCCGATGATCCAGAAGGTGTCAAAATCTTTGCCATGGTCCAGGAGGCAACCAGGGGTCTTGAAGACGTTTTTTTAATCACTGAGAGTAACGTCCTGCTGGTTAATGCCTTGCAACAAACCGCCAACGTAGTCTTGCAAAAGTCTTTGCGCGAAGGGTTTGGGCTAACGGTGTCTGAAGCCCTGTGGGCAGGTCGGCCAGTGATTGGCGGCGATGTTGGCGGCATACCGCTTCAGATTCAAGATGGTAAAGATGGATACCTGGTAACTACCTCCGAGCAAGCCGCCGAGCGGATTGTGGAGTTACTTAACGATCCTACAAAAGCCACTGCCATGGGGCGAGCCGGGCACGAACGGGTGCGCCAAAACTTTTTATTGCCTAGACTGCTGCGTGATCAGCTTAACTTCTGGTTGGAGCTAGCGTAGCCGTTTTGAACTGCCTCCTCCTGGGTGGTACAATATGACAGATATGAGGGCAGCGTGGCCAAGGTAATAGCAATTGCTAATCAAAAAGGGGGAGTGGGCAAAACCACGACCACAATCAACCTGGGGGCATACCTGGCTAAGAGCCGCCACAAGGTGCTGATTGTGGATTTGGACCCCCAAGGAAATACTTCGACGGGGTTAGGTATTTCCAAAGACGATCTAGAGCATGACTTGTATGATGTCTTGGTTGGCGATACTCACCCGACGGCGGCCACCCGGCTGACGCCCTATCATCAGCTAGCTGTCATCCCGGCCTCGGCTGAGCTGGCGGCCGCCGAGGTTGAGCTGGTGGGCCGGCCGCAGCGCGAATTTCAACTGCGCCAAGCCCTAAGCGAATTGCCATACGATTATATTTTGATTGATTGTCCGCCGTCGCTGGGACTACTAACCATCAATGGCTTAGTGGCTGCCGACTCCGTGCTAATCCCCGTCCAAGCTGAATTTTATGCCCTGGAAGGGCTGGGACAATTAATACAAACTATCAACCGGGTAAAACAAGCCCTAAATCCAAACCTTGATCTGATGGGTGTGGTGCTAACTATGCATAATGGTCGCACTAGCCTCAGTGGGCAGGTGCACGAAGAGGTCAAAAAACACTTCAATGAAAAAGTCTTTGATACGGTCATCCCGCGCAATGTGCGCCTAGCCGAGGCTCCCAGCTACGGCATGCCGATCTTGCACTATGACAAGTGGAGCAAGGGCGCTAAGGGTTATAAAGAACTGGCCAGAGAGGTGGAAGCTCGTGCCAAGTAATCGTAGGGGATTAGGTCGGGGATTAGATGCTTTAATTCCTGCCCAGTTAGCAGATAGCGGGGAGTTTGATGCGGTGGCTAAGGTTAGTCATCAGGCTAATGTGGTGCAGGAGTTGGCGCCAGCGGAAATTAAACCCAATCCGCACCAACCGCGCCAAAGCTTCGACGAGGCAGCACTCAAGGAACTAGCGGCTTCGATAAAACAGTTTGGCATTGTTCAGCCACTAGTTGTAACTAAGACCAGCGGCGGCTATGAGCTAATTGCCGGCGAACGGCGGCTGAGGGCGGCTAAGCTAGCCGGTCTGCCGCATGTGCCAGCTGTTATCCGCAGCTTCGACGAACAAGCTAAGCTAGAAGTGGCACTAATTGAAAACATTCAGCGCTCACAGCTTAATGCTATCGAGACGGCCACTGCCTATCGCCAGTTGATGGATCAGTTCAATCTGAAGCTTGAGGACATGTCGAGGCGGGTGGGTAAGGATGTATCTACAATTTCAAATACCATGCGGCTGTTAGGCTTGCCCACCGAGGCCAAACGAGCCTTAGTAGCCGGCCAAATTACTGAGGGTCACGCTCGGGCCATACTGTCTCAGCCCAACAAAGATAAGCAGTTAGCCCTGCTGAGCGAAATTACCGGTCGCAGCTTGACCGTGCGTCAGGCTGAAGCGGTGGCTCGCAGCCTGAAGGTGCCGCGGGCCAAGCGCGCACAGGCACTGACCAACCTCGACACTACCAATCCGTGGACTGAGCGCTTATCGGAGGCACTTAACACTAGTGTTTCAATCAGCCGCAGCGCTAAGGGCAACCGCTTGGTTATTAACTACCGCAATGACCAAGAACTAGAACAGATCGTTAAGCGTTTATCGGCCTAGAAAAAGGTTATCTGGTTGACCGGAATTAGGCGCAAAATGGCGTCACCGATGATGTAGTGGTTGGGCAGCATGCCCCATTCCCGGGAATCAAACGAACCATTAGGTGTGCGGTTATCACCGAGCACAAAGACGCTACCAGCAGGAACTACCTCATCTACCTCATCGAGAGTCGGAACATCATCTCGGACCGTGCCGGTGTCTGGATCGTAGCCTTCGGGTTTTTCTTTGGTATAGACAGTTACCTTTCCGCCATGAACCACTACCCGGTCACCGGGGATGCCAATCACGCGTTTAACAAAGACCAAACTAGGATCCTGGGGGTAATGGAACACAATGATCTGCTCACGCTTGGGTATGTATGGTGAGTCCTTATGAAACAGACGTGACAGCTGGCTTGTGCTGGCACCAACTTTGGAAACGATTAAATAATCGGTGTCGTGCAGGGTTGGTACCATGCTGGTACCAATGACATGAAAGGCTTGAAAGACAAACAGGTGCAGAAATAGCACAATCAAGCCCGGAATCACTAGCCAGTTGAGGGCACCCATAGCCACGGGTTTGACCCAGTTTTTCTTCTCTTTCGGGACAGCTACCGGCACCGGCTCAGGCGCCGGATATACCAGTGGCTCTGGTTGGGTTAGCGGCGGCACCGGCTCGCTGGGGTCAACTGGCGCGACGGTAGTGCCAGGCACCGGCACTACTTCTGGCGGACCGGCTGGCTGAGGCGGAGTGGCAGGTGGTTGTGGCTGAGTCGGCTCTTCGCCAGCGGGCTGGGGGATTTGCGGATCCATATGCAGTTAAGTATACCTGCGCCACTAGGCGACTAACAAGCTTTGCTGCATAAGCGGGACTGGGCTATACTGGGGATCAATGGACATTACTCCCAGACCGCGGCACGGCGGAGCGGCCAGGCATGTCACTGTTCCCAGTCCGGGAGGTGAAACCGGTGCCAGCCCGTCACCAGCCAAATCCAAGCGCAGCTGGCGGCCATCCGGTTGGAAACAACGAACCCTGCTCATAATCGGCGGTTTAGTTGTGGCCACCGGTCTGTATTTTAGCGTCAAATTGTTTATTGCCGCTCGCCATATTATTGCCCGTGGCGGTGAAGGAGCCCCGGCGCTGGCTGGTAAGATCGACCCCAACAAACTCAAAGGTGAAGGCGACGGCCGAATTAATATTTTGTTATTGGGCATTGGTGGCAAAGGATGGGATGGGCCATATCTATCCGACACAATTATGGTGATGAGTATTGACCCCAAAACCAAAGAAGTAGCCATGCTCAGTATTCCCCGAGATCTATACGTCAAAATTCCAGGCTACGGTTGGAGTAAAATTAACGCTGCCGATGCCTACGGTGAAATGAAAAAAACTGGTAACGGCCCGGCGCTGACTGAGTCAGTGGTGGAAAACATTCTCGGTATCCCGGTTCATTATTACGCCCGGGTTGACTTTAGCGGTTTCAAAAAGGCGGTTGATTCGGTGGGCGGCGTGGATATCAATGTTGAAAAACCGCTGTATGATACTTCATATCCCGGGGGCACCTTATCAATCAAGGCTGGCTATCAACATATGAATGGAAATACGGCCTTGAAGTATGCCAGATCGCGCAAATCTACCAGTGACTTCGACCGGGCCTCACGGCAGCAGAAAATCCTTTTGGCACTGAGACAAAAAGCTCTTAGTCTCAAAACTTTATCTAATCCGATCAAGATCTCGGGTCTAATTGATGCTTTGGGTTCTTCACTGCGAACCGATTTGCAGCTTTCGGATATGAAAAAGCTGGCCTCCATGGCCCAAGACATTGACGGTAATAAGATGACCAATAAAGTCCTCGATACCTCTAGTGGCGGCCTGTTGGTATTTGGCAACATTCCTGGAGCTGGCTCAATTGAAATCCCAGCTGCCGGTATTGGCAATTACACCCAAATCCGGGCACTGGCCAGATCGATCTTTGCCGATAGCTATATTAAAAGCGAAAACGCCTCAATCGTGGTTGAAAACGGTACCGCTCAAAGTGGGCTAGCTTCAGGGGTTCAGGCCTTGCTGCAGAGCTATAACTATAATGTGGTTAATGCTATAACAGCCAGCCGCCAAAATTACTCCACTAGCGAAATTTATGACTACACCGGAGGCAAAAAGCCGTATACTATCAATTACCTAGAGAAAAGATTTGGAGTTAAGGCGAAAGTGACCCAGCGCGGGCCTAGTGATCCCGATATCAGAATCATAGTTGGATCCAGCTACAAGCCACAACCATAACATGCAAGCGACATTAAGACGGGGAGTGGGGGGGATTATTGAAAGCGTCAGCCTACTAGTGGTTGTTCGGTTATTAGGTTTATGGTGGGCCTTGGCGCTAGCGGTTGTTATCTGGGGTTACTACAACAGAGGTAAGGCTCGGGATCTGGCCTCGGGCTTGCTCGGTATTGGTTTGGTCAGTCTAGTGATTGTACTAGTCCTAAATCATAATTTGGTCGGTCAGATCTTGGTAGCGTGCGGCTATAGCTGGTGGCGCTGGGCTGGCAATACTGAGCATCCCAACCAAAGGTTTGAGATTTGGCAGGCTGGCTGGCTAGAATTCATAAGTTTAACCGCCATCTTTAGCGCCAACGCCATCTGGCACTGGCCAACCCTATTAACCCTCATTGCCGTTTACGTCACTAGCCTGGTAATTGCGCGCAGTTTCTTTGCTGCTGGCGAACGGGCGGCCAGAGCTTTAGCCGCAGCCTGGGGCTTAATTGTGGCCGAGTGCTGTTATATTTTTTCAGTTTGGTTGGTACACTACGTGCTGCCTGGTGGTGTGTTGCTGATTCCTCAAGCGGCAATTGTGATTACCGCCCTCGGCTACTGTTTTGGCAGTATTTATCTGGCCCATACTACTTCAAAGTTATCAAAGGCCAGGCTGGCTGAGTATGCCATAATAGGGTTGTGTTTAATAGTTATCGTTATTGCTGGCACTAAGTGGAGCGGCCAAATTTAAGGCTAGCCCAAGCTTTATAACTCAGGATAAGGAATATGACCGATAGTGAGCAATCATTAAGTTTAAAAACCGTTAAGAAATTTCTGGCTCTAGCCTTAGTTATTGGCCTGTTATCGGGCCTGGCCGGCGGAGCCTTATTCGTGCGCTATGGGGCTGGCCATATTCCAGTTGATAAGAAACAAGTTCTGGTCCAGGAAAGCTCGGCTGTAACTGATGTTGTTAAGAAAGTTTCGCCCAGCGTAGTGAGTATAACCTCCACTGGCACGGTGCCCAGTTTCTTTGGCAATCAGACGGTGGAAGGTGCTGGCAGTGGCATCATTGTCACCAGTGACGGCCTAATCATGACCAATCAGCACGTTGTGGCAAACACCAATTCCAGTTACACCGTGTACACGGCTGATGGCAAACAGTATCCGGCAAATGTGGTGGCTAGAAACTCCACCAATGATGTGGCCTTCGTTCGCGTACAAGCTAAGGGCCTAACGGCTGCCAAACTGGGCGACTCAACAAATCTAGTGGTCGGCCAAACCGTAATTGCGATTGGCAATGCCCTAGGCCAGTTTGATAATACCGCCACCCAGGGTATTATTTCGGGTCTGGGCCGGCCCATTACAGCTGGTAGCAGTGAGGAAGACGCCCAGAGCCTACAAGACTTAATTCAAACTGACGCTGCCATTAACCCCGGAAACTCTGGCGGCCCGTTGGTTAATCTGGAAGGCGAAGTCATCGGTATGAATACGGCGGTGGCTGGTAATGCTCAAAACATCGGGTTCGCGATTCCTATCAGCGAGATAAAAGCCTTGGTGGCCAATGTGGCCAAAGATGGCAAGCTTAACCAGCCATATTTGGGAGTACGCTATGCGGCTATCACCAAAGACCTGGCTAGCAAGCAAAACTTAACTGTCACCCAAGGGGCCTTAGTGGTGGGAGATTCAAGCAGCCCGGCGGTGGTGTCCGGCAGTCCAGCTGATAAAGCCGGTCTGCAAAGCGGTGACATTATAACTAAAGTGGGCGGCGATGCAATTACCAGCAAAGTCTCGCTGACAGCTCTAATTTCTAAGCACAAAGTTGGTGAGAGTGTGCAAATAACTTATATTCGCGACGGCAAGACCAAGACCGTGACTGCGACGCTGCAGGCCGCTCCCCAAAGTTAGGCCTGAAAACCGAGAATAAAATAGTGTTCTTCGACTGCATCCAGTCCGTAAGCTTGGGCTATTTTGATTAAAGCTGGGTGCTGCCAAGGATCAGCTTCAATAAAGACCCAACCACCCGAATTTAAGTGCGCCATCAGTTGCTGAAAAAAGCGTTGGTAAAGCTCCAGACCATCTTGGCCGCCCAGCAGCGCTACCTTGGGCTCATGTTGGACTTCTGGCATTAAGTCGGCATCGTCAGCCAGGTAGGGCAGATTGGCGCAAATAACATCAAATTGGCCCATTAGATTATCAAATAGATTTGAAACTGCGAATTTTATTTTAACCTGATGGCGCCGAGCGTTGCGGCGGGCAATAGCTAAGGCGGCAGAACTAACATCGGAGGCTGTAATTTTCAGATCTGATCGCTGGTGGGCTAGGGCGACAGCGATGGCACCGCAGCCGGTGCCCATATCCAGCAATTGAGCTGCTCCGGGGGCGTGTTTGAGGGCTAATTCAACCATTAGCTCGGTTTCCACTCTGGGCGTCAGGACGTCGGCGGTAATTTCAAAATCCAAGCCATAAAACTGCCGCCGTCCCAAAATTTGCGCTAGCGGCTGGCGATCAAGACGCTGATGCAGGGAATCGTTAAGTGAATCTAATTGCGCTGAGGTTAGCTCAGTTTCTGGATGGGCCAAAATCTGTTCACGAGTGCAGTCAGTAATGTGAGCCAGTAGTAGCTGGGTATCCAGCTTGGCACTGGTAATGCCGGCGGATTGTAGCTGAGGGCCGGCCTGGGCTAACCAGTCCCCGTAGGTCATTGGGCGCTGGCTAGTTGCTCGGCCGCGTAAGTGCTGGATAGGGCATCAATCATGTCTTGAATCCCACCATTTAAGAAATTAGGTACGCCGTGCATGGTCTTGGTGATGCGGTGATCAGTAATCCGGTCTTGCGGAAAATTGTAAGTGCGAATCTTTTCGCTGCGATCGCCGCTGCCAATCTGGCTGCGGCGCTGGGCAGCTTGAGCAGCTTGCTCAGCTTCAATCTTTTGAGCCAAAAGGCGCGATCGCAGCACACTCATGGCCTTCAATTTATTCTTAAGTTGGCTTTTCTCATCCTGACAAGTCACAACTAAACCGGTGGGCAGGTGGGTAATGCGAACCGCCGAATCGGTGGTGTTGACCGACTGGCCGCCGTGACCGCTGGAGCGGTAGACGTCAATTCGCAGATCGCCTGGGGCAATCTCTATTTCAGTTTCTTCAGCCTCAGGCATGATGGCTACCGTTGCAGTTGAGGTATGGATACGGCCGCTAGATTCGGTAGCGGGTACCCGCTGGACGCGGTGAACTCCAGATTCAAATTTCAGTGCCCCGTAGGCATCCTGACCCCTGATGCTGAAAATGACTTCTTTATACCCACCGACTTCGGACGGACTTTCGGAAATCATTTCCGATCGCCAGCCTTTGATTTCAGTGTAGCGCAAGTACATACGGGCTAGTTCACCGGCAAATAAGCTGGCTTCGTCGCCGCCAGCGCCGGCCCGAA
>CAYYRL010000001.1:13853-53331 GCA_964474165.1 uncultured Candidatus Saccharimonadales bacterium
ATCAAGACGTTAGGGTTGGCAATCAAATCTGATCCTGGTATACTGCTTAGGTTGAAATCATTAGTAATCAGCCAGCCTTAAGAATTCTCTCGCATAATGCGAGCCAAGGTTGGCGAAGGAAAGGATTCATGTCAGAACCAACATTAAAAGAACTACTCGAGGCCGGAGCCCACTTTGGCCACCAAACCCGGCGCTGGAACCCCAAAATGGGGCCATTTCTGTATGGCGCTAGGGGCGGCGTCCATATTATTGATCTTACAAAAACACTGCCAGCCTTACAGGAGGCCATTAAGTTTGTCGAAAAACTGACGGCTGAAGGTGGCGCCATTATGTTCGTTGGCACCAAGCGCCAAGCCGGAGCCATTGTGGCCCAGGCGGCTGAAGACGCCGGCATGCCTTACGTTACCGAGCGCTGGCTGGGCGGTATGCTCACCAACTATCGCACCATACAAGCCCAGGTGAAGCGGCTGATCAAACTGGAGGAGCAGGTTTCGAGCGGCGAAGTCGCCGCCAAATTCAATAAGAAAGAGGGTCTCGACATCCAAAACGAGATTAACAAGCTGGAGCGCATTTTTAAGGGCGTCAAGAAGATGGACAAGTTGCCGGAAGCCTTGTTTGTGGTCGATGTGCCCCGGGAAATCATCGCCGTCAAAGAAGCTCAGAAGTTAGGTATTCCGATAGTCGGCATTGCGGATTCCAATACTGACCCGGACTTGCTCGATTACGCTATCCCGGCCAACGACGATGCCATCAAGAGTATCACCGTCATCACCGGCGCCATCTCTAAGGCAGCTAAGAACGGCGCCGCTAAGTATGAGGTCAACAAAACCCGAGCTGAGGCCTTGGAGGCTAGTGATGCCAGTTAGCGCCCAAGAGATCAAGAAACTGCGCGACATGACTGGTGCCGGCATGATGGATGCCAAGGCTGCCCTGGAAGCCGCTGACGGCGACATTGATAAGGCGATTGAGAATCTGCGCAAGGCCGGCCAGGCTAGTGCGGCCAAGCGGACTGAGCGAGCAACTGGTAGCGGTGTGGTGGAAGCTTACAGCCACGGCGGTCGGATTGGGGTGCTAGTGGAGGTGGCCTGCGAAACAGACTTTGTGGCTAGAACTGAGGACTTCAAAACCTTTGCCCACGATGTGGCCATGCAAGTGGCAGCCAGCGAGCCAGAGTATTTGAAGCCTGAAGATGTGCCGGCCGAGATCGTTAATAAAGAAAAGCAGATTTATCAGGCCGAGGCCGGCCAGGGTAAGCCCGCCGAAGTCACCAGTAAAATTGTCAGCGGTAAGCTGGACAAGTACTTTGCCCAGGTCTGCCTACTTAAACAACCTTTTATCAAGGATCCAGATGTGTCGGTAGAGAGTTTGCAGACCGATTTGATTGCCAAGCTAGGTGAGAACGTGGTAATTAAGCGCTTCGAGCGCTATGAACTGGGGGCCTAAATGGCAGTTGCCGACATCCTAGCACCTGCTAAGGAACGCATGGACAAGGCGGTGGTTCATCTCGAGGATCAACTGCGCAGTATTCGCACAGGCCGAGCTAACGTGGCCCTACTTGATGGCATAACCGTTGACCAGTACGGCCAGACCATGCCGCTCAAAGCTGTAGCTACTCTCGGTGCTCCCGATGCCCACACCATCAGTATCTCACCATGGGACAAAGGCCTGATTCCAGTGATTGAAAAAGCCATTCGCGAAGCCCAATCGTTGGGTCTCAATCCCAGTAACGATGGTTCCAATATTCGACTGACTTTGCCGCCGATGACAACCGAACGCCGACAACTGCTGACCAAACAAGTTGGTGAACAAATCGAGAACTGCCACGTGGCCTTACGCAGCGTGCGTCACGATCTTTTGGACGAAGCCCGCAAAGCCGAGAAAGCTAAGACCATTAGTCAAGACGACCTTAAGCATGCCGAGGGCGAGCTGAATAAGAAGATTGAAGACTATCGTGGTAAGCTAGAGGCAATTAAGACGGCCAAAGTGGCCGAGATTATGGAAGTCTAGCAACCGATGGCGGTGGACACCAAAGCTCAAATTATAGATCAAACAGCAGTTAAGGAGGGGGAGGGTTCAGTGCCGACGCACCTCGGCTTAATCTTAGACGGCAATCGCCGCTGGGCCAGAGCCGAAGGGCTGCCAACGCTTGAAGGACATCGGCGCGGATACGAAAATCTCAAGACCATCGCCGAGGAGGCCTTCAATCACGGCGTCAAGTTTGTGTCAGCTTTTGTATTTTCAACCGAGAACTGGAACCGGGCCAAAGAAGAAGTGACTTATCTTATGAATTTGCTGACCTGGGTGGTGAATCATGAAGTGGTGGAAATGAATAAGAAGAACATCAAAGTGGTCTTTTTGGGCAAGGAACAGCCGCTCAGTCAGAAAAATCTTAAACTGATACGCCAGGCTGAGGAGCTAACCAAGAATAATACCGGTGGCACCTTGGCGCTCTGCCTTAACTACGGCGGGCAAACCGAAATCACTGAAGCCGTTCAAGCCATAATTGAATCTGGCGTAAGAAGTGAAGATGTTACCCCCGAGCTAATCAGTCAGTACCTTTATCACCCAGAAATTCCTAACGTTGATTTGATAATTCGGACTTCGGGGGAGCAGCGCATTAGTAATTTCATGCTCTGGCGGGCAGCCTATGCTGAAATGTGCTTTGTCGAAAAACACTGGCCAGCCTTTTCGGCTCAGGATTTGGTTGAAGCGCTGGCCAACTTTGGCCAGCGGGTGAGACGTTTCGGTCAATGATCATAACCATAATTCTCATCATCGTCATCTTCACTAGCGTGGTCCTGGTCCACGAATGGGGCCACTTTGCCACGGCCAGACGCAACGGCATCGAAGTTGAAGAATTCGGCATCGGTTTTCCGCCAAGGGCGCTGGCAGTCAAGAAAAAGGGCACCGTCTATTCCCTAAATTGGATTCCCCTGGGCGGGTTTGTGCGCATGAAGGGCGAGGATGGCAACGACACCAGCCCTGGCACTTACGGCGCCGCCAGTATTGGCACTAAGGCCAAGGTGCTAATGGCTGGGGTCGGTATGAATTTTCTGATGGCCTATGTCATTTTGACCGGGCTGGCTTTTGTCGGCTTACCGCAACTAATCACCGGCCAGTTCAGTCTGGGCTCGCCGCACTACGCGCAGGAGCCGGCAGTGATGGTGGCTACCGTATCTCCGGGCTCACCGGCTGAGGAAGCTAAGTTTAAGACCGGGACCATCATCATTAGCGCGGACGGGCAAAAGCTAACCAGTGAAGAAGATTTAACTAAGTTTACCAAGGCTCACGCGGGAGAGGACGTTGTCTTTATCATCAAGAAAAGCGGCGGTTTACAGCAGCTGACGATTAAGCTTAATAAAGAAGCCGGCAACAAGGGCTATCTGGGTGTAGTGCCAATGAAGACTTCAACCCAGCGCTACGGCCTGGCGTCACCGATTGTGGCGGCCGGTATCATGCTGCAGTTGGTGTGGCGAACCTTAGTGGGTCTGGTGCAACTGTTTGTTGGCCTGCCGGCAGTGCTGTTGGGCGCCGTTCACCGCCAACCGGTAGAATCAGCTGTGGCTGGTCCGATTGGGATTTTCCAGATTCTGTCGAGTATTTGGCACTTGGGTTGGACCTACATTTGGGTATTTATATTTACGATTTCGTTGTCGCTAGGAGTAATCAACTCATTGCCGATCCCACCCTTAGATGGTGGCCAACTGTCGATTGCCTGGTTGAAACATAAACAGAAGCTCAGCCAACGAGCGGAGTACGCCTACCGCCGGGCCGGGCTGGCCTTTGTGGTGGCTTTGATTCTTATAGTGACTTTCATCGATCTCTCCAGGAACTTCCTGTGAAACGGGTCATGGAGGTGCCGTGGACGGTGCGTCAGGCCGTCGGCATCTTTCTGATAGCCTGGATCGGTATCCCGCTTTTGATTTGGGGATTACTTAATCTATTAGCACCTGTGGCTCCACTGACTGATCACTGGCTCAAGCTGCTTGAGTCGGGCGATATTGCAGTCAGTTTTGTAATTGTCGTCATCAATTCGCTAGTTGGTATGCTGTTAATTAATCGGGTTTTAAAGCGCTACGGGGCTAGCTGGCAAGACTTGGGGCTACGCAAAGTTAGTATTGGCAAGGCCATAGTATTAGTGCTGGGAGTTATCCTGGCCTTTTTGCTGCTAGTGGCCGCCGCCTTTGCCTTGCTAAGCCTACTCTTCCCGCATTTTAACGCCAACCAATCTCAGGTTAATGAATTTACTAGTCCCCACACCACTACGGCGCTGCGTCTAAGTTTCTTAGCCTTGGTTGTGATTCCGCCACCGATCGAAGAAATTTTCTTCCGGGGTTTCATTTTTCCGGCTTTAACTAAGCGTTGGGGAATCATTGGTGGGGCGATTATAACCAGTATTTTGTTTGCCCTAGCACACTGGCAATTGAACGTTAGTATCTACACGTTGGTGCTGAGCCTGTTATTATGTTTCTTGTACTACAAGCTGCGCAGCCTATGGCCGGGCATCTTCGTACATATGCTCAATAACTATGTGGCCTTTACGGCTCTTATCCACAAATGAAACTGTCTGAAGTCTTTGCCAAACCAACCAAAACTGACTCCAAGGATGTCGATACCGTCAACTCGCGGCTGTTAACGCGGGCCGGCATGGTGTCGCAGCTGATGGCCGGCGTTTATAGCTATTTGCCGCTGGGCCTAAGCGTACTGCGCAAGATCGAGAACCTAGTTCGCACCCAGATGAATTCCATCGGAGGCCAGGAAATTTTGATGCCGATTCTGCACCCCAAGGCCAACTGGGTAGCCACCGGCGGCTGGGATGGCGTTGACGTACTGTTTAAACTCAAAAGCCGGACCGGCCATGAGTACGCTCTTGGGCAAAGCGAAGAAGAAGTGGTTACCCCGCTAGTTATGAGCCGAGTTCAATCCTATAAGCAGCTGCCAACGGCTGTTTACCAAATCCACTGGAAGTATCGGGACGAGCTGCGGGCCAAATCTGGCATCATGCGCGGCCGTGAGTTCTATATGAAAGACATGTACAGCTTCCACACTGATCAAGCCGACTTCGATCGCTACTACGAAGTGGTCAAGAAGGCTTATCTGAATATCTTCGAGCAAATGGATCTGGTTGCCAAGGTCACCGAAGCTTCCGGCGGAGGCTTTAGCGAGAAGATTTCTTACGAATTCATGGTCCTAACCGATGCCGGCGAAGACGACATTCTGTACTGCGATAACTGCGACTTTTGTGTGAACGTCGAGATCGCCAAAGTAAAGGCCAGTGACAGTTGCCCCAAGTGTGACAAGGATAAACTCAAAGCCGCTAAGGCCAGTGAAGTGGGCAACGTCTTTGATCTCGGTCAAAAGTACGGTAAGGACTTTGATCTAGGGTTTGTCGACGACAAAGGTACTAAACATTACCCGGTCATGGGATGCTATGGCATCGGCATTTCGCGCCTAATGGGCGTGATCGTAGAGAAGCACAATGATGAAACTGGCATCATTTGGCCCAAATCTGTGGCCCCGGCTGAGATTCACTTGATAAGCCTAGGCGAGGAAGCGAAAGCCGCAGCTGACAAGCTTTATGATGACCTGACCAAGGCTGGTCGCGAGGTGGTTTATGATGACCGGGATGAGTCAGCCGGTACCAAGTTCGCCGACGCCGACCTGATTGGCACACCGGAGCGTTGGACCGTGAGCACCAAGACTTTGGCCGAGGACTCGGTTGAGATCAAAAACCGGACCGAGAAAGAATCTAAGCTGGTTAAACTCGACAAAGCCCTGCAATCTTGATAGGCTGAAGCCGTTCCCGACGAAAGAGGAAAAGTGCCCTTTGTCATAACAGGTGCTGCAATGATAATTGCCGGGGTGATTATGACCGGCTACTACGGCACCGTCGTTAGAGGTGGCGTAGGTCTGATCGCGCTCGGCCCAGTTGTGGCCATTATTGGCAGCCATTTATGGGAGCTGAGGGGGGACAATCATGAGCACTGAACTAATCAGGGTAGCTTTTGTTGAAGGTATCGGTGACCAACATCGCTGGCTCCATGTGGCCTGTAGCAAGTGGCCAAACGGCCCCTACGACATTTTGTTTACTCGGCATCGGGGCAAGTGGGATAACCTAGCTCGATACAAACTGACTCCTTCAACAGCACGGGCTATCGTTCGGTTGCTGCAGGCCCACCCTGATGTAGTTCAGGTGTTGGTTCGACCTTACCGCTTGGGAGTTAGAGTGAGACGGGGGGCTGATTGGGGTGCATTGGCGGCAACCCTCAAGGGTGAGCATCGCTGGGCTAGAGAAAGCGGGTTTTTGCCAGACTGGAGCTACTTCGATCTCCGGTTCGCCAATCAGCCCGATGATGACTCCACCCGAGCGTCTGGTAGTCAGGATTACCATACCCCAGGATTGCCGTCAGCCCGTCATGTTGAGTTTGACCGCAGCCTCGACATTTGGGGTCAGGTCCCGGTAAGCTGGGCAGCGCGATCGGAGCCGGAAGTCATTCGGCTAGTAGAGCGCTTATTTAGCTGCCGTACCCTGATGCGTTTTTCGGTGTCTACCGGGCGTGTATGGGTGGTAAGAAATCGGGCCTATGCCCCAGAAGAAGTTGACGCTGAGGTTGAGACAGCAATCGCTCAGATAGAGCAGCCTGTCATGGCCTAAATCTTTTTTCGCAACCGCCCCGTCCACGTGACGGGGCCTTACTTTTTGGACGAATATTGAACACAAAAACTAAGTGTTAGCGCTATCACTCCTGTAAAATTGGCCACATCTTGTCGACTTTTTGTATGCAGGGCGAACACCTTTATTATGCTTGTGGCGCTTAAATTGCCCTGATAAACTAGTACGAGTGACTGGGAATTGAGGGATGATTAATCGTTTCTTGGGCATGCTGTCCCATGACATTGGTATTGATTTGGGAACCGCCAACACCCTGGTGTATGTCCGGGGGCGGGGAATTGTGATTAATGAACCGAGTGTGGTGGCGGTTAATACCAAGACCAACCAAGTCCTCGCCATCGGTGATGAAGCTAAGAAAATGGTGGGCAAGACGCCAGCTAGTATCGTGGCTACCAGGCCGCTGGTGGACGGGGTAGTTTCGGACTTCGAAGTCACCGAGCAGATGCTAAAGTACTTCATCGAGAAAGTTCACCGCGAAAGTTATGCAATATTTCCCAGGCCCAGGGTGGTGATTGGTATCCCATCAGGAGTAACCGAGGTCGAGAAGCGAGCCGTTGAAGATGCTGCGACCAATGCTGGCGCCAGGCAAACCTTTCTGATCGAAGAACCCATGGCCGCCGCCATTGGTTCCAGGCTGCCAATTCAGGATGCTGCTGGCTCAATGATTGTGGATATTGGCGGCGGCACCACTGAGGTAGCCATAATTTCTCTGGGCGGGATCGTAGCTTCCAGATCACTCAGAATTGCTGGCGATGAGCTCAGCGATGACATTGTGCAGTTTGCCCGCGAAGAATTTAACCTGCAAATTGGGGATCGCACGGCTGAGAATATCAAAATTGCTGTCGGCTCAGCCTATCCGGTGGGCAAGCGCCAAGAAGTGCCGATGCGAGGACGTGATCTGGTAACAGGCTTACCCAAGGAGATTATGGTCAGTGATGAGTTGATCCGCCGGGCTCTAACCAAGAGTGTGCGTTCTATCGTTGAGGCCATCAAAATCACCATTGAGGAAACGCCGCCAGAACTAGTGGCTGACATTATGGATCGAGGCGTGATTTTAGCCGGCGGTGGGGCCTTGCTCAAGGGCTTAGACGCCATGGTGCACAAGGAAACCCAGATGCCTGTCCATATCGCTGATGACCCACTGACTAGCGTGGCTCGGGGTACTGGCTTAGTCCTAGAAGACCTGGACAGTCTGAAGGATGTACTGGTGCCGACTCAGTTTGGTAAGATCCCGCGCTAATGCGTCGAGGGTATAATCGCACCATCTTGATCACTGTCTTGGTGGCGGCCGGCTTAGTACTGCTCGGCCGGGTCGGCGGCCTAAGACCGGTAACGTCAGTGATCGACTACACTACGGCACCGGTTAGGGGGCTAGTCCGCTCCATCGGCCATGGCCTGTCTGGGGTCTTTACTTCCATCGGCAATATCAGTCATCTCCAAGCCGAAAATGCCAAGCTAAAGGGTGAGGTGACTTCACTGAAGCAACAATTAGCGGCCGACACTGAGGTGGCCCAGCAAAACAAGCTACTGCGCCAACAATTGCAGGTGGGCGAAGCTCCATCACAGAAGCTGGTTGCTGCTGATGTGATTGGTTATCAGCCCGACAACTTTCGCCAGTTTATTACGCTTAGCAAGGGTTCAAATGATGGCTTAAAGCCGGGCATGGCTGTGATTTCAAACGGGGTGCTGGTTGGTACCTTGTCCCAGGTTGGGAGGACCACTGCGCAAGTCTTTGTGGTGACAGATCCTAGCTTCAAAACCAATGGCATTGATCAAACTAGTCGGGCCAACGGTACGGTTCAGGGTCAGCTAGGGGCCGGACTGATAATGAATAATATTGCTCAAGGGGATAGCGTCAAACCGGGCGATACCATTGTGACGAGCGGCCTAGGTGGATCCATGCCCAAGGGGATTGTTATTGGTCAGGTGGAGTCGGTCAATCAAAGTGACAACGAAGTCTTCCAAAGCGCCCAGTTGGGCTACAAAATTAAGATAAACAAGCTTGAACTGGTGTTTGTGGTGACTGGTTCATGAATCCGATTCGATCAATCCTGATCGTAATTGCCGTGGTCTGGTTGCAGTTGGCCTTCTTGCCGGTAGTAGGCCCCTGGGGCGTGGTGCCCAACTTGGCATTAGTGGCTGTGATTCTGATGGCCACCCGCCTGCCTTTATCATCAACCTTGATGATGGCCGTTGCCATCGGACTGCTATTAGACATTGGTAGCGGCAGTGATTTTGGCTTGCGGACTGCCTTCTACCCGTTACTGGCACTAATTACAGCCTCGCTAAGACAGTACGGCAGCGATTTAGATAACTTAAGTTTATTATCAAGTGTGGTGGTGGCAGCCACGGTGTTATTTAACCTGGTAATTTTAACCAACTTAGCTCTGGCACGAGCTAGCTTGCCACTGCGCTACATTGGCATCCACGTTTTAGTTGAGGCCGGACTTAACTTACTGCTACTTTTGCCGCTGCGCAGTATGTCGAAACGCTGGCTCAGTGGCCGCGGCGGCGAGCCGCTAGTAGCACTCAAGGGGCGCCGTGGCTAAATCCGGATCCAAGTTTAGCTACAATCCAAAGCTGGGGGGATCGCGGCGAGTTCGAAGCGCCGATACCTCCCAGCATGAATCGTGGATCGAGGGCATTTTGCCTGGTGACACCGAGGCCAGCCAGCCCGAAGGGGCGACCAGTCGCCGGCCGCTACTAGTGTTGGGCGGGACCATGGTGGCCGCCATCACGATTCTGGGATTGCAGCTCGCCCGGCTGCAATTAGTTGAAGGCAGTCGCAATCTGGGGTTGGCTGACGGTAACCGTATTTCACAGACTATCACTCGCGCGCCTCGGGGCGTAATTTATGATCGCAATAAACAGCCCCTGGCCGAAAATGTGGCTAGTTTTGACATCACTGTGACGCCAGAACTGGTGCCGAAGTCAAAGGATAAGCGGCAACATATTTTTAACCGCATCGGTGAAATCTCGGGTGCCAAGACGGCTGATATTGAAAAACTAATGAACACTAAAGGCGTAAATCCACTGGAGCCGCGGCTGGTGGCCAGTAATGTGCCTCGTGATCAGGCACTTCTGTTTGATCAAGAAAGTAACAATCTAACTGGGTTCAGTCTGGACGTTAATCCCGTGCGCCAGTATCTTGACTCGGGACTATTGGGGGCAGTGCTGGGTTACACCGGCCGGGCCAGCAACCAGGATTTGAAGCGGCATCCCAGCTACTTGCCAACTGATTATGTTGGTAAGGCCGGCATTGAGCAGCAATACGACAGCGTCCTCAAAGGCATTAACGGCTCCCAACAAACCGAAGTCGATGCTGACCGGCGGCCAGTCAAAGTGCTTGATGCTACAGCCGCCAGGCCGGGATCGAACCTAGTGTTGAGCATCGACCAGGGCTTGCAGACCAGGTTTACCCAGGCTTTGGAGGCGCAGATGGATAAGGTTAATGCCACCCAAGCTGCTGGGGTGGCCATGAATCCTAAGACTGGGGAGATCCTGGCACTGGTTAGTCTGCCCGGCTTCAACTCCAACCAATTTGCCCACGGCATCTCTCAGGACGATTATTTGAAGCTCATCAACAATGCGGCTCAGCCGCTGTTTAATAAAGCCGTCAGTGGCACCTATCCCACCGGATCGATCATTAAGCCAATCGTAGGCTCAGCGGCCTTACGTGAAGGTACAATTACGCCCGGAACCACCGTTAATGACACTGGCGCCCTGGAGGTTCCGAATCCCTATAATCCTGACATTAAATACACTTATCACGGTTGGGAGCGGGGCGGACTGGGTATTATGAACTTGTCCAGAGCCATTGCTATGAGTTCGGATATTTACTTCTACACTGTGGGCGGCGGTTTTGGCAACGTCAAAGGTTTGGGTGTAGGCAAACTGTCCAGCTGGTACCAAAAGTTTGGCCTCGGCCGGCTGACCGGCATCGATTTGCCCAACGAATCAACCGGACGCGTCCCGACACCAGACTGGAAACAATCAGTTCTGCATCAGCCCTGGTATCTGGGTGATACTTTTAACATTTCGGTTGGGCAGGGTGACATATTGGCTTCGCCGCTGCAAATGGCAACGGCCCTTTCAACCATAGTAAACAACGGCACAATCATTAAGCCGCATCTGTTAAAGCAGGTGATTGACACCAATGGCCAAGTCACCAAGCAGATTGATCCCCAAGTAGTGGGAAAGCTAGATATTGCCCCCAGCCATTTTCAAGTCGTGCGTGATGCCATGCGTGAGGTTGTTACCAGTGGCACCGGTTGTTGCTATATTCAGCAATTTGTACCGGTGCCAGTGGCGGGGAAGACCGGTACGGCTGAAACTGACCCGGAAGGTCACCGCCGGCCCAACGCTTGGTTTGAGGCCTTTGCGCCGTATCCCGATCCAAGTATTGTGATTGTGGCCTTGGTCCAAAACGCCGGCGAGGGTTCTAATGTGGCGGCTCCAGCAGTTCGTGACACCCTGGCTTGGTACTTCAGTCCGCATTAGGTCCAACGGGAGTAGTTTTATAATAAAAAGTGACAATAGTAACTATTGACAGTTGACACCTGATGCGCAAAAATCGATAGGCAAACTGTTGCACCACTAAACATTAAGCATAAACCAAAGACAGCTCGGGTTTCCCCGGCGATTTTTTTTAACGCTCTGGGGCAAAGGAGGAAAAATGAATGTAGCCAAAAAAGATTTCTACCTGACGGCCGATGGTATTACTAAGCTGCGCGATGAGCTTGATGATTTAATTAATAATCAGCGACCGAAGATTGCCCAGCGTTTAAAGGAAGCCAAAGAGTATGGCGACCTATCAGAGAACGCTCAGTGGGATGACGCCAAAGATCAGCAAGCCTTTGCTGAGGGCCGGATCTCGGAAATTGAGACCATTTTGAAGCACGCTCAAGTTATTGAATCACCCAAGAGTAGTGACACCGTCGGGCTGGGTTCAGTTGTCCACGTTGAAGTTGAAGATGGAACCCAGAAATATCACATTGTCGGTTCGCCTGAAGCCAACCCCGAAGAAGGCAAAATTTCGAACGAATCGCCAATCGGCAAGGCCCTGATGGGTCGCAAGAAGGGCGATGAAGTGGCCGTCGAAGTGCCTTCTGGCACCATGACCTATAAGATTAAGCGGATTGAATAGCTGGTAGGAAGCCGGATTCGCGCAAAAACCCGCTTCCGAGCGGGCTTTTGCTATCTGATACAATAACCATGATGACAGCTGACAAAAGCAAATATTGGCTCGACCAAGCCGTGGCAGAAATTCAGCAAGCCCAGCCTGAGGGCGAAATTATTGTCTCAAGTGGTCATTCGCCATCCGGCAATTACCACTTCGGGCTGCTGCGCGAATTTCTGATTGCATCAGCCATTGCCAGCCAGCTGCGAGCCCAGGGCTGTGCGGCCAAACACATCGACTTCGTTGATGACTTCGACGTGCTGCGGAAGGTGCCTGTCAATGTTTCGGCTGAATGGGAGCAGCATCTAGGCAAGCCCTTGTATCTAGTGCCAGATCCTTTCGGTGACTGCCACGAGAGCTATGGTGACCATTTCCTAGCTGGTCTCTATGGGCCGCTCGAAGCCCTGGGTGTGGAGTTTGAATCCCTGCGCGCGCATCAATACTACCTGCAAGGCAAAATGGCCGAGTCAATTGAGAAAAGTTTGACCGGGCTGGATGAAGCTAGGACGGTCATTACTGAGGTTAGTCAGCGCCAGCTGCCAGATGACTGGTCACCGGTTCAAATTTTGAGTGACAACAACGACCTGCGCGAGTGGCAATTCACTGGTTGGGATCAGATTAAGCAGGTTGTTAAGTACAAAGCCGCTAACGGCGTAACTGGTGAAGTATCTTATGTTGATGGCCGGGTAAAGTTGGACTGGCGCTTGGATTGGCCGGCCCGCTGGGCCCTATTTAAAGTTGGTGTTGAACCCTTCGGCCGCGATCATGCCTCCAAGGGAGGTTCTTATGATACTGGTAAGGTCCTGGTTGATAAGATTTTTGGTGGCCAGGCGCCGTATCCAGTACCGTATGATTTTGTGAATCTGGCTGGTCAAACCAAGAAGATGAGTAAATCGGCCGGCAACATTTTGACGCCGGCCGACATTTTGGAAATTATGCCGCCGGAGATCGTGCGCTATTATTTCATCAAAGCCCGGCCGGCCAAGCTGTTAGTCTTTGATCCTGGCATCGGTCTGTTTAATCTAATCGATGAATTTTCAGGTGTTCAAGAAGCAATCCGAAAGAGCGAACCGACTGAATACCAAGAAGCTTTTGAATTCGCGACGGCAAACGTCGATCAAAAAGTCATCTCACCGGTCCGCTTCAATCATCTGGTAACTGTGTTTCAAACCGCTCACCGCGACGCCGGCCAAGCTATTGAAATCCTCAAATCTCAACCGGAGTACGATTTTATTGATTGGAAGACTGAAACTGAGATTATCAGGCGTGAACTAGACTTGGTGGCTAGTTGGCTGGATAAGTACGCTCCAGATGAGCTGAAGTTTGAGGTTCAGGACCAGCTACCTACAATTGACCTCAGCGACCAACAATCGCAATTTCTGGCCACTCTGGCCGATAAGCTTGAGGCGACCAAAGCTCCCGATGCCCAGACCATGCACAATCTGATTTATGAAGCTAAGGGCGAGCTTAGTCCAGCCGCCGCCTTTCAGGCTCTGTACCGAGTGATTATAGGTGGCGACAAAGGGCCGCGGGCGGGCTGGTTCCTAGCTAGCTTGGATCAGGATTGGCTGATCAAACGATTACGGCAACAGTCTTGAACCGTTTATTACGAGGCGGTTTTCACCTATAATTAAACAAATGATCGATATTAAACACCTCCGCGAACACCCAGACGATTACCAAACATCGGCCGACCGGCGCGGACTCAAAATCGACATCAACCAAATTGCCGACCTCGACAATCAGCGGACCAAGTTGCTATCGGAAGTTGAAGGTCAGCGGGCTAAGCTCAACGTCAAAGATAAACCGACACCGGAGCAGTTGAAAGAATTGCAAGCGGCAAAGGCTGAACTTGAGAAGTCTGAGAAACAGCTAAAAACAATTGAGAATGATCTAAACGACAAGCTAAAGACAGTGCCGAATCTGCTATTAGATGACGTGCCAGTTGGCAAAGACGACACTGAAAATAAGGTACTGCGCAAGGAAGGGGAGCAGCCAAAGTTTGATTTCCAGCCCAAAGAGCACTGGCAGCTGGGGGCTGAGCTCGGAGTTTTGGAGCTGGAGAGGGCAGCCGCAGTGGCTGGCTCGCGGTTTGCCTACCTCAAAGGTGGTCTGGCTAAGCTCCAGTTTGCACTAATTAGCTTTGTTATTAATGAGCTAACTTCAGAAGATACGATTGCCAAGATTGTTCAAGAGTCTGGTCTCAGGGTCAGCGCCAAGCCGTTTACACTTGTTGTGCCGCCGGCCATGATTCGCAGTGAGGTTTTGGACAAGATGGCCCGGCTGGAGCCAAAAGAGGATCGATATCAAATAGCCGATGAAGATTTGTACCTATCGGGAAGCGCCGAACACACCCTTGGACCTCTGCATATGAATGAAACCCTGAGCGAATCAGATCTGCCGATTCGTTATCTGGGATATGCAACGGCTTTTCGCCGTGAGGCGGGCAGTTATGGCAAGGATGTGCGCGGCATATTACGCCAGCACCAGTTCGATAAGCTGGAGATGGAGTCGTTTACATCGGCTGACGATAGTCTCGATGAACAAAACTTTTTGGTGGCAGTTCAAGAGCACTTGCTGCGCCAGCTGAAGTTGCCATATCAAGTAGTCGCCATTTGCAGCGGCGACATGGGTGATCCTGATGCCAGGCAGATTGATATTGAGACCTGGATGCCCGGCCAAAATAAGTACCGTGAGACTCATACAGCTGATCTTATGACAGATTACCAATCTCGGCGTCTGGGCACTCGGGTGCGGCGTCATAATGGCGAGGTTGACCTGGCACATATGAATGATGGTACGGCCGCCGCCATTGGGCGTTTACTGATAGCGATTATGGAAAACTACCAGACCAGTGAGGGCAGGGTAGAAATTCCCGAGGTTTTGCAAACATTTTATGGAGCTACCCAATTATGATCACTCTGCATGTTACCAGCAAGAACTACCAACTCAGCGAGAAAATCTTAGATTACATTGATCGCAAACTTGGGCGCCTAGATCGTTATTTGCCTAGAAACGAAGGCGAGATCCAGGGGCGGGTCATTTTGGAAGTTGACCCCAGTGGCCGCGAGGACAATAAATTCGTCTGTGAAGCCAAAATCGAATTACCCGGCCCCAATGCCGAGGCCAGAGAAGCCACGCTTAACATGTACGCGGCCATTGATATTGTGGAAGCCAAACTCAAAGTCCAAATCCGCAAGTACAAGGATCGCCATGCACCCAGCCGGGTTCGCCGCAGCAAGGACCGCATCAGACGGCTGCTCGGCCGCGATCCGGGCCCAACCCAGTAGTCTAATCTTATAATTAGTGCTAGAATAAGGCGCTGGAGAACATATGGCCACTAATAAATTGATTAATACACTATTGGGTGATCCCAACGGCCGCGAGTTGAAACGGTTGCGGGGACGGGTTGAGAACATTAATGCGGCCGAAGCCGCAGCCAAAAAGTTATCCGACAAGGGCCTGCGTGATCGCACGGCTGAACTGAAGAAGTTGGTGCAGGAGGGCAAGAGTCTGGAAGAGATTTTGCCTGAAGCCTTCGCCATCGTGCGCGAGGCTGCCAGCCGCACGCTGGGTCAGCGTCACTTCGATGTCCAACTGATGGGTGGGGTGGCTCTGCACGAAGGTAAGATCGCCGAAATGCGCACCGGTGAAGGCAAGACTTTGGTGGCAACCGCACCGCTGTTTCTAAATGCCCTGGCTGGCAAAGGTGTGCACCTAGTAACGGTTAACGATTACTTGGCTAGACTGCATGCTGGCTGGATGGGCCAGGTTTATCACAGTTTGGGCTTATCAACCGGTGTCATTGTCAGCGACCAAGGGAATCCGATCGGACTAGTTTATGACCCTGAGTTTGATTCCAAAGAACACGTCGATGATCGCTTAAATCACCTGCGTCCAGTATCGCGCCAGGAAGCCTATCTGGCCGACATCACCTATGGCACCAATAATGAATTTGGCTTCGATTATCTGCGCGACAATATGGTGGATGATGCCGGCAAGATGGTGCAGCGGCCACTGAACTACGCCATTGTCGACGAAGTTGACTCCATCCTGATTGATGAGGCCCGGACGCCGCTGATCATTTCGGCGCCGGCCGAGGAGAGCACTGACAAATATTACCAGTTTGCCAAAATTGCTCGGAGCTTAAAGTCCGAAGAACATTACAGCGTCGATGAGAAAATGCGGGCTGTGAGCATGAATGATGATGGCATCGCGGCTGTCGAAAAGATCCTGGGGGTTGATAATGTTTATGAGGCCGGCCGGATTGACGATGTTCACCACATCGAGCAGGCATTGAAGGCCGAAGCCATCTTTAAGCGTGACCGCGACTACGTGGTGCGCGAAGGGGAAGTCATCATTGTTGACGAGTTCACCGGCCGCCTAATGCACGGCCGCCGGTATAGTGAAGGTTTGCACCAAGCTATTGAGGCCAAGGAAGGTGTTCAGATCCAACAGGAGTCATTGACGCTGGCCACTATTACTTTCCAGAACTATTTCCGGCTGTACGACAAGCTGGCCGGTATGACCGGTACGGCTGCTACCGAGGCTGAGGAGTTTGGCAAGATCTATCAGCTGGAAGTCACAACCATCCCCACGCATCGTGACATGATCCGCGATGATATGAGCGATAAGATTTATAAGACTGAGATTGGCAAGTTTAGAGCCGTTGTCGCCAGCGTCAGGGAGTGTCACGACAAGGGGCAGCCAGTCCTATTGGGTACAGTTTCCATCGAGAAAAACGAGATTCTTAGTCAGCTGCTAGATGAGGCCAAAGTGCCGCACCGAATCTTGAACGCTAAAAATAACGAAGAGGAAGCTCAGATTATTGCCGATGCCGGCCACAAAGGCGCCGTCACCCTAGCAACCAACATTGCTGGGCGCGGCACCGACATTATGCTGGAGCCGGGTGTAAGTGAATTAGGCGGCCTGCATGTCATTGGTACCGAGCGCCATGAATCCAGGCGGATTGATAACCAGCTGCGCGGCCGCAGTGGTCGTCAGGGTGACCCCGGCTCCAGTCAGTTCTATGTGTCACTTGAAGATGACCTGATGCGCATCTTTGGTGGCGAGCGGATTGCTGGGATGATGACCAGCCTGGGCGTCGATGAAGACACGCCGATTGAAAACCGCATTGTGTCTCGCTCAATAGAAAGCGCCCAGAAAAAAGTCGAAGGTCATAACTTTGATATTCGTAAGCAACTAGTCGAGTACGATGACGTCATGAACCGCCACCGAGAGGTAATTTATGCTAAGCGCCGGGCAGCCCTGACCAATGCCAACCTCCGGCCCGAAATTGAGCGCATGCTTAGTGAAGAGTTTGAAGCCGTGCTGACGGCCCATACCGATGTTCGCACCGATGTTGTCGATGAAGACAAAGTCCTTGAAACCATCGGCGCGATGCTGCCGCTGGGTCAGGAGACAGTTAGTAAATTACACAAAGCTCATCGCGGCGAGTGGCTGGACATTCTCAATAATGTCAGTCACAAACATTACGACGAGCGGGAACAAACCTTTAGACCAGAAGGCATGCGCATTATTGAGAAGATCACTTTTCTGCGCATAGTCGATGGACTATGGATAGAGCACCTCGAGGCTATGGATGGCCTGCGCGAAGGCATTGGCCTCAGAGCCATTGGTCAGCGCGAGCCCCTAGTGGAATACAAGCGCGAAGGCTTCAAACTGTTTAGCCAGTTACTTAGCTTGCTCGAACACGAAATCGCTGCCACCATTTTCAAGGTCACCATCCATGCCCACCAGCCCCATGAGCACGACGAACATGGTTTGCCGATGGCGCCTGTGGAAACCGCGCTGACCAAGGCTGCCGAAGCAGCTTCAACCAATGCCAGTACCGATGAGCCAGTCAAAAGCAAACCCAAGCGCAAAGCTGATAGCCAAAAAGTTGGCCGCAATGATCCTTGCCCCTGCGGCAGCGGCCTTAAGTATAAGAAGTGCGGCATGATTGACTCGCCCGAACATCAGCAGCGCATGGCTGCTAGCGCCAAATAACTGTTATCATATTTTTAATGAAAGTTGCGATTCTCGGTTATGGTGTTGAGGGGCGAGAGGCTTATATCTGGTGGGGAAAGAAGAATGGTCACGACTGTACCATTTTTGATGAAAATCCAGACCTTGAAGTTCCAGAAGGGGTAAAACTGGTATCAGGTTCAGACTGGAAACTTGATGGATATGACCTGTTGGTTAGGTCTCCAGGAATTCGCCCAGATCGCTTACCTGAGGGGGCCAATGTTACTTCAGTCATGAAAGAATTTATGGCCAAATGCCCAGCTCCTATAATTGGAGTCACGGGCACCAAGGGGAAGGGTACAACTTGTTCGCTTATATTCTATATGCTAAGGGAAGCTGGCAAATGTCCCCATATCGGTGGCAATATTGGTTATCCGCCGCTATTGTTCCTGGAAGAAGTCTGGCCCACTGACTATGTGGTACTGGAGTTATCAAGTTTCCAACTGATGGATTTAACCCAGAGTCCCCAGGTGGCAGTTTGTCTGATGATTGTGCCAGAACACTTGAATTGGCACCCAGGAATGGGGGAATATACCGAAGCTAAGGCCAATATCTTCAAATTCCAGTCAAAAACTGATAAGGCGGTTTTTAATGCCAAAAATCAATACTCTAAGCAAATCGCCCAGCTCTCGAAGGGAGCCAAGATTCCTTATCTGGACAAGGGAGGGGCATGGGTAGACGGTGAGGTTATAAGGTACGGCAAGCAGGAGGTTTGTAAAGTTTCTGATGTCGCCCTCCTGGGTCCCCACAACCTCGAGAATATTTGTGCAGCCATAACCGCTGTTTGGGATATAATTGGTGATCCAGAGCCCATCAGAAAGGCCATAAGCGGTTTCACAGGACTGGAGCATCGTTTGGAGTTGGTGGTGGAAACTGACGGCGTGAGGTATTACAATGACTCATTTTCGACTACACCGGAAACGGCCATTGCCGCCATCCAGGCTTTTAATGAGCCAAAGGTGTTAATTCTGGGCGGATCAGATAAGGGATCTGATTATACCGCTCTAGCGGCTGAGGTGGCCGATGCCAATATCAAACAGGTGATTCTGATCGGCGATAGCGGCAACTCTAAGCACAGCTCGGCCTCGCCTAAGCTGGCCGAGTCCTTAAAGGTCCAGGGCGTTAAGAACGTGAAGTCCCTGGTTCGCAGTGGCGGTGCCACCATGGACGAGGTAGTCGAGCAGGCAGCTAAGCTAGCCAAAGCTGGCGACGTGGTCCTACTAAGTCCAGCCTGTGCCAGCTTTGATATGTTTACAGGTTACAAGCAGCGCGGCGAACAGTTTAGGCAAGCTGTTGCAAAACTCGCTGCAATTGAGCAATAACCGGCTCCTCCGGTTGAAGAACCAGCGCCCGATCACCAGCAATAGCCCTGATAAGCTCTTCAATCCAGTGATAGTGGGTGCAACCCAGAACTATGACATCGGCTTTTTGATCTAGAGCGGCTTCAAGCCGCTGTTTGATGTGACCTTGGTCAATTTGGTTATTTTCTATCATCATCGCCCAATCACTACAGTCAGGCTCTAATACTAAGACACCCCCAGCATAAGCCTGTTTCAGTTGTTGGTAGCGCTGGCTCCTTAAGGTATTCGGAGTCGCACAGACGGCAATTACCCCGGTTTTGGTTAGGTCAGCTGCCGGCTTAACCATTGGTTCCATACCTACCAGCGGCACCGACAACTGGGGTCGCAATTGGTCAATCAAGTTGGTTGTGACAGTGTTGCAGGCGATTACAATTATCTGGCAGCCCTGGGCTTCAAGTTCTAAAAGTTTTGGTAAAACCCAGTTTACAATATGATCTAACGGTTTATTACCATAGGGTAAATGCTTTTTGTCAGCAATATAAACCACCCGGGTTCCAGGTAGAGCTGCCTTAATAGCACTGACAACGGCTTCACCGCCAACACCGGAGTCAAAAACGCCAATAGTAGGACTAGTCATGCTGATATTGTAGCCCATAACAAAAAATAGACAGCGTTGTGATAACTAACAATTAAGCTAGTTATGTTTATAAATTACCACAAAAAACATTGACAAATTTGTCATATAGTGATATGTTGGGTTATCACCCTAATCAGGGCGTTATCTGTGAGGCGGCTTTATAGCACGTTTACGGGTTCGCCGTGGCTAGGCGGCCCTTGATAGCTGAATAGTCAAAGGTCTATTAAGACCTAAACCAAAAACTTAAATGCTCTTTGTGGGCAAGGTTCTGCATGCTGCTGTCTGCCGCCCAGGCAGCGCATGTAGGCCCTTGCTCATTAGAGCAATACAGTTTGTGCATCTCCGCGTGGGGCTGTACAACCGAGATCTCGCTCGCCCAATGGGCGAATGGCATGCAAATGCTAAACGCCCGGCGAGAGGGCGACATCACCGGAAACAGTCCAGACCCATCTTCGGACGGGTCTACAACACACTGGAGAGCTGTATGGGCAAACGCAAGATAACTGCCCATCTGGCTGAAGAACTCGGTACCATTCCTGAAACCCTGTATGAAATGACGGGGAAGAAGGACGGCCAGTTCATTGACGAAGAGAAGCTGAAAGAGCTCTTCGCTCACTACAGCCACGATGAGGCAGAAGTCAGGCGCGACCCAATCCAGGACTTTCAGACCTGGTGGGTCGATCACGTCAAGTTCGTCGGCAAGTTCAGGCGTCTGCGTCGGTACCGCAAGCGAGTTTTGAGCCGGGGCCAGATGGTTCCGATCATGCTCGTGAAGTACCGCACACCGACCGGCCATGAGCGGCTGATGCAGGAGAAGACGGTGGCGACCCGCATGAAAGTGGGGTTGTTGCCATACTACCTCTTGGGCAAGGACTTGGAGGAAGCGGGAATCAACTTGATTTCCGAATTCCCCAAGGCCCCAACCCTCGAGACCACCTGTTTCGTCTGTGACGAGCCGCTGTTTCGGCGGCAAGGCGACTTGTATTCGCACTTGCGCGATGTACTGGAAGCGGTCTTGACCGGCAAGGTCGAGCCCGCCAGAGTCAACTTCAAACGCCAGCACCAAGAGTGTTGGCAGGCAACCAAAATCCGGGAACGGATTGAGGGGGCAGAAGCAGAAGTCATCGCTGAGCTGCGAATGAGTGGTGGTAAGAGAAATCCGGTGGCCGAGGCGCAAGCCCTGGCCGCTGAAAAGATTCGCTTGCAAAAGCGAGTCGATGGTTTCTTGGCCCACCTGCGTCGCATCAAGGTGGTTCCCGCCAGCCGCATTCAACTGTTCGAGCAGCAATTTGCTGCCGCTCTCGAAGGGATCAAGTAACATGGCCGGACCGATTTTCGACCCGACGGGCGGGGCCGGTGGGGGAGACCTCATCGACGAAGCCGTCATCGTGGACGAAGACGAAGCGGGCCTCGAGCCCGTAGACGACTACACCGACGACGACCCGATCCTGGCCCGAGGCCGGGACCTGCTCCGGCAGGACGAGCGCAAGACCAAGGACCTGCCGGCTCGTTTGCGCGGACTGCAGGCCTACATGGAGGACAACAAGCTTTCCAGTGCGGACCTCGCTGAGGTTCTGGCTGGTGAGACGGTGGAAGAGAAGGTCGTGCTTCCCGGCATCCCCAAGGACGCCGAGATCATCGACTACACGGAAACCTACGCGGTGGCGATGGACGCGAATCGTCCACGTCTCTACCACAAGGGTGCCACCACCTACATCGGAACCGAGACGCGGTGGTCAAGTCGAGCCGCTTTCGAGCGTGACTACGACAAGGCCGACCACATTCTCGACGAGCTGGCCGAGCGCAAGCGCGGCAAGAGCAAGGGTGGCGGCTCGGGACTGCTCAGCCGGCTCCGGCGCTAGCCGGAGCCCAGACCCCTCGAAGGGAGGGAAGCAATGAACTGGTTCCTTACCCTGATGTTAGTCGGTCTGGTGGCGGGAGTTTTCCTTGCCCTCTGGTTGACTGGCTTCCGGGTCATTGCACCGCTGGCAGCCATCTTCGTGGCTGTGCTCTACCTGCACTGGTTCGGACACAGCATGAGCTGGTTCGGACGCGAACCGTGGGCGCCTTGGTGGCTGGTGGTGGTTTCGTTGGTCCTACTGATCATCGTCACCATCATCACGCTGCTGGCACCCGCGACTTGGACCGGACTCGGATTACTGACGGTGATCGCCATGGTCATCATCGGCGTCTTGCTTCTGGCTTCGACGACCAACGATGACAAGGATCACCCGCAGAAGACTGCCACGGATGGCACCACCACGACGACCACAACCACCCAGCCCAAGAACACCACCAAGGTGCCAACGCTCAAGGGCTACGAGCTGCACTACTACTCCTCGGACCCCGGTGTGCCGGGCGGGTACTTCGGTCCCGCCTGTGTACCCCACGGAAACGCGGACAAGTGCAAGCGAGACATCCTGGAGCGCGTCAAGCACGACCCGATGCTCTGCTCGGTCATGCTGCGCAATTTCAACGTGTTGAAGGGAGTTCCCGACAAGCCGGTGCGCATGCCCGGTGAGTCGGCGGCCGACTATGCCGGCCGGTTGAACGACTGGAACACTCAGGTGGAGAACGCCCGAAAAGCCACGGCCAGCAAGCTCGCGAAGAGCGCAGCACGCCGTAAGCAGTGTGCGGCCAAGGTCGCATTCGGGTTCGATACCATGCAGGGTTTCCACATTGAGGCCCTGCACGGACGGTTCTACACCGAGTTCACCGACGACAACCACAACGTCACCCAGACGTCGAAGGAAATGGATCCGTCCAAGAACTTCGCCATCGTGGCTACGACGCCCGATGGTGTGGTGCACTACATCAAGGTGGACTGCGGCCATCAGACGGTTTCGAAGGCGCCGATCCCTGGGGTTCCACCCCAGACGCCGCCTCCACCGCCGCCACCACCCAAGAAGCCACCGCCGCCTCCGCCGCCGCCGGTGCACCACAAGTGTCAGGACCACCCGTGGCCTGAGATCTGTGGGACGCCGAACAGCGGTCCGGAGCAGCAAGGTGTGCAGGAGCACAAGCAGAAGCCGACTCCGGGGTACAAGAGAGGCGACTACGAGCAGACGGTTCAGGCTCAAAAGCCACCGGCTGACAAGTACAAGCCAAATCCCCAGTACGGCAGTAACCCACCGGAGGGTCAGCACTCTCCACCGGGTGGCTCCGGCAATCCCTCGGATCCCACGGGAACCAACGGCGGGGTCGAAAACCCCAAGCCCAATCCCAATCCGGGTCCACCGGTGTCAACACCACCGCCCAACGGCTGTTGGGACGATCCCACTTTGTGTGGGTAACTGACACCAAGCTTTCACTCGATTTCGAGTGGGGGCGCGACGGGGGGACCGACCTTGAGCTCACAGAGCTCGGGTCGGCCCCTCGCCGCCACACTTAATGATCTTTGACTATTCAGCTGCCGGGCGCGGAAGCGTTCCTTGACAGTATTCACCCGTTTGCCATTAAACAATTAAGTTCTTTTCACGGCTCTTTATGGGCCAAGAAGGAGATATATATGTTCAGGAAACTGATCATGGCACTGGCTGTTGTGGGTATTACTGCCATGCCTTTCGCTGTTACAGCCGCTAACGCTGTAACTATTGAGAGTACCACTCAGGTCGCTAATCAGACCGCTGGTGATACCTCTTACAAAGATAGCGTCAACGCCAAAGTCGACGACGTGGTTAAGGTCCAAGTTTGGTTCCACAACCGCGAAAACGCCGATAGTGGTAAAACCGCTAACAATCTAAACGTAAAAGTAAACATTCCAACTACTCCAGGTACGAAGCAGACTATTACCGGTACTGTTGGGGCTGCAAACTCCAACACCGTTACCGATACTGCTACTGTTAACCTATCACTGGCTAACGCTCACCTAGAGTACATCCCTGGCACCGCTTACTGGCGCCACAACGCTGGATCTAACTCCAACGTTAACTATGTCACCACCAAAATCAGCGACGCTGTCACTGGTGCTAATGGTGTCCTAGTGGGTCCTAACTTGCAGCCCTGTTTCAACTTTGAGTCGACGGTTACCGTCATGGCTCGAGTTAAAGCCAATGGTGTAAGCATCACCAAGCAAGTCCGAAAAGTTGGCGATTCAGCCTGGGTTACCCAGATGAACGCTAACCCCGGTGACACCATTCAATACATGATTACCTTCAAAAACGAAGGTAACACCGTTTTGAACAACGTCATCGTCGGCGACAACCTGCCTCCCCACGAAACTTACGTGGCTGGCACTACCATGCTTAAGAACGGTAACAACCCCAGTGGCGTAAAGATCGCCAACGATAACATCGCCAATGGCGGTATCAACGTTGGTAGCTACAATCCTGGTGCCGTCGGCTATGTCATGTTTAACGTCAAAATTGATGCTAACATCGACAATGGCTGTCACAACCTGCAAAACGTGGGTATTGTTCGTCCGGAAGGGATGAACGAGTTCTTCAACACAGCCACAGTTAAAGTGTGTGTTGAAACTCCTAAGACCCCTCCGACTGAAACTCCGACCCAACCTCTACCTCAAACGGGTGGTGAGACTGCTCTAGCTGGTGTGGCTGGCACAGGTGTACTTGGTTACGCCGTCAACGCCTACCGCAAGAGTAAGCGCTCTGTCGTTGATGCACTTAAGAACATTAAGCGCTAAACACACAAACTGAACGCTTCAGTGTGTAACAAAAAAGACCCTCCCGGGTCTTTTTTGTTTCCAGCTGTCTCCAGGTATAATACGGTTATGTCAGAATCATCAGACATCTTCAAACGGGCCGAAGTGCTCCAAGGCAAAATCACCGATGCCATGGAGCGGCTTGGCGTGTCCGCAGATGAAACCAAGCTGGCTGAGCTAGAACAAACGGCAGCTGAGCCAGACTTTTGGAGTAATTCGGCTCAGGCGACGGTTACCACTCAGGAGCTGGCTGCCCTGAAGCGTCACGTCGAAAGTTGGCAAGGACTATTAAACGAAGTTAACGATTTGGTGGAGCTGCTGCAGCTAGACGATGAATCAGGGACTGGGGAGTTAGCCGACCATTTAGGGAGACTGGAGGCTGACTACGGCGCCCGGGAGCTAGAACTGAAGCTGTCAGGTCATTACGATAAACACTCGGCCATACTGTCGATTTTTGCTGGTACCGGCGGCACTGATGCCCAGGATTGGGCGGCCATGTTAGAGCGCATGTATCTAAGGTACTGTGAGCGAGCCGGCTTTAATACCGAAATCCTCGATCGCTCAGCCGGCGAAGAAGCCGGTATCAAAAGCGTAACTATTGAAGTTAATGGTCCGTTTGCCTTCGGCTATTTACAGAGCGAGAAGGGTGTTCACCGGCTGGTGCGCCTCAGCCCGTTTAACGCCGATAACCTGCGCCAAACTTCCTTTGCCCTAGTAGATGTGATTCCGCAAATTGATTTGCCGGCAGCGGTGGAAATTGACCCCAAAGACCTGCGAATCGATGTTTTTCGTAGCGGTGGCCACGGTGGCCAAAGCGTTAATACTACGGATTCAGCAGTGCGTCTGACTCACATCCCAACAGGCACGGTAGTTAGCATCCAAAATGAGCGCTCGCAGCTGCAGAACAAAGACAAGGCTATGGCGGTGCTGCGCTCACGACTAGCGCTATTAATGGCCGAGCAGCACCAAGAGCAGCTATCTGAGATTAGGGGACAGGTTAGCAGTCCCGACTGGGGCCAGCAGATCCGGTCCTACGTCTTGCACCCTTATACTAAGGTCAAGGATCACCGCACCAAGGCTGAAACTAGCGACACCCAGGCCGTCTTGGACGGTAAGCTGGATCAATTTATTGAGGCCTATTTAACCAGCCAGGTTGGCAAATAATCTTATCCTAGAGCTATGGTAAAATAGCTGGCGTGATACTGCTTGATCGCGTGACCAAAATTTACCCTAATAAATCGGTGGCTCTATCGGGGTTAAACTTACACATTCAGCCCAAGGAATTTGTGACTATCGTCGGCTCCAGCGGGGCTGGCAAGTCGACCCTGATTAAGTTATTAATTCGCGAAGAGGAGCAAAGCTCCGGCAAGATCATTGTGGGTGGAGTTGATTATGACACCATCCCGGACCGCAACATCCCACATTTGCGCCGGCGGATCGGAGTGGTCTTCCAGGATTTCAAACTGCTGCCAGCCCGCAACGTTAATGAGAACGTCGCCTTTGCCCTAGAAGTTGGCGGTGTTCGTAGCCGCGAGATTAAGCGGGCCGTGCCTAAGGTGCTGCAGCTAGTGGGCCTGACCACCAAACGCAACAACTTTCCCGATGAATTGTCAGGCGGGGAGCGCCAGCGGGTGGCCATTGCCCGGGCCTTGGTGCGTCAGCCCAAGATCCTGATTGCTGATGAGCCAACTGGAAACCTCGACCCCAAAACTGCCTGGGAAATTATTGAGTTATTAATAAAGATCAATAAATTTGGTACCACGGTGCTGCTGACTACTCACAACAAGGAGATTGTTAATGCCCTCAAACGCCGGGTTATCACCATCAATCGGGGCCGCATCGTGAAGGACGAAGAGCAAGGTCGTTACGCCGTATGATTACGTTTTGGCGGATTTTTCTGGCCGGTCTCCGCAATTTCCTACGTAATACTTGGCTCAGCGCGGCAGCTACGGCGGTGATGATGGTGACGCTAGTACTAATGACTTGTTCCTATATTTCGAACTCAGCCCTATCATCGACCATCAAGACGGTGACCGATAAAATCGATGTCTCGGTGTATCTGTCATCGACAATTACCCAAAAGCAAATTGACGATTTCAAGCAAGAGCTACTAGCCAGCCCCAACGTGATAGCCGTCAAATATGTCAGCAAGAAAGATGCAGTGGCGGCCTACCGGGAACAAAATAAGACTAATCCGCAACTACTTGAGGCTTTGGATGTGGCGGGCGATGCTTTGCCGGCTAGTTTGCAGATTAAGGCCAAAGACCCTAGACATTTGGATCAAATTGCGGCCATCGTGGATAAACCGCATAACCACGATCTGCAGGACCCCCAAGCGCCGCCGAGCTATTCTGGTAATCGCAGAGTCACGATTGATCGCATCGTACACTTCAGTAATTTTTTTCAGCGTACCAGCTTAGTTGCCAGCGTCATTTTTATCGTTATCTCGATTTTGATCATCTTTAATACTATTCGCATGGCTATCTTCACTCGCCGTGAAGAAATTGAAATTATGAAGCTGGTGGGTGCTACCAACTGGTTTATTCGCGGACCGTTTCTAGTCGAAGCCAGTTTGTACGGCGTTATCGCGGCCGTTTTTGCGTTGGTATTTTGTTACGGGTTATTACTGAGCGGAGCAGATAAGCTTGGCAATTACATTGATATTTCATCGACTGTCCAAATTTTCCGGCATTATCCTATAGTAGTCGTAATGGCCGAAGTGGCGGCTGGGATCTTGATTGGTTGTACCTCAAGTCTACTAGCCACCATGCGCTATCTAAAGCTGTAGCGGTTTGACGAAAAAGGGGGAAGCAGTTACAATTGTTATGCTATGGAGGGTAGTTCTTGATCCGCCTCGCCAGTACTAATCTTATCCGCCGCGCCATTCTAGTAGGTGCGGCCATCTGCTTTTTAGGAAGTGCTAGCTCCGTTGGAGCCGTTAGTTTGGCGGCCCAAATAGCGGCTCTTAAGGCACAGTCGGCGCAGCAACAAGCCCAGGCCGCCCAGCTCCAGGGCGTTGCCAACAATTATCAGGCCAAGGTCAATCAGCTCCAAGCTCAGATGGCAGCATTAGCTACCCAAATCTCTCTCAACCAGCTACAGTACGACCAGCTAAGTGGTCAAATTGAGACCAACAAGGAAAAGTTAGCTGACGCTAAATCAGCTCTGGGTGCTAATTTAACTACCATGTATATAGCCAGCAATGAAACACCGCTGGAAATGCTGGCATCTAGTAAATCACTGGGTGAATATTTTGATCAGCAGCAGTACCGAGATAGCATCAAGGATAAGATTCAGTCCACGATGTCGACCATATTGGAGCTGCAGGAGAAGCTAGCCGGGCAGCAGAAACAAGTAGGCGCCTTGCTGGCCAGCGAACATGATCAGCAGTCGCAGTTAGCCAGTAGCCGGGCGCAGGTTAATGCTTTGCTCGCCGCCGCCAGTCAAAGTGCTGGAGCGGCTAACTCGCTATTGAAATCAACCAACAGTCTACTAGCGCAGAAACAGGCTCAGCAGGCCGCGTTATTGCAAGCTTCGTCCCGGACTTACACTGGCTCCATCCCGGGAGCTTCAGGTGGTAGTGGCGGTGCCTGTGCCAATCCCGGCGATGGTCGGAATGGTGGTTATCCGTCATTATGGTGCAATGCTGCTCAAGACAGTATTCAAACACCCTCTGGGTACAACCGCGAATGTGTGTCCTGGGCCGGCTGGCGCTGGCATCAAATGGGCGGCCCCTTCGTCAACTGGGGCAACGCTAATACCTGGGATAACTATGCCCGGGCCGCCGGGTATAGTGTTAGCTTTAGCCCGTCCGTGGGAGCTGTCGCCCAAACTGATAGAGGCCCGTTTGGCCACGTGGCCATGGTGGAGCAAGTTAGCGGCAGTAATGTAGTGGTTAGTGAAATGAACTATGATAACGCCGGTCACTTCCGCTACGGTGTCTATCCAAGCTCATACTTTGTCTATATTCATTAGCCTAAGCCAGGCTTAAGCCTAGGCGTGATATGATGACTGCAGCGAGTAATTAAATTTGAACAAACGTTTTCAGCTCAACATCGCCCAACTGGCCGCCATCGTGGTGGTCTGTTTGTTAGCCGGCTTTAGTGTTAACCAGCGTTTTCCGGGCTTGGTCGATTTTGGTCGGCCGGCAACCCGGCAACCTGATTTTAGTAGCCTAAATTCGCTTTATGACAAACTGGGCGCAAAATTTGACGGCCACCTGGATGCCACCAAAGCCTTAGAGGGCGCCAAGGCTGGTATGGTCGCCGCCAGCGGGGATCCTTACACTGTTTATCTGTCGGCTAAAGAGGCCAAAGAACTAGACGACAGTCTCAATGGAACTTTGTCAGGTATTGGGATTGAAGTTGGTATCAAGAATAATCGCCTGACGGTAATTGCGCCGGTAGCTGACACGCCAGCGGCCAAGGCCGGCCTCAAAGCCGGTGACGTGATTGCAAAGATTGACGACACCGATTCTTCGACACTGAGTTTGGATCAAGCTGTCGCCAAGATTCGCGGGCCCAAAGGCACTCAGGTGAAGCTGATATTAGTTCGCGGCTCCAGTCAGCCTCAGCTGCTGACAATTACCCGTGATCAAATCACCGTGCCAAGCGTTAAATTAGAAATGAAGTCAGGTAATGTGGGCTACGTTAATATCAGCGAGTTTGGTACGGACACCGCTACTGGCTTCGATAAAGTGGCCAAACAGATGCAAGCAGCGGGGATCAAAAAGGTGATTTTGGACCTGCGTGATAATCCTGGTGGCTACCTCGATGCCGCCGTCAATGTGGCCAGTCATTTCTTGCCCAAGGATGCTACCGTGGTCCAGCAGCGACGGGGCAGCACCATTATCGATACCGAGAAATCAACCGGCGGCGAGCTCCAAGATGCCAAGGTTGTGGTCTTAATTAACGGCGGCAGTGCTTCAGCCAGCGAGATTCTAGCCGGTGCCTTGGCCGACAATCACCGAGCCACCCTAATTGGCACCACCAGCTTTGGCAAGGGTAGTGTCCAGAGTATCGTGCCTCTAAACGGGGGTAGTCAGCTAAAGGTGACAGTGGCGCATTGGTACACGCCCAGCGGTCGCAATATTACCAAAGAAGGCATTAAACCGACCAAAGCGGTGAAGCTGAGCAATGAAGATTCTGATGCTGGCCGCGATCCACAGCTCGATGCCGCCATCAAAGAACTGCAGTAAACCCTAAAAACTTATGCTATGCTTAGTCCCATGAGCGACCCCATTAAACCGAGAATTTTATTAGTTGAGGATGACGAAGCTTTAGCCAAGGTTTATCTAACGCGCCTGGAAACTGAAGGTTTTGAAGTCTCGCATTGTTCGAATGGTGAAACTGCGCTTAGCCAGGCTCTATCTTTCAAACCGGATCTAATCTTGCTCGACGTTATGATGCCAAAGATTAGCGGCTTTGACGTTCTAGATATTTTGCGTAACACTCCCGGTACCGCCAAAACTAAGATTGTTATTTTGACAGCTCTGTCTCAGCCCTCGGATTTGGATAAGGCCAAAAGTTTGGGGGCAGACGAGTACTTGGTAAAATCCCAGGTTGTGATTGCAGATGTTATCGCCACTATCCGCTCGTCCTTGGGCTTGCCCCAGGCGGGACCAGCCGCTCCGCCCCGGCCGCCCATAGCCTAATTATTCGACGCCGACGATGGTCTTTATCTGACCGCTGCCAGTGAAGCGGCGATCCCGGCGATGACTAAACTTGACTGCTCCATCGCGGGTTGCATAAATTGTATGATCACGGCCAACCTTGGCGCCGCTGCCGGCTGTCATCGCCGTACCGCGCTGACGCACTAAAATCGAGCCAGCTAAAACTTGCTGGCCGCCACTGCGCTTAACGCCGAGGCGTTGCCCGGCGCTATCGCGTCCTAATTTAGTTGATCCACCGGCTTTTGTGTGGGCCATGATCTCTTCATTACTAATATTAAGCGTCCAACGGTCTGGCCTGGCCGCTGATAAATCAACGGATAGGGGGCGTGAACAAACTGCCTTGTAGTATAGCCTAATCTGGAGATTTGGTCAACAACTCCAGGCAGACGCTGGCCAGCTTGCCAGGCGGGCAAACATAGCACCACCGGCAGCTCCGCTGGTGTGCTAGTGGCCAGGTGTTTTAAAAAACGGGTAGTTAGCTGCGAGATTTCAGCGTCGGCATCATCTAGCTGCTTTGTGCTCGGGGAGCCGGAGAAAGCTGGTCCGAGGTAGCCTTCGCTGACAATTGTGGTCACGTCTGGCGGCATGGCCACATTAGTAGCATTGGCTTGGACCACCTGCCATTCGGGTAATTGTTTAGATTGTCCAGATAACCACTGCATATTGTCCTGGGCGGCTCTGACCATCTTGGCATCAATATCACTACCTAGTATTGGTCGACCCATAAGTCTAGCTTCCTGCAGAACCACACCAGTTCCGCAAAAGGGGTCATAAACTAGACCCTGGCTGGTGCCACTGAGATTAATCAAAATCTGGGCCAGTTTGGGCGGCAGCATGCCAACCCGAGCATCGCGGCTGGGCCGGCCGTAATCACGCTGCGAGTAGGCATCGACATCCTGGTAGCTGGTAGTGACGGCTGCGATAGTGCGATCCTTGGTGGCCAAGATGATCAGTTCCGGATTGCTGGTATCTAGATGGTTAAACTTCAGCTGGGCAGCCGTCAGGGCTAGGCTCGGGCGTTTGGGTAAAACCAAACGGACCGATCGACTAGTCCGGAGGCGTTTTTTTAGCTCCATGCCCAGGCGTATGGGATCAGCTGGTGTAAATTTACCGTAGAGACTAAGGCCCAGGTTCAGTTTTTCTGATCCACCTGGCAGCTGAAGAGCGATGGCTTCTAGATCAAGATTTGGATCATCATAAACCACCTGGGCCAGCTTGATCACCCCGCCCAATTTGGCTAAATCTGGTTTAACTGCCAACAGGGCGTGGGAGTCGATGGGAGTGATGGCATCAGCACCGGTAACTGCCTCCAGCTCAGCTAGACTGAGAATTGACTGCCGGCCGAGAATTGCCAGATATGACATGAGCTCATTGTAGCATCCACACAAGATGCTTCTGGTATAATCATGATCATGAAGATACGCAGCCTGTTGCAATGGGTAGGGTTTGCCGCCCTTGCATTACTGCTGATATTGGCTCGCCACCGGATAATCGATGCTGGCCACCAAGCCGTCCATGCTCGTTGGTACATTTTGGTTTTGTTTATTGTGATGCAAGTTGGCAGTTATTGGTTTAATGCCAAATACTATCAGAGCTTTTTTAAAATCTTCGGCTATAAGGTGCCGGTCAAAGTCCTATATATCCGCTCCTTGGTAGTCAATTTCGTAAACCAAGCCTTCCCGTCTGGTGGTATTTCAGGCACCTCTTATTTATCAACTAGCCTCAAAGCTTACGTCCCGCCGGGTAAAACCACCTTAGCTCAGGTGATGAACTACGCCTTCACCGTAGCTTCATTTCTTATCGTCCTGTCGTCTGGTTTCATTCTGTTATTTTTAACTGGTCGCTTGGACCAGGCATCGGTCAGGGTCATTATGCTGTTTATCCTGATTATCGTGATAGTTGCCATTGTCACCGCCGCCATCGTCAATGACCGGCGCCGAGTTCATGCTGTGGCACGGGTGATAGTCAGGCGCCTAAATGGTTTCTGCAAGAAAGTCTTTCGGTTTAAGCGCAACTTGATAAGCGATGCCAAGCTAGACCGATTCATTGAGGAGTTTTACCACGGCTACCAGGTTTTTTCCGAAGAGCGCGGTCACTGGCGAATGCCTTTTCTAAACAGCCTGGGATATAACGTGACCGAAGTAGCCACTATTTATGTGGTATTCTTGGCCTTCGGTTCGGCGCCAAATCCCGGAGCTGTGATTGTTGCCTATACGCTGGCCAACCTACTAAGCTTTGCAGCTATCTTTACCAACGGCGCTGGCGTCTATGAAGCCACTATGATTGGTACTTTGGTGGCTCTCGGGGTGCCGTTTAATACGGCCTTGCCGGTGGTAGTAGTTTACCGGGTGCTAAACTTCGCCGTCTTTTTGCCGATTGGTTATTACTATTACCGAAAGACGGTCTAATGGAAGCAATTAGTGTCGGCGCCTTCGTCGCCATCCTCAATGAAACCCTGGGGTTTGCCTACCCGGAAGTTACCATTGAGGGCGAAGTTTCTGGGTATAAAGAGAACCAAGGCAAGTGGGTCTTCTTTGATATCAAAGACAAAGAAGCCAGCCTGCCATGTTTCATTCCGTTGTATCAACTAAACGTGCCAATTGAAGATGGCATGCGGGTACTCGTGACCGGTAGTCCCAAGTTGCTCAAGTGGGGCAAGTTTAGTTTCACCGTCAAAGCCTTAGAGCTAGCCGGAGTGGGGGAGCTGCAGCGGGCCTTAGAAATATTAAAGGCCAAACTGGAGACGGAAGGTCTGTTTGACCCGTCGCGCAAACGACAACTGCCGGCCTATCCGCGGCGTATTGGGCTGGTGACCTCGGGTACTTCAGCCGCCTATCACGACTTTATGAAAATCTTGGATCAGCGTTGGGGCGGGGTAGAAGTATTACTGGCTGACAGCTTAGTTCAGGGGCAGGCGGCGCCTGAAAGCCTGGTCACCGCTCTGGGAACTCTAAACCAACTATCTGATCCGGTGGATGTCATCGTGATGATTCGCGGCGGCGGTAGCTTGGAGGATTTAGCGGCCTTTAGTACTGAACCAGTGGTCAGGGCGGTGGCGGCCAGTCGGACACCAGTGGTGGTGGGCGTTGGTCATGAGGTTGATACTAGTTTGTCAGATTTGGCAGCTGATGTCCGGGCAACTACGCCCACCAACGCCGCTCAGCTGGTGGTACCAGATCGTCATGAAGTTTTGACTCGGGTTGGGCACCGGGAAACTCAAATTGAAAATCGTCTCAAGCACCAACTTGCTGCTGCGGGACACCATCTTGAGCAAGCCCAGGGCCGACTACTGCGTTTTATCGAAATGCCTCGAAGGTTGGTGGATCGTCAGCAACACATCATCATGGGTTATTACTTATCACGGGTGGCAGAGGTCAAAACCCAGATTACCAGCCTGGGTCGATTGCTGGCGAATTTGGATCCTCAGGCTACGCTCAAGCGGGGATATGCCATCGTTCACCATGAAGGGCTGGTGCTTAGAAGTGCCGCCAAACCCAAGGCCGGAGATGAGCTCATGATACAATTGGCCCAAGGCAAACTGGGGGCAAAAGTTAATGACAAATAAGGACAAGTTCGACTTCTCGGCGGCGATGAAAGAGCTTGAAGCGATTACCACCTGGTTTGAAGGCGAACAAGTTGATCTAGACGAGGGACTGAAGAAGTTTGAGCGTGGCATGGAGCTGGCCGGCCAGCTAAAAGCTCACTTAAACGCTATTGAAAACCGGGTGCAAAAAGTCAAGGCCGGGCCGGCTGACAGCGACACTGACGCCGCTGGAGTTGAAGCCAGTAGTGAACAGTTATTTGAATAATGTGGTTATTAATCCTGTTGGTTGTGGTTGTGTGCTTTGGCTTGGGCGCGGTTTTGGGCGCACCATATTTGCCGACGCTGTCGGAGACTAGCACCAGAGCCTTAGATTTGTCCGAACTGGTGGCGGGTCAACGGCTACTCGACTTGGGGGCTGGGAGCGGCAGTTTGATGGTGGCAGCAGCCAGGCGGGGGATTGTGGTGACTGGCATCGAAATCAATCCCTTGCTGTGGCTTTGGGCCTGGCTACGGCTGTGGCCATACCGGCAGCTGGCAACTATCAAGCTAGGCAATTATTGGCGGATGAACTGGCCACCGGCTGACTGTATTTATGTGTTTTTGATCCGCCATCAAATGCCTCATTTGGTAAAACAACTAAACCAGCGCATTCAAATTCCAACTACGGTGATTTCCTTCACCTTTGAGTTGCCCGGTGCCAGACCGCGACAAACCAAAAACGGTTTATATGTATATGACTGGCCACAGCAAAAGGCTTAAATTAAGCAAAAATTACAAGTTTTACGCTTACGCTTGAGCCCAGTTAGGCCGCATGCTAAGGTGGCTAGGTAGTAATCACTAGCTGGCGAGGTGGCATGCCACAGAGAACTAAAACAGGCAGTTCCAAGCAGCCCCGGCCGCTCAAGCTCGAGCAGATTCTGAAAGACAATATCGGCGAGGGGTTTATGATCATCGATCACGATGGTCGGATCCTGGAGTTTAATCGTCTGTGGCAGGATTTATTTGAGCTTAGCAGCGAGGCGCTCGGAGCTTCTGCCCACAAAGTGATGGTGGAGCAAAGCGGCCTGATTTTTGATCGCGACCCTAGAGGCGCCTTCACTTATTTATCATCGACTGTTAGTCCATTATTTTATGCTGATACTCCGGGCGGCCATCGGCATATTCAATTTTCCTGTAGTGCCATTCGTAGCGGCGACCAGTATCAGGGTATTTTTTGCGTGGCTCATGATATTACACCGATGATTGAAAAAACGGTTGAGGCCAACGAAATGGCCGGTAAAGCGCAGCGCCATTTGCGAGAAATTAACGAGTTGTCCGACCTCAGCACCCTTGTAGGGTTTGAGCTCAGCCAAGTTTACCCGGCCTACCTGCGCAAGCTGCGTTCACTGCTGGAGTCACCGTTTATCAGCATTTATAGCTATGAGCCGAGCGAACAAGCCTTAGTTAGGGTGGCGACATTGGCGGGGGAGAGTGAGCATCTTAGTAAGCAACCTATTAATGAGTCGTCGCTGTTGTCTCAAGCCTTTCTCAAGAGTGAGACCATTATTTCCAAGGAGCCGCCCCAGATTATGACCCCGGTTGTTCATCACTCCAAGGTACTTGGCGTACTGATGGCATCCGGTCGAAGTTTACCTTATAGCTCGCACGATAATCGGTTGCTAAAACTGGTGGCTAATCGTTTAGCGGTATTGACTGAAAACGCCAACCTCTATAACGATGTAAATTCGCGGCGTGAGCGCTGGGAAGCCGTCTTTAGCTACACCGATGAAGGCATTGTGATATTTAACCAGTCTGGCCAAATCGTCGGTTTTAATCCGGCCTCGGTCGGGCTGCTGGGCTATTCCACTATCGAAGCTGTTGGCCAACAGTTTGAGCGTATCATTAGTTCAGTGGTGGTTGAAGGCAGCTCAAATCCCCTAGCGACAGTGCCGATGCGTCAGGTTTTGGAAGAGGGCAAAACTATCACCAAGAGCGAGCACCTCCTGCGCACCAAGAACGGTGAAAATGTTTGGACTGAAATTAGTTTTTCACCGGTTTTTGACGGGGCCGGCCGCGTCACCAGCGGCATAGCCATTATCCGAAATGCTCAAAAAGACCGAGAAATTGAGGAGATTAAGAGCGATTTTATTTCGATAGTGTCGCATGAGCTGCGAACGCCGCTGTCGGCCATCAAGGGCTTTCTGTCAATGTTAATAAAGCGCGACTTCGGTGAGCTCAATGACAAGCAGGCTCACTTCTTATCACGAGTCTACCAAAGTAACCAGCGGATGATTGATCTGGTTGAGGATTTGCTGGATGCTAGCTACATTGAATCCGGCAAAATTATCCTCAATCCTCGGCCCATTGCTATTGAAAACATTATTCATGATGTCACCACTGAACTCGCTAGCAAAGGCATTGAAAGACAAGTCATGATCAAGGTTGCCCGGCGTCACCGACTGCCCTTGGTGCTGGCAGATGAAAGCCGGTTGCGCCAGGTGCTAGTGAACCTAGTTGATAATGCCATCAAATACTCCATGCCCAAGAGCGAAGTCGTTATCGATTTCAAAGTTCAAGGTGACGAACTAATCACCAGCGTGTCCGATAGTGGCGTCGGGGTCCCACCAGCTCATATTGATCGCTTATTCCAAAAATTTGGCCGCATCTACAATCCGCTGAGCATCAAAGCCGGTGGTACTGGTTTGGGTTTGTTCATTGTTAAAAACTTGGTGGAATCGCACGGCGGTCGAATTTGGGTGACCAGCCGAGAGGGCAAGGGTTCGAGATTTAGCTTCAGTCTGCCAATTGCTAAACAGCTGCCATTGCTCAGCGGCTAGTAGGTTATAATGGGGGTGATATGGCCAAGATAATGCTAGTTGAAGATGATGCCATTTTGGTAGAAATGTACCAGGCCAAATTTGAGCTGGAAGGTCACGAGATCATGGTGGCCACCAACGGTGAGGAGTGCTTGGATCTGCTGGGAGGGTATCAACCGGACTTAATTTTATTAGATATTTTGATGCCCAAGCTCAATGGTTTCCACGTCCTCAAAGAAATTAAAAAGCGGCCGGGGCTAAGAGCTATTCCGGTGATCCTGCTGACCAACTTGGGTGAGGCCGAAGTCGACATGAACCAAGAACTTGCCGGCGCCTTGGGCGTTAATGATTATTTAATTAAGTCCCACCACACCCCCGATGAGGTGGTAGAAAAGGTGATGCGCACCTTGGCCTAGGATGGCGACTTATAAAACCAGGGCCGTTGTTCTTAGTCGCCATAACTTAGGTGAGGCTGATCGGATTGTAACGGTGCTCACGCCAGATCGTGGTAAGCTGCGGGCCGTGGCTAAGGGAGTGCGCCGGCCATTGTCACGCCAGGCCGGACACATTGAGTTATTTAGTGAAGTCGATTTGATGTTGGCCGAAGGCAAAAACCTAGATATTATTACTTCCGCTCGGTTGCGTCATTACCCGGCCAATTTAGCCAGCGACTACGACCGTTTGCGCCTGGCCTGGCTGATGATTCGGATGGCTGAGCGTTTGAGTGGTGATCATCCTAGTGGCGACGGACTGTACCATTTACTGGTTTACAGTTTGAAGCAGCTTAACGAGCAGCCAGCCAGTGCCAGCTTGGAACTGTTTTATAAACTAAAATTGCTAGCCCAGCTGGGCTATCAGCTGCAGCTTGATCATTGCAGTGTCTGTGCGGGAAAACTAGCCCCGCCATTTGCCAGCCCCAGGCACGGCGGCATGGTCTGCCATGAGCACCGCGACTATGAAGATGTGGAGCTCAGCGCCAATCAGCTGGGCTTGTGGCGGCGGATTCAAGGTAGTGATCTCAATGCCCTAGTGGCTAGCGATGAAACTTTGGCGCTTGAAACCCTGGACCAGTGTGATACATTCTACGAGTATATTTTTGGCCGCCGCTTTCTGCTGGCGGTCTAAGGTCTGTCCAAGGAACAAAATGAAACCCAAATCTGAGCTGGCCTGGAAATTGGCCGACTACCAACAAGCTGAAATGTTGCCACCGGAGCGTTTAGCTTCCAATCCCCAAGCCTGCGAAGGAGAACTAATGACGGCCAGGGAAGTTAATGAACATATTAGTGACTGCATTGGGACCTTGCTAGTGATGCTAGATAGTGGTTCGACTCGTTTTAGCCAGGTGCGAGAAGGCTTTGTGGCCGATCTGGATTTTTTGTTGCAGTTGGGCAAAATTACTCCCGATGAGTATAATGAGATTGTAAGTAGCGAAGAAATGACACAAACGTGAGTAAACTTAGCTTTGAAGAATTAGTATCATTAGCGAAGCGTCGGGGCTTCGTTTTTCAGGCCAGCGAAATTTACGGTGGGTTGGCCGGTACTTATGACTATGGACCGCTGGGGGTTTTACTTAAAAACAATCTCCGCAACTTATGGTGGCGCCATTTTGTGACTGAGCGCAGCGACATGTACGGCCTGGATACCGCCATCCTCATGAATTCCAAGGTTTGGGAGGCGAGCGGCCACACCGGGGCCGGATTTGCCGATGCCCTGGTTGAGGATCTTAAGACCCACAAACGCTACCGGGCCGATCATTTATTGGAAGACAATGGAGTAAAAAATGCGGCCGAACTGACTACTGTTCAGCTGGAGTCAAAGATCAAGGAGCTAAAGCTCAAAAGCCCAGATGGTAACGAACTTTCGCCGGTGCGCCAGTTTAATTTAATGTTTGAGACCCGCGTCGGACCAGTGGAGGACAGCGCCGGTCGAGCTTTCATGCGACCAGAAACTGCCCAAGGTATGTTTGTAAACTTCAAGAACGTACTTGATAGCATGCATCCCAGATTGCCGTTTGGCCTGGCTCAGGTGGGCAAGAACTTTCGTAATGAAATTACGCCGCGGGACTTCCTGTTCCGAGTCCGCGAGTTTGAAATTATGGAGCTGGAGTACTTCATCAAAGCCGATGACTGGGAAAGCCAGTTTAAGGCCTGGCAAGCATATGCCCACAAATGGTTTGATCGCATTGGCCTGGTCCAAGGTTCAATTCACGAACTTGAAGTGCCTGAGGCTGATCGGGCCCATTATTCTAAACGCACGATCGATTTTGAATTTGAATTTGGCAGCTTTGGAACTAAAGAGATCGGTGCCCTGGCTTATCGCACCGATTTTGATTTGTCCAATCATGCCAAACATAGCGGGGTGGACCTGAGCTATACCGATCCCGCAACTGGAGATAAGTTTATCCCGCACGTCTTAGAGCCCACCTTCGGCCTCGATCGTCATGTACTGGCTGTCATGGTGGCGGGTTATGACGAAGAGGAAGTTAAAGGGGAGAAGCGGGTAGTACTGCGACTGAAGCCAGAGCTAGCGCCGATTCAAGTAGCGGTCCTGCCACTGTCAAAGAATGACAAGCTAAGCCCGCTGGCCCGGGAGGTCTTAGAGCAGGTCAATGGTCAGTGGAGCTCAGAGTACGATGAGACCCAGTCGATTGGCAAGCGCTACCGTCGCCAAGACGAAATCGGCACACCGCTGTGTGTGACGGTTGATTTTGAATCGCTAGAAGACAAGGCCGTTACCATTCGCCATCGAGATACAATGAAACAGCAGCGGGTTAAAATCAAGGATCTGCAAAAATCTGTTGCTGAGCAGCTAGCACAGTTCTAATAAATTAAAAAAACAACTTTATAGGTTGTTTTTTTAATGTACAAATAATTTACCCATAAAGTAGTTGACAGTGGGTAGTAGTGGGTAGTATGATCTAGTCAGTGGTTCATCCAAGGAGGGTGCACCAGGAGGGTTGAGAGAAATAGATGCAATACTTCAAGCGCAAAC
>CAYYRL010000002.1:0-14627 GCA_964474165.1 uncultured Candidatus Saccharimonadales bacterium
GCCTGCTTCTGCATGTTGGCGCCCATCAGGGCCCGGCGAGCATAGTCGTGCTCGAGGAACGGAATCAGGGCGGTGGAGACAGACACAATTTGCTTACTAGAAACATCCATATACTGTACGTTGTCGCTAGACTCTTCCTCAGCCTCACCAGCCCGGCGAGCTGCGATACGGGAGTTCTTGAAATAACCACCTTCCACCAACTCAGTGTTAGCTTCAGTGATGACCGCCTGGCGCTCATCGGCCGCGTCTAGGAAAACAATTTTGCCGGTCACATGGGCCTTGACCGGTACCATTTCGCGATCAAGTTTGGTCAGCTTGGTGACGTGGGCGGCGGTAATCTTGTCGCCGGGTTTAACAATCACATTGTCCTTAGCGTCCTTAATGGTGGTGCGGGCAATTTCACCCGCTGCTTTGGCAGCCGGAACTTCATTGACCACTACCCGGTAAGGGGTTTCGATGAATCCATACTCGTTAATCCGGGCATAGCTGGCTAGGTTTAACACCAAGCCAATGTTTGGCCCTTCTGGAGTTTCAATTGGGCACATCCGGCCATAGTGGGTGCGGTGGACATCGCGAACCTCAAAGCCGGCCCGTTCCCGCGACAAGCCGCCCGGACCCATGGCGTTCAAACGCCGCTTGTGGGCAATCTCGGCCAGCGGGTTAACCTGGTCCATGAACTGAGACAATTGCGATGAAGCAAAGAATTCTCGAACGCTAGCAACGATGGGGCGGACGTTAATTAATTGACCTGGGGTTACAGTTTCGGCATCGTAGACACTCATGCGGTCTTTGACGATGCGCTCCATGCGCAAGAGGCCAATCCGGAACTTACCTTGCATTAATTCGCCCACCATCTTCAGGCGGCGATTTGACAGGTTATCAATGTCATCAGCGTAACCCTGACCGTTGTTCAGGCGAATAATTTCGCGCACGATTTCAACTAGATCCTCGCGCCGCAGGACCCGGTTGTCATTATTGTTAGGGACAGTAATGCCCAGACGTTTGTTCAGCTTGTAGCGACCAACCTTACTAAAGTCATAGCGCTTAAAGTCAAAGAACATGCTTTCAATTAAGCTCTTGGAGTTTTCAACGGTTGCCAGGTCGCCAGGTCGAATGCGGCGGTAAACTTCCATCAGCGCTTCGCTGGTGTTGGCGGCTGGATCCTTGTCCAAAGTGGCATCCGTAAACTTGGTTTCACCGGAGTCAGCTTCAGAGAATAAGGCCTTAATCTCGGTGTCAGTGCCATAGCCAAAGGCCCGCAGCAAGGTAGTAACCGGCAACTTACGCTTGCGGTCGATTTTCACCGAGATGACGCCGCCAGGTGAAGTTTCCAGCTCCAGCCAGGCACCGCGGCTGGGAATGACCTTGGCGCCAAACAGCTCAACGCCGGTGGACACATCGGAGGTAAAGAACACACCCGGTGAACGCACCAACTGGGATACCACCACCCGCTCGACACCATTAATAATGAAAGTGCCGCGATCGGTCATCCAAGGATAATCACCTAGAAATACTTCTTGTTGTTTCTTTTCGCCAGTTTCTTTATTAATGAGTTCAACCACCGCCTTCAGTGGCTTTTCAAAGGAGGTGTTCTTTTCTTTGGCGGTGGCTTCGTCGTACTTAGGGTCTTCAAAATGGAAGTCTTTAAATGACAACTCAAAAGTTTTGCCGGTGAAGTCTTCGACCGGACTGATCTCATGAAATAATTCGGTTAGCCCCTCGGTAACAAACCAGTCAAAAGACTGAGTTTGGATCTCAATTAAGTTTGGGAGCGGTAAAATTTCCTCGTATTTTGCGAGGTACTTACGGGTATTGGTGGCTGTGGCCAAAAGGGGGCCCTCCTTCTAAAGGTTTATTAGTTGCCGCGGCTAAAAACTGATCGAAGGTTTTTCTAAACACATAAAACTAGGGGAGTTGACAAGGTCCCTTAGTTTTGAATTTAAGCATCTTCTGAATCCTATTTTGCACAGGTTTGTCAGAAGTGTCAACACTTTTATTACAGATTTAAAAACTATTTGTTCTTGGCGATAATCTGATCAACTACGCCGTACTTTTTGGCTTCATCGGCCGTCATATAAAAGTCACGGTCAGTATCCTTAGATACCTGACTGAGAGGTTTGCCGGTAGTAGCAGCCAGCACTTCATCTAGCTTCTTGCGAGTGGCCAAGACTTCGCGGGCAGTAATGTCGATGTCGCTGGGCGACCCCTGGAACCCGGCTGAGCCCTGGTGAATCATAATCTTAGAGTTCGGCAGCGCGAAACGTTTGCCTTTAGCGCCACTAGCGAGCAAGACTGCCGCCATACTCATGGCCATACCAACCACTACGGTTGAAACATCGGGTTTCACATAATTCATGACATCGAGCATGGCCATGCCAGCATAAACTTGGCCGCCGGGACTGTTGATGTAGAGCATGATGTCTTTCTTAGGATCTTCCCCCTCAAGGAACAGCATCTGAGCTATTACGGCATTAGCCACCACCTCATCAATTTCGGATCCCAGGAAAATAATGCGGTCTTTAAGTAGGCGCGAATAAATGTCGTAGGCCCGCTCGCCCAAGGTGGTTTTTTCAATAACCGTCGGGATCAAAATTGAAGCGTTTTTCTGATTCATATTACTTCTCATTATACTCTCTAATCTTAGCAATCGTCCGGCTGGCCATCAGATGGTTGTAGACTTCTTCCCGGGTTTCCGGAGAGGCCAATTCTTTTTGCATCTGGGGGTCGGTATATTGGCCTTTTAGTAGTTCAATCTCGGCCTCGATATCTTCGCGCGTCACCTGAATTTGCTCGGCCTTGGCGACTTCAGTTAGCACCAAAGCTAATTCCAGCCGGCGCCTAGCCTCATCTTCAATTTCTTTGTCAACATCAGCTTCAGATTTGCCTTGATTTTTGGCATAGTCAGCTATAGTTTGCCCTTGCTGTTCCAAGCTCTGCACCATTTCTTGCCTCAATTTATCAATTTGTCCCCGAAGCATTGATTGCGGGACTGTCAGCTGGCTCCCCTGCTGCAATTCATTAATCAGGGCTTGCTCGAAGGCCCGTTCGTTCTGCTCCCCTTGGCGCTGGTTTAAGGATTGCTCAATATCGGCCCGCAGTTCAGCCAGCGAGGGTTGGCCAACTTCTTTGGCAAAGTCGTCATTAGCTGCTGGCAACTCGACGCTGGCAACTTTTTGGACCTTGACCTTAAACTCAACCGGTTGACCAGCTAGTTCCTGGGCTTGGTAATCCTTGGGAAAGGTTATCTCAAAAGTCTTGTCGTCGCCGGTCTTGAGACCAACCAGCTCATCTTCAAATCCGGGAATGAACGAACCTGAACCCAAGACCAAGGGGTAGGCCTTAGAGCTAGCTCCCGGTACTAATTGTCCAGCTTTGCGGCCCTCGAAGTCGAAGGTAACTTCATCGCCCATGGCGGCTGGCTTATTCGAATCTTGGCGTTTAGCCACTCGCTTACGCAAATCGTCGATGACTTGATCAACCTCAGCCTGATCGATTTTGACCGGCTCTGGCTTAGTCTTTAGCTGCTTGTAATCAGCTAACTTGATCGGCGGCAGTACTTCAGCCACGGCTTCATATTCCAGCTCGGTATAGGGCACAAACTTCTTTAATGTCACCTCAGGCGAGGCCACCACCGCCAGGTCATGTTCGCGCACGGCGTGGGCATAACTGTGCTCGGTGGCAGCCTGCAAGACTTCCGATTGCACGGCCGCTGATCCGAGCTCACGATCAACCACGGCATTGGGAGCTTTGCCTGGTCTGAAACCAGCCACCTTCAACGGCCGGCGCAGGCGGTCATACGTAGCTGCCACAATATCGGCCAAGGCGGCTTCGTCCAAATGAACGCCCAAAGTGACATGAGTATCAGTTTGTTTCTTAATAACAGCTGTCATGAAGCCACATAATAACAGAAAAGGCCTCGGGACGATAGTCCCAAGACCTTGATTTGCCGCCTCTGGGGCCCGGCCGCGCTCTCCGGGCGACCGGACCCCCATCAGCCCGCTCCAAGCGCGAACTAGGTACCGGACAGCGCCGGCACTGGACTGTTTGCTGGACCGAGCTGCTTGGTGCCAACGCGACCCGGTTCGATGAAGTAGGCAAAGTTGACTGCGCTGTGAACGGGACAGATGTAATTGCCCTCTCCGTCGTCTGACAGAACCTGTCGGCAGGGAACTTCGGGTTCTTCCTCGTCAACCAGGGAGCTGTCGATCTCCAGACACAACAGCAACATCAGGCGACTACCAAGGCCGGTTGCGGCCGCTGGAGCAGAGTCCCACAATTGGGACAGCTCAGCAGATCACCACTGCCTTGAGCCTCGACACTGCGCTCGCAGGTCGAACACTCCACCGACACCGTCGGGATGCAGGGCACCTTGCAGACGACTTCGCCGCACTTCCCACAGACCATGTCGTCCCCATGAATACTGACCAGCGTCTGCTCGTCGCACTTGGGGCATTTCATGAGCTTGGTCACCAGGGGTGCCGGCTTGGCTGCATGGCATCCTCGACTGTTGGCCACTGATGTACCTCCCGGAACCGCGAATCCGTTCATCGAATGAAAAACTTGCTCGCAATCAGAGCATCCGAGCCACGATTACGTATGAGATCAAATATAACTTGAGAACTGCTTACTTGTCAATGTTGTTAATAATTGTTGACTTTAGTTTATTGGTGGGGATGAGAGGACTCGAACCTCCACGCCTTGCGGCACCTGCTCCTAAGGCAGGCGTGTATACCAATTTCACCACATCCCCATGTTAGTCATGTTTATAGAATAAAAGGGCGCTATCACCGTAGACTTTAGTCTTGACTAGCTTGACAGATTGTAGCGTAAATGGCTCGATTTTACTAGTCTGGGATACCACCAGAATGCCTTCTGCGCCCAATAAACTACCGGCTTTATCCATTAGTTTTGAATCGAGCTGATTATAAGGCGGATCAGCAATAATGACATCAATTGATAGCGGCAAATGATGATACAGCCATGGCGCCACATCCCAGGTAATAACCTCAGTCTCTGATTCTAAGCCCAGAGCGGTGATGTTTCGTTTTATTACTTCAGCCACGGCCTGACTTTTTTCGATGAACACCGCACCAGCCGCGCCCCGGCTGACAGCCTCAAGACCAGCCGCCCCACTGCCAGCATAGAGATCTAGAACTCTTTTGCCGGACACATCTCCCAGCACATCAAAGATTGCCGCTCTGGCCTTCTGGGTGAGAGGCCGCACTGCCTTTGATTTTGGTTGCTCCAAGCTGTGGCCACCGAACTGACCAGCCAAGATTTGCATTAGTTGGTAGCTGCCAGGGCCAGCTTTTGGACTTCAATCATGCCGGCTTCCAGATAGGCTAGCAGCCAAATGATGGCCACAGTTTGGATGGTGAGGGGAATAACCTGGTTTTTGACCACGGCCCCGATTTGAGCCGTCCAACCCTTAGTTTGGAACTTTGAGTATAAATCGAGCTTGGCCACCGAATGAGCCTGGGCTTTGAAGAAGTCCAGGTAGCCGGTTTGTCGGGCCTGAGCCAGCTTAACTTCATCCAGCGGTTCTTTGAGCGACTTACCGACTAAGGCCATGGCTACCCCGAGCTCAAAATTCTGATGCGTTGCCATCACACCATTACCACCCCAAACCGCCCAGTTCTTTTTGAGGGCTCCTTCGCCCCGAGCCAAAAACTTGAACCGACCTTTAACCGGAAAATCGCCGCCTTTAATTTTTCCAATTAGAGCCTGTTCGGGAAAATGATGGGCTGGCGTTAAACCATCAACCACGTAGTGAGCCAACCAGCTGGCTTCAAAAGCTGACCGCACTTGATCATGAGCCCTGAGAGCGGCTACCAGTTTTTTGTAATGATCATTGATGTGCTGCGGCACCTCGCCTTTATCGGTTAGTGGATTGTAGAAGTGAGCTGGATCCTCCTGGCCAGGCGATTTAACCTTCAAGCCATCGGGCCCGTTAGGACCCTCGAAGTGCAAGATTTGCTTGGCTGGAGGAAAACTACCAGTGGCCAGAAACGGCTCCACGGTATCATAGGCGGCCTGATCCAAACGCTGGTGGACGCCGAAGCGCTTGAGGGCATGGCGATGGGTAATAAAGCCGGCGTACATTAATCGAGCGAGGTGACGGTCTTTAATTGATTGATGCGCGCCATTGTTGCTTCATATTTTAACATTTCCGGGCCTAGCCCGACAAAGTCCTTGGCGGCCTGACGCACACTAGCTAGCAGCTTGGCGTCACCGGTGTCAGCAAAGCGCAAATCCAATTTGCCATGCTGGCGCAGACCGTAAATTTGGCCAGCCCCGCGTTGCTGCAAATCGATTTGAGCTAACCTGAGGCCGTCGTGAGAGCGTTCCATGGCTCTGAGTCTAGGCGAAATTTCTGAAGTTGAGCTAAAGAGGTAACAGTAAGACTGATGATGAGACCGGCCCACCCGACCCCGCAACTGGTGGAGGGTGGCTAGTCCAAAGCGTTCAGCGCCTTCAATCATCATGACGCTGGCCTGGGGGACATCGACGCCGACCTCGATTAGGCTGGTAGCCACCAAAATATCGAACTCACCGGCCGCAAACTGAGCCATGATGGCGGTTTTGGCTTCAGATTTCACCCGGCCGTGCAGAAGAGCAATGCGGCGATGACTAAATGGCCCGCGTCGCAAACGCTCAACCTCAGCCGTTACACTCTTAACCCCTAGCGTGTCAGATTCTTCAATCACCGGGCAGACCACAAAGACTTGCCGGCCAGCTTCAATTTCAGCATCAACTGATTTATATAGTTGGGGTCGCTCAAACTCGGAAATGACCTTAGTGATAATTGGCTTACGACCGGTTGGCAGCTCGTCGATGACCGAAATATCCAGGTCGCCGTAAATTGTTAAGGCCAGCGTTCTGGGAATGGGGGTAGCGGTCATACTCAGCAGGTGCGGTAAATAGCCGGCCTTTGCCTTTAGTAGCTGGCGCTGCTCAACGCCAAACCGGTGTTGTTCATCGATAATCACCAGACCCAACCGCTCGAACTCTAACTCGCTAGACAATAGAGCCTGGGTGCCGATCACCAATTTAATAGTTCCAGATTTTAAACCGGCGGTTAGCTGCTCACGCTCGGCGGCTGCGATCTTACCGGCTGCTCCTGCCACCTGGTACCCAAGTGGTTCCAACAGCGGCTTTAATCTTGCCACATGCTGAGCCGCCAGTACCTCAGTCGGTACCATCAGGGCGGTTTGATAGTTACCAGCTGCCGCCATCACCGCCGCCATGGCTGCGACCACAGTTTTACCACTACCCACATCGCCTTCTAGTAGTCGGTTCATTGGATGCTCCAGAGTAATATCTTGCAACACTTGCCAGGCGGCTTTGCGCTGGGCATCGGTTAGCTCAAAGTCTAAAGCCGAGGTGAACTGCTTGGCTACTGATTCTTGAAACTTAATTGGTTGAGCTGGCTCGGTGGCCAGTTCGCTTTTAATAATTAGGCCGCAGGCAATCACCAGGAACAGTTCCGCAAAAGCCATGCGGCTTTTGGCTGCCGCCAGCTGACTGCTCGACTGAGGCTGATGCAACTGCCTGACAGCCTGCGCTAAAGGAATTAATTTATGGTTCTTGATTACCGGATCTGGCAACTCATCGAGCAACTCATCCGTTAAATCAATAACTTGGCTGGCTAAGGCTGAGATTTGTTTGGACGTCAGACCGGCAGTTTCTGGATACACCGGTACGATATGGCCTTCGGCCGGGCGATCGGTGAATTCAACGTTTGGTGACTGCAAAGCGTAATCGTTGTTGCGAAACTCGAGTTTACCGGACAAAATTACCTGGGTGCCTTGATGCAATCGCTGCAACAAATAGGGCTGATTAAACCAGACCGCTTTGAGTGTGCCGCTGCCATCACTGATGATAGCTTCCAAAATATGCAAACGCCGGGTTTTAGCCCGCCGGGCCGCTACCTGCTCGATCTCACCAGCCACCGTGATCAATCCAGGTTTTAAGTCCCTAATTTTAGCGACCTGGGAGTAGTCTTCCCAGCGAAACGGAAAATGCAGCAGCAAATGGCGGATAGTAGTAATTCCTAAACGCTCTAAGCGCAGGGCCACAGCTGGTCCCACGCCATCCAAAGTTTTGACTGTCCGCTCTAGCCCCTGGGTGGCCATTACTTCAAGCGCACAAACCGGCGCTTGCCAACTTGCAGTACGTCACCGGCCTTAAAGATGTGACTTTCGGTAGTCACTTTTTGGCCGTTGACCCGGACACCGCCTTGCTCCCTGAACCGGCGAGCCTCGGAGCGACTAGTAGCCAGTTTGGCCTCCACCAGCACGCCGTCAACCACTGAGATCTTATCTTTAACTTTAATGGCAACAGCAGGAATTTCATCTGGCGCCTGCTTGTCCCGAAACTGTCTATTGAACTGATCTTCAGCCGCCAGTGCATCAGCTTCATTGTGATAAATGGTCACAATTTCTCGGGCCAAAGAAGCTTTGGCATCGCGGGGATTTGCCCCCGCCGCCAGGGTTTTTTCCAGCTCTTCGATGACCCCAGCTTCAATATCGGTAGCCACCCGGTAGTAGTGGACGATCAAATTGTCAGGCAAACTCATGACTTTGCCGTACATATCGGCCGCCTCGTCATCAATCCAAATGCAATTACCCCAAGATTTGCTCATTTTGCGGCCATCAGTTCCCACTAGAATCTCGAAAGTCATGACGTTCTGCGGCTGCTGGCCGGCCTGCTTTTGCAGCACTCGCCCGGCCATGAGATTAAATAGCTGCTCAGTCGCCCCAATTTCCAGATCGGCCTTAATGGCTACCGAGTCGTAGCCCTGGAGCAGTGGGTACAAAAACTCGTGCAGGCCAATGCGTTTACCACCTTCGTAGCGCTGCTGGAAGTTATCGCGTTCAATCATCTGAGCAACCGTAAATTGCTGTGCCAGCTCGATGACATCAGCCAGCTTCAGCTTGCCTAGCCACTGGGAATTATAGTGAAATTCGGCTTTATCAAGATCTATTAGAGTACTGAGTTTCTGTTTGTAGCTGGCTAGATTGGCTTTAATTTCCTCATCGGTCAGAATTGGCCGCTCGGCGGTCTTGTCGGAACTATCGCCAACTTTTGCCGTAAAATCACCGACGATTAGCACAATTTTATGGCCAGCAGCTTGCAACTTCTGCAAGTGCCGCACGGTTGAGGCGTAGCCGATATGAATTCTGGGACCAGTCGGGTCAATACCCAATTTGACCCGTAATTTCTTGCCAGCCTTAAATTTGGCCTCGAGGTCAGCCCGTACAATTACATCTTGGGCCTTAGCCAGTACAGCTTCATTCATAACCAAAACTATATCACACCAGGGTAAACCTTGATGTTTCAAGCCAGATTTAAGCCTATGGTGCTAACGTGGAGCTTGGTATAATAAACGCAAGGATTATTCGAAAGATATGGCTAAGTCCAAACCGCGACGGGTGACTTCGGCGAGAAACAATCGACACCTGGCCCGAGCATCCAGATTTACCCCCAATCGCTGGCAACGGTTTTTGGTGGCTATGAAACCTGCCAACCTGAAAGCTTACTGGCTCAGTAAGGCTGGGGCCAAGCGGGCCGCCAAAATTGCGGGCGTTGGCGCTTTAATGTTGTTTTTACTGGTACTGTTTATTGCTAAGGATTTGCCCAGTCCCAACAAGATAAACGGTATTATTGGCGCTCAGACTACGCGCTTTTATGATCGCACAGGTGATACTGTCCTGTATGAAGTGCACGGCGATGTTAACCGCACCGTCATTAGCTTCAATGACATGCCCGACAATATTAAAGAAGCGACTATCGCCATTGAAGACAAGAACTTTTATAACCATGGCGCCTTCTCTAGCTTGAGTATCGTGCGGGCGGCCTTCGATGACCTGATTCATCGCGGCAACGGCTTGCGCGGCGGTTCAACTATTACCCAACAGTATGTCAAAAATGCCCTGCTGACCAACCAGCAAACCATTGTGCGTAAGGTCAAGGAACTAGTCCTGTCGATTGAAATTGAACAGCTTTACAAAAAGGATGACATCCTCAAGCTCTACCTTAATGAAATCCCTTATGGTACCCAGGCTTACGGCATTCAGGCCGCCAGTAAGACCTATTTTGGCAAGAATGCCCAGGAACTAACCCTACCTGAGGCATCGCTGCTAGCCGCCATTCCCAATGCCCCCAGCTACTACTCGCCCTACGGTGACCATGTCGATGAGCTAATTGATCGCCAGCACGTCATTCTTGATCTAATGGTCGAGCAACACTATATCTCCAGGGATCAAGCTGAAGCCGCTAAAAAAGTTGACGTGATGGCGGAGATTCCGGATATTCCGCGATCCTACGCCAATGTCACGGCGCCCTTCTTCGTCAAATATCTTGAAGCCCAGCTCGATGAACAATTGGGTAACAAATTGGTCGATAGCGGCGGGCTAAAGGTAATTACCACTTTAGATCTCAAAAAACAGGCTATGGCGGAAGCTGCCGTCACCAAAAACTTGCCCAATGTTAAACGTCTCGGCGGCTCAAACGCGGCCTTGGTAGCAGAAGACCCTAAGACCGGTCAGGTGACGGCTTGGGTCGGTGGCGGCGATTTCAGTGCCAGCCAGGTCAACGTTGCCAATGCCGAGCGTCAGCCAGGTTCCAGCTTCAAGCCAATTGTTTATTCCACGCTGTTTGCCAAAAAGTCTGGCGTCACTTGGGGCCCGGGTAGCACCATGTATGACGTTAAAACCGACTTTGGCGGTGGCTACACGCCCAAAAACTACAGCGGCACTTTCCACGGCGTAGTCTCAATTCGCCAGGCCCTAGGCAGCTCCTTAAACATCCCGGCTGTCAAAGCCCTGTACCTGGCTGGGGTTGAGGACTCAATCAAAACCGCTCAGGATTTAGGCATCAGTACGCTTCGAAATAAGCCTGGTGACTATGGCCTGAGCTTGGTCTTAGGATCAGGCGAGGTCAAACTATCTGAGATGACCAATGCCTACAGTGGCTTTGCCACCGGTGGCACCCATGTCAACCAACTGACGGTGCTAAAGATAACTGACTCCAAAGGCAAAACTATCGTCGACAATACTAAGGCGCAAAACCCCAAGCGGGTCCTAGATGAGCAAGCCGTTTTTGAGCTAAATAGCATACTTAGCGATAAGGGCGCCCGCAGTTTGGCCTTTGGCGCCAACTACCAGCCGCTAATCGTGCCAGGCCGAACCGCAGCCGTCAAAACCGGTACCACTGAGAACTACCGGGACGCCTGGACGGTTGGCTATACTCAGTCGTCAGTGGCTGGAGTCTGGGCCGGTAATAATGATGGCAAGAGTATGACGGCAGCCGCTTCCAGCATTTCGGCACCGATCTGGAAGGACTTCATGGTGGCCGCCACCAAGGATGAGCCAAACGAGCCATTCCAAGCCCCCAACGGCATCAAACAAGTGACCCTCGATGCCAACACCGGCCGCGAAGTCACCGACGGCTCAACCAAAAAGCGAACGGATATCTTTGCCAGCTGGTATAAGGCGCCACTGGCTAGTGACTCAAAGAGTGCCCGCGTCGATAAAGTTAGCGGTAAACTGGCCACCAATTGTACGCCTGAAAATGCCATTCAAGTTGTTAACTCCAACGCCATGCAGGCAGAGCTGCCGACATCTGATCCCTCGTTTGGCCGCTGGAATGCGCCAGTCCAAGCCCTGGCTGCCAAGATGGGTGCCACGGGTGGTGTAGTGCCGACCACTAGCGACGATGTTCACAAATGTGATGATGTTCAACCTGCCATTACCAGCTACAAAGTTCAAGGCAGTGGCCCCTACACCATATCTGCCAGCTGGACATCGGGCACCTTTACGGTCAATAAGGTTGAGTTCTTCGACAACGACCAGGTTATTTCAACTGCCAATGAAAGTGGCTCTGGCAGCTACCCATCCTTCACCTACACCCCGCAATCAACTGGCACTCATGCCATTAAAGTGGTGGTGACTGACGCCGGGCTGTACCAAGCTATCAAGACCATCAATGTTACTTACAACGGCGGCACCTTCAGTAACCAATCCCCGACCGATGGCGCGACTCGCAATACTGGCAGTATTAGTTTTAATTGGGACTCGTTGCCAGGTGCCACAAGCTACAAGCTAATTATTAATGGCACTGTCAGGGCAACCCCCAGCTCCAGTAATGCCAGTGTGGTTTTAACACCAAATAATTATACCTGGCATGTTCAGGCCCTGGACGGCTCAACCGTACTGGCGACCACTAGTAACTCTCAATTGACCGTTAAGCCGTAGTTATTTTTTAGGTTTTTTTGCAGCCAGATCACTAATGGGCTGTTTGGGCTGGGCAAAAATCATTTTGCCGGCCACGGTTTGAAAGACGCGGGTGACTTCGCACATGACCTCCTGGCCAATCAGGCTGTCGCCTTGCTCCACCACTATCATAGTGCCATCGGGGAGATAACCTACACCCTGACCCTTCTCCTTGCCTGCTTGAACTATCTTGACCGCCATCTCCTCCCCCGGCAGGACTACCGGCCGAATAGCGTTCGCAAGTTCATTGACGTTCAGGACCCGGATGCCTTCGATTTGCGCCACCCGGTTGAGATTATAGTCAGTAGTTAAAACATCGGCGCCCAAGCGCTTACCCAACGCCACTAATTTGGCGTCAACTTCCTTGACGCCTGGCACATCTTCGCTGGAGATTTCAACTTCAACTTCGCGGTTCTCGCGCAGCTGGTTAAGAACTTCCAAGCCGCGGCGGCCGCGGCTACGGCGCATGGCCTCTTCGCTATCAGCAATATTTTGCAGCTCGGCCAGCACGAAACGCGGCACAATCAGTTTGGCATGCATAAAACCGGCCGCCGCAATATCGGCAATCCGGCCATCAATTATTACCGAGGTATCGACTAAGATTTGGTGAGCCTTGGCTTCAGTCTTGCCGGTTTCAGTTTTTTTGAGTTCCGTCTCGGGTAATTTATCGCTTAATTTTTGCAGCCAGGGCAAGTACTCCATAATCACATCGCCTTGACTGAGCACGGCCATAACCACGCCGATGGTTAAAATTAGCGACACGATGGCCGGCATAATTGATCCCAGCGGGTCAGGCAAGTGGGCTAGGGGAATGCTGCAAAGTGCGCCTAGTAATAGACCCAAAATGGCGCCGACTGCCACCAACATCAAGCGAAATAGCGGCAGCTTGGCAACCCGGATAATGGCCCCCAAGATTAGAAACGACACAATTAAAATGACGAGCACAATGAGGAAATTCATTTTTGATAAGTCCTTTGGATAAAAGCTTAACTGCTAGCGCTGAAAGCTAGCTTAATGGCGCTGGCCACACTTGTGGCCGCGGTGGTGACACCAGTTGGTCCCAGGGAATGTTTGAAGCCAAGTTTCTTAGCTTCGGCCAACCTGCGATCAAGGTTGGTCACGCTGCGAATTTCACCGCCGAGTCCAACTTCACCGCAAACCACGGTGTCAGCCGGCAAGGCTTGGTTCTTGGCCGCCGAGGCGATGGCCATAACAATGGCTAAATCGCTGGCCGGTTCACTGGCCCTGAGGCCTCCTACCACATTAACATAGACGTCCTGAGACCCCAAGTTAAGGTTGGCTCGCTTGGCCATAACGGCTAATAGCAGCCCCAGCCGATTTAAGTCAAAGCCCACCGCCGTGCGTTTGGGATAACCAAAGACGCTGGGTGACACCAAGGCCTGGACCTCAACTAACAGTGGCCGGCTACCTTCCATGGTCGGCAGCACAACCGACCCTGGACCGAGCTGTCGCTCAGCTAGCAGCGCCTGGGAGGGATTGGCCACGGCCTGCAAACCATTGGTTTGCATCTCAAAGATGCCAACTTCATTGGTTGAACCAAAACGGTTTTTAACCCCGCGCAAGGCCTTAAATGCTCCGTAGCGCTCCCCTTCAAGATATAACACCACATCCACTAGATGCTCCAAAATTTTAGGGCCAGCAATTGAGCCTTCCTTGGTGACATGGCCAATCATGATCACTGCCGTATGGCTACTCTTGGCCGCTGACGCAATAATTTGGGCTGTAGCCGTAATCTGCCCAACAGTGCCGGGGCTGCCAGTCAGGGCGCTGGTAGCCATGGTTTGAATCGAATCAATAATGACCAGGCCAAAACCGCCCTCCAATATGGTTTGGGCCACGCTGTCGGCATCAGTTTGGCTGGCCACCGCCAGCTGACCGGGATCTAACTTTAACCGCTCAGCTCTCAGCTTTATTTGTTGAACTGATTCCTCACCGCTGACATAAAGTACGGGGGACTTGCCGGCCACGTTAGCCGCGACTTGCAGCACCAAAGTTGATTTACCGACTCCAGGATCACCAGACAGCAGCACAATGGCCCCAGGCACCACACCCCCACCCAGTACTTGATCCAGTTCACCCAAACCACTAGTAAAGCGGGTAACCTTATCGGAAGCGACTTTGGTTAATAATTCCGGCTGGAAGGCCTTGGCTGCACTACTCCCCCTTAGGCCGGTGCTAACCGGCGCAGACTCAACCAAGGAATTCCAGGCTCCGCAGGCGTCACAGCGCCCAGCCCACTTACCGCGGCTAGCGCCGCAGCTTTGACAGACAAACTGAGTCGATGTCTTGGGCATACATCAAGTGTATCATAAACCGAACAAAATACGAACA
>CAYYRL010000002.1:14727-16246 GCA_964474165.1 uncultured Candidatus Saccharimonadales bacterium
TGGCTTTGAGACTTGGTGCGCCCAGTGTCAGTTCGTCTCCGCGGCGCAGGACCGTGACAGTGTCACCGGGCTTGAACTGGCCGGCCAGAATGCCGTTGGCCAAGGGATCTTCAATATAATCCTGAATGGCGCGGCGCATCGGCCGGGCGCCTTGGTCGATGTCGTAGCCTTTTTCGATCAAATAGTCTTTGGCCTGCGGGGTAACTTTGAGCGTAATCCCCTGCTCAATTAACCGTTGATTTAGCTCATCTAACTGCAGTCCCAGAATCCGGCGCACGTCAGGGCGAGACAGACTGCGGAAGACCACAACTTTGTCTAAACGATTGAGGAATTCGGGGCGGAAGGTTTTCTTGAGATCGCCCATGACCTTATCTTTAATCTCAGCGTGAGTTTCATCCAGGAGTTTCAGCTCATCATTGGTGCTGGTTTTGAAACCGAGGGCGGCTTCGCGATAGAGGCTCTCGGCGCCGACATTACTGGTCATAATAATGATGGCGTTACGAAAGTCGACCCGGCGGCCTTTAGCATCAGTTAGCTGGCCATCCTCTAGGACTTGCAGTAGCATGTTGAAGACATCGGGATGGGCTTTTTCGATCTCATCCAGCAGCACCAGGCTGTAGGGCTTGCGGCGGACAACTTCGGTGAGCTGGCCACCTTCTTCGTAGCCAATGTAGCCGGCTGGGGCACCGACCAAGCGCGAGGTAGTGTGGCGCTCCATGAATTCACTCATATCGATCTTGATGATTGAATCTTCAGCCTGGAACATTTCCCGGGCTAAGGCCCTGGCTAATTCGGTCTTACCAACACCGGTTGGGCCCAAGAACATAAATGAGCCGATCGGTCGCTTGGCATCGCTAATGCCGGTGCGACTACGGCGAATCGACCTGGATACTTCACGGACGGCCTCATCTTGACCGATAACTTTCTTATGTAGGACCTTTTCCAACTTAACCAAGTTTTCGATCTCAGTTTTGATTAACCGGGTGACCGGCACGCCCGTCATCAGGCTGATAACTTGAGCTATGTCCTCAGCTGTGATCTGGATAGTGTCCTCTTGTTTGTGACTAGACAGCTTTTGCTCAATGATGCTGGTCTTGGTCTTCAACCGGGCCGCTAGCTCAAAGTCTTGCTGGTCAACGGCTTCATCCATATCGGCCTTGGCTTCAGTCAGCTGCTTTTGCAGCCCGCGAACATTTTTGTTACTGCTGCCGCGCTTGATGCGGGCCAGTGAAGCCGCTTCATCAACCAAATCGATGGCTTTGTCGGGCAGGAAGCGATCGGCCACATAGCGCTTAGCTAGCTTGGCAGCTTGCTCGATAGCTTCATCAGTAATCTCCACCCGGTGGTGCTCCTCGTAACGTTGGCGCAGTCCGCGCAATACGGCAATGGTTTCATCAACCGTGGTCTCGGGCACGATCACCGGTTGGAAACGGCGTTCAAGGGCGGCATCCTTCTCGATGTGTTTGCGGTATTCTTCGAGGGTGGTAGCGCCGATGGTTTGAATTTCGCCGCGCGATAG
>CAYYRL010000002.1:16346-36634 GCA_964474165.1 uncultured Candidatus Saccharimonadales bacterium
TGCGGTATTCTTCGAGGGTGGTAGCGCCGATGGTTTGAATTTCGCCGCGCGATAGAGCCGGCTTCAAAATATTAGCGGCATCGATGGCGCCTTCGGCGGCGCCAGCGCCAACTACGGTATGCAGCTCATCGATAAACAAGATTACATCAGGTGTGGCCTTGGCCTCGTCCAAGATCTTCTTCAGGCGCTCCTCAAACTCTCCCCGGTACTTGGTGCCAGCAATAACGCTGGCCAAATCCAGCATCACAATCCGCTTATTCAGCAGCATTTCTGGAACTTCATCGCTGGTAATGCGCTGGGCCAGGCCTTCTACAATAGCTGTCTTGCCGACGCCCGGCTCTCCTATTAACACCGGATTGTTCTTGGTGCGGCGGTTAAGAATCGAGACCACTCGGCTGATTTCATTGGCCCGACCAACCACTGGGTCAAGTTTGCCGTCACTAGCCTTGGCCGTTAAATCGATACCAAAGTGATCGAGAGACGGTGTCTTACTCTTAGCTTTCTTGGACGGTTTAGCTGATTCTTCGGCATAGTAGTACTGCTGATTACTTAGATAGTTCTCAAGTTCAGCTCGTACCAAGGTCGGATCAACCTGAATTTCTTTTAACAATGAGTTAGCCCGGGCATTCTTTTGGCTGAGGATAGCAAACAAGATGTGCTCGGTGCCAGAGTAGGGTTGGCCAAACTCTTGAGCAATGCGCATGGAGATAGTTAGGGTGTCGCGAGCAGTTTCCGACAGACCCTTGCGATTGGAGTGCGACAAGACCTGACTTGATGAACCGGATAGCCAAACTTCAGCCTTTTCCCAACTGACGCCAGCTTCGCGCAGAATCTTGGCACCAATCGAGCCGTCTTGCTGCAATACCCCCAGCAAAATGTGCTCAGTGCCTATGTAACCAGAGCCCATACTGCGCGCAATGGCATCAGCATTTTCCAGACTTTTTTTAGCGTTATCGGTTAAACGTTCAAATGCGTCTTGCATCTCGCCTCCAATGTCTTACCCAATCCGTAGCTGTCTATATTTATTGTACCACTGACCACAAGCATCGGCGCTTTAGGCGGATTCGGTCTCAGTCTCGGTTTCGGCGGCGTCAGCGGCTGGTTCGGCGACAGCTTCAGGCTGTTCGGTGGCAGCTTCAGCAACCGGTTCAGCCTGGTTAACCGCATCAATCAGGGCACCCTCCAGATCATTGCGGCGCTTAGGCGCTTCAGACGTCGCCGCCTCAGCGGTGGCTTCAACCCGACTTTCATCGGCGCTGACAATATCGATATTCCAGCCGGTCAGCTTAGCCGCCAACCGTACGTTTTGGCCTTGCTTGCCGATGGCTAGTGACAGCTGGTCTTCTGGTACTTTGACCACGGCCTTTTTCTCGGCCTCATCTAGCGTAACGCCAATTACTTTAGTTGGGCTGAGAGCGCTGGCGATGAAGGTCGATGGATCCTCACTGTAAGGAATGATGTCGATCTTCTCTTCGCCCAACTCGCTCATGACGGTTTGGACACGGGAGCCGCGGCCACCGACAAAGGTACCAACTGGATCAACGCCTTCGGCATTAGACACTACAGCTACCTTGGTGCGCACTCCAGCCTCACGGGCAATGTGCTTAATCTCAACGGCGCCGGTCTCAATTTCTGGCACCTCCAAACTAAACAGCAATTTGACCATGTTGGCATGAGCCCGACTGAGTACGATTTGCGGCCCGCGAGTGGTTTGTTCAACCCGCACCACATAAACCTTAATGCGGTGTCCGGGGTAATAACGCTCGGTTGGGATTTGCTCAGACGGAAACAGCACACCTGTGGCCTTACCTAGGTCGATAAAGACTGTATTGCCTTCAATCCGCTGGACGGTACCATTCAAAATGGTGTCTTCCTTGTCTTTATACTCGGTGAAGATGATTTCCCGCTCAGCCTCACGCAAACGCTGAATAATCACCTGCTTGGCGGTTTGAGCGGCTACGCGACCAAAATCTTCGGGGTGCTCTTCATATTCCACCATGTCGCCAACTTTAGCCTTGGGCTGGTGTTTCTTAGCTTCAGCTAACGTCATTTGCAGGAAATCGTTTTCCGGCTCAGTGGCCACTTCTTTGGTCACAAACACCCGGGTACCGCCAGTCTTCTCGTCCAGCTCGACCCTAACTTCCTGATCTTTGTCGCCGTAGTCTTTCTTGTAAGCAGCGGCTAGGGCCGCTTCGACGGTCTCCAGCACTACTTCCCGAGGCAGATTTTTCTCCTCGGCGATGATGGTGATGGCTTGTAAAAAGTTTGGTTGCATTCAGATTTCCTATTCTGTTGTTATTTAATTGTGGGCTTATTAGGCAAAAAAGTCGGCGAACCGACTTTCTGTATGGCTACATAGTAGCAGAAAACCACAGAAGTTTCAAGTAACAGGCAGCGGTTATGCTCGCGCGGTCAGACTGAAGCTGGTATCTTTATATGGTTATGTCACTCAAAACCGAAGTTTCATCAACCATCAAACCCGGCGACGACTTCTTTGGCTATGCCAATCAAAAGTGGATCGATGCCCACCCAATTCCGGCCGATAAGGCACAGTACGGAACCTTTGATATTTTAGGGGAAGATAACCTCAAGAAGCTGATTGAACTACTGAAAGCTCCAATTGATTCGAATGAACCGCAAATGGTGCAACTAGTTAAGCGATACTACCAGGCCGCGATGGATGAAAAAGCCATTCAGACCAGTACTCCAAAGCTAGTTGAACAAGTTATTAAGCAAGTTAGCGCACTTTCGAGCCGTCAGCAGCTTAAAGATTATATTATTAAGCGTAATAACCAGGGTTTTGGACTTGTTTGGTCACTAATAATAGAGCCCGACGACAAAGATTGCCATACTAATGTCTTGCGCTTATGGCAGGGTGGCTTGGGGCTACCAGAGAGAACTTATTATCTGGAAGACGCACCGCAATTTGTCGAGGTTAGACATAAGTATATCGAGTTTATGACTCAGCTGTTTGAGCTGGTTAGACTTGATAAGCCCAAAGAGCGAGCTCAGCAGGTTTTTGACCTGGAGGTAGAGCTAGCCAAGGCCTCGCTGAAAGCGGCTGATCTCCGAGACCCAGTGGCCATGTATAATCCGTACACTGATGACAAGCTGAACTCCGAATTCCCAATTTGGGACTGGGAAACCTACCGCCAGGGCCTTGATTTAGGTGCCTCAAAAATTATTATTGGCCAGCCGCAATTTATTACCGCCGCCACCCGGTTGATTCAAGAACTCCCTATTGAGCAATGGCAGAATTACCTGCTGTTAAATCATTTGGTAATTTTGGGTAGCAAGCTGTCCAAGCCCTTCGAGGATCTTAACTTTTCTTTCTTCGGCAAGGTCTTAGGCGGCCGCGAAAAGCAGGAACCCCGCGACCTTAGGGTTAGCCGCCAGTGCATGGCCATTTTGCCACAGCCGATTGGGCGTTTGTATGTTGAGCATTACTTTGATGAAACCGCTAAAGCTGAAATCAAAGATTTGGTTGAACATTTAGAGGTAGCTTTTGAAAAGCGGTTGGATCAACTCGAATGGATGAGTGACAAAACCAAGCAGCAAGCCAGACATAAACTGTCGACTTTCTTGCCTCTACTGGGCTACCCCGATGACTGGCGCTCATTTGATGACCTTAAGCTGGGCGATAGTTTCGCTGATAATTTTTTAGCCACCTGCAAGTTTGAGTGGCAATATGAAATTGATAAGCTCAAGGCACCAGTTGACCGTACCGAGTGGCTGATGTCCCCGGCCTTGGTAAATGCCTACTACTGGCCTAATACCAACGGCATTACCTTCCCGGCCGGCATTTTGCAACCCCCATATTTTGATGCTAATGGCGACTTTGCCGCCAACTACGGCGGCATTGGAGCGGTGATTGGTCACGAAATTACCCACGGCTTTGACGATCAAGGCAGTCAGTTTGATGCCGAGGGCAACCTTAAAACCTGGTGGCAAGACTCAGATCGTAAGGATTTTGATTCCCGCGCTCAGCAATTAGCCAAACAATACAGCAGTTACAAAGTCGCCGGACGCAACGTCGACGGCCAACTAACGCTGGGGGAAAATATTGCTGACCTCGGTGGTTTACTAATTGCTTACGATGCAATGCGGGCTAAGCTGGCAGAAATCGGCGAAGACAAGTTGATTAATGGTTTCACTGCTGATCAACGATTTTTCCTTAGTTACGCCCTAAACTGGTGTCGGGTTACCAGAAAACAATTGGCCTTGGAGCGGTTAGTATCCGACCCCCATTCACCTGAACTCTACCGCGTCAACGGAGCGGTAGTCAACGTTGATAACTTCTATGACGCCTTTGCTGTGCAGCCCGGTGACAAACTATATATAGCTCCTAAAGACCGGGTTCGTATCTGGTAACTAAGCCGTCACGTTTTCGATCAGCTCGATATTCTGACCGCTAACCGCCACCACATCAATTTGATAGGGCTGATCGCGACTGGCCATATAGTACTCGGCCGCCAGTTTCAAACGGCGCAATTTATCGGCTGTAATGTATTCGAAGCCGCTGCCGTAGTCAGGATTAGACCGGAACTTTACTTCAATGATGTGAATTACGGCGCCACCGCGAGCCACTAGGTCAATTTCACACCAGCGGTTGCGCCAGTTACGGTCTATGATTTGAAATCCCCGCTCTCCCAAATAAGCAGCCGCCAGAGTTTCGGCGCGTTGGCCAACTTTATAAGCCAAGGGACACCTGCGCCACTGGAGCGAAGCGACGACGATGAATCGGACTCAGTTTCAACTGCAAGGCCTCCAAGTGCTCGGGTGTGCCGTAACCAACGTTGGTACTGAAGCCAAATTCTGGGTAAAGCTGATGCATGAGCTGCATGTAATTATCCCGGGCTACCTTGGCAATAATTGAGGCGGCCGCTACGCTCAGACAGCAACCATCAGCTTTGATGATGGCTTTGGCCTGATGGTGTCCAGTTAAATAATTGTGATTGCCATCAAGTAGTACAAAATCAAAACCGCCGACTGATTTTAATGCCCTGAGACCGCTGGCCCGCACCGCCCAGGTTAAACCACGAGCGTCAACTTCGCTGGGACTGGCCCAGCCAACACCGATAGCCGTAGCCTGCCGTTTAATATCCAGGGCTAACTTTTGCCGCTGCTTCAAGTTCAAAACCTTGGAATCACGAACACCGCGCAACTTAACCTCGGCCGGCAAGATAACAGCGGCGGCTACGACTGGACCGGCCAGGCAACCACGGCCAACTTCGTCGACACCAGCTATAACTGAAAAACCCTCGGCCCAGAGCTCAGCTTCGTGCTGACGAGTCGGGCGAGAGTGCAACTTCATTTGACCCCTCGTAGTGCCTTATTCCTTGGATTCGGCGGCGTCAACGCCAGATTGAACTTCTTCAGCCTCGAGTAGGGCTTCATCATCAGCCGCGTCTGAATCTTTTTTGGGATCAGCCTTAGCCGCTTCCTTGTTTTCGGCAGCCGCCACCTCATCAGTCGAAGCCACCACCTCTTCTTGTTCGTCCTGCATTTCTTCGGCATTAAGTTCGGTGACATCAGCATCAGTTACTGGCTGGTCCTCACCCGGGACTTCGGCGTTGGCGTTAACAGCCGCGCGATCAAAATCAGCCTCATGCAAACGAGCACTCTTGCCCCGGCGCTGACGCAAATAACTGAGGTAATTGCGGCGAACCTTGGCCCGACGGGTAATATCAACCCGGCTGACGTTAGGCGAGTGCAGCAAAAAGGATTTTTCGACGCCGACACCACTAGCAATCCGGCGGACGGTAATGCGAGCCGTTAGCTCATTCATGCGGTCAGTCCGAATCACCACTCCTTCAAAGACCTGAACGCGTTGCTTGGAGCCTTCCCGAATGCGCTGGTGGACACGCACCGTGTCGCCGCTCTTAACTTGCGGAATGGCTTTCTTCTTATACTGGTCGGTAATGACATTAGCTGAAATCATAACCTGCGTACTTTAGCATAATCTCCAGATCTAAGCAACTATTTAAGCCACCGCTACGGCTTCGCCGCCAAGCAGACTTTTGAGCTGGCCGAGCAGCTTTTGATCGAGGTTGACTTTAAATGGCAAACGAATGGTTTTTGATTCTTCGTCGCCCACCACTATGAAGGTTTCGGCTTCGCCGGCGTAATTACTTAATAACTCTTTGATCCGGTTGAGCAGGGCCGGATCGGCCAGGCTGCCCAGGGTAATAGTTAAGGCCGTGTTGGCGTCGCTAGCAGCCACTTCAGACTCTAACTCTGGCTGGGCTGCTGCAGCATCATATTCAATGGCCGCGTCTTTGTCAGTTAGGCCCCGAGCTTTGTCGACCATAATCTTAATTTCAGCCGTGGTTTTGCCCTCACGGTCTTTAGTGTTCACTTTCCCAGCAATTTTAACCAGCTGGTCGGGTTGCCAGAGTTCACTATTAGCGGCATAAGCTTTAGGAAAGACGATCAGCTCGGTTTCGCCAGTTTTATCGGCTAAGCCAACAAAGGCCATGGCGTCGCCGTTCTTAGTGGTAATCTTGCGCACCGTGGTAATGATGCCGCCGATAGTGACGCTCTTGCCCTCTTGCTCCGGCGTTAAACCGGATAGGCTCTGAGTTTGATTCTGCAAGAAACCATCGTAGCCATCCAGTGGGTGCTTGGACAAGTACAAGCCCAGCAGCTCTTTTTCCCAACCAAGCTGCTCAGCCGGGCTTACCAGCTCTGGCGGTGCTTCCAGGAACAAGTGGGGGGTATTTTCTTCCAGTCCCATTGAGCCAAAGATATCAATTTGGCCGGTGAGAGCGTTCTTTTGAGCCTTGGCAGCATAGCTGGTGAGGATGTCAAGATTGTGCAACAGTTCGCTGCGCTCGGCAAAACGGTCAAAGACGCCGGTTTTGATCAATGATTCCCAGACCTTACGGTTAACTTCGCTGGCACTGGCCCGGCGGGCAAAGTCTTCAATGCCGGTAAACGGTCGTTCTTCTCGCGCCTTGAGGATAGCTTCGATGCCACCAAGGCCGACATTCTTGATGGCGGCCAAGCCAAAGCGAATCTGCTTGGCGCCAGGCACCACAGCAAACTCCAAGTAGCTTTCATTAATATCCGGCGGTAAGACAGCAATGCCCATGCGCCGGCACTCGGCCACCTCGATGGCGATGCGATCAATGTTACCGTAATCGCTGGTCATGAGCGCCGCCATGAAGGCTTCGGGGAAGTGGGCTTTGAGATAGGCCGTCTGATAGGCGATCATGGCATAGCAGGCGGCATGAGCCTTATTAAAGGAGTAGTCGGCAAAGGGCTGAATCAACGCCCATAAATCTTCAGCTCCTGGCTCGGTTAGGCCTTTCTTGAGACAGCCCTCGATGAAACGCGGTTTTTCGGCGTCCATGATATCGCGCTTTTTCTTACCAATGGCCTTACGCACCAGATCGGCTTGACCCAAGGAGTAACCGGCAATCAGCTGCAATAAGGCTATGATCTGTTCCTGGTAAACCATGACACCATAGGTGTCTTTCAGAACAGGCTCTAATGACGGGTGGGGATACTCAATGGCTGAGGCATTGTGCTTGGCGGCAATAAAGCGCGGGATTTCGGCCATCGGCCCGGGCCGATACAGCGCCCCCATGGCAATAATGTCATCAAACTGGGTCGGTTTCAGTTCGCGCAGGTAGCGCTTCATACCGGCTGATTCTAGCTGGAAGATACCCGTAGTATCACCGCGACTGAGCATTTTGTAGGTATCGGGGTCATCGAGTGGAATGTCGGCCGTCGACAGGCGCTGATTGTGGATTTTGGCAATTATGCGCAGCGCATTATTAATAATCGTGAGGTTAGACAGTCCCAAAAAGTCCATTTTTAACAGACCCATGCCTTCAATGGTGTTCATTTCATACTGGGTGACAATGCCACCCTTTTGGGCCCGCTGCAATGGTACGGAAGCCACCATTTCACCAGGGGCAATCACCACCCCCGCCGCATGGACACCGTTGGAGCGAATGGTGCCTTCTAGGCGTACAGCGGTATCAATCAGGCGCTTGGCCCGGGGGTTGGATTTGTACTCGGCTACTAAATCCGGATCAGCTTTTTGATCGGCGGCCTTGGCTTTAGTTAGCCCGGCCGATACACTCAGCGGAATATGGCGGCCTTGGATGGGCTGGGGAATCAGCTTGGCAATAGCGTCAACTTCCCCGTAGCTCATGCCGAGGGCCCGGCCAGTATCCCTAACGGCATTGCGAGCCGCCATGGTACCAAACGTAATAATTTGAGCTACCCGATCATCGCCGTACTTTTCGACCACATAATCGATAACTTCTTGGCGGCGAGTATCCTGCATATCGATATCAATATCCGGCATACTAATACGATCAGGGTTGAGAAAACGCTCAAACAGTAGGTTATATTTCAGCGGATCAAGATCCGTAATGTTCAATGCGTATGAGACCAGTGATCCAGCAGCACTGCCCCGGCCGGGTCCAAAAATGATGCCTTGATTTTTACCCCAGTTAATAAAGTCGGCTACGATCAAGAAGTAACCGTCATAGTTCATTTTGGCGATTACGCCCAGCTCATACTCCAAGCGGTCGATAATCTCTTTGGACACTACCTGAACGGTCTTGTCTCGGGTGTAGTGAACAATATCTTCTTTAGCGATGCCGCCATAGCGCCAGGCTAGTCCCTGGTAGGCTAGCTGATGCAGGTACTCGCGTTCGGTCTGTCCGCTGGGAACAGTGAACTTGGGAATGTGCACACCACCAAGGTTAATTTCAACATCACAGCGCTCAGCAATCTTGACGGTGTTAGCCAGCACCTCTGGCTCTTTGCTCCAGCGACTGGCCACGTCCTTGGGGTCCGATAAAAACAAGTCCATTTCCATAGTCATGCGATCGGCATCACCAATGGTCTTGCCGGTTTGAACGCAGAGCAAGATTTCGTGGGCTTCCTTGTCCTCGTGCCGGGCGTAGTGGCAGTCGGCCGTCACTACCATAGGAATTTTGGTCTCGGCCGCTAGTTTGCGGATGGCGGCGTTAAGACGTTTCTGCTCCGCCCACTGATGCTCATGATCTTGCAGTTCTAAGAAATAGTTATCAGCGCCGAAGGTGCTTTGATACCACTCGGCCACCTCCTTGGCCTGAGCCAAATTGCCACTGCGTAAGTGCTCGGCCACTTCACCGCCGGCGCAGCCCGACAAAACTATGAGGCCTTCGTGATATTTGGCCAGTAACTGCCGGTCGACTCTAGGTTTGTAATAAAAACCCTCCAGGTGAGCAATCGATGACAGCCGCATTAAGTTGGCATAACCCTGATTAGAATAGGCCAGCAAAATTAAATGGTAGGGATTGGCGTCCAGTTTGCCGGACTTATTATCTAATCCGCGAGGCGCTACATAAGCCTCCATGCCAATAATTGGCTTTAGGCCACGGTCCTTGGCGGCAGTATAAAACTCGATTGCCCCACTGAGAGTGCCGTGATCAGTTAGAGCTACGGCCGTCATGCCATGCTCTTTGACCAGATCCAGCATTTCGGGTACTTTTTGCAAGCCATCCAGCAAGCTGTAATGACTGTGATTATGCAAATGAACGAAGCCCGGCAGCTGACTGCTGCTCATATCTGCTGTGACCTCCCCTCTCTACTTCAATTGTAGCATAAGCAGCTTAAGGCTCAGAGATGTCCTGGTGGCCGTTGCGCTCCAGTTCTTCTACCCGTTTGGCAGCCTCGCCAGCTTCCTCGTCTGCTCCCTTGCGGGCCTTGACCTTGGCGCTGTTAACTAGGCGCTTAGTCACGCCTTCCAGCTCAATCATCAAAGCCGCTCCCTCGTCCATCAAACCACGCACGTTCGCCAAGGTGGCATCTTTGGTGCTCTTGGAAGCTTGGGCCAAATCTTTAGTGGAAGCATTTAAATCTTGTTTCATAACTTCGGCCCGAGCAATCAGCGCCTGGCTCTCTTCTCTGGCCTCAGCTCCCAAATCTTTAGCCACCTGCCTCAGCCGCTCGGCGCCGTCACCAAGATCCTTGGCTAGGCGGCCAGCCCTTTTGGATGCGTCCCCGGCTAGCTTTTTAGTTTTGGCACTAATGTCGGCCCTGGTTTCTTTGCCGCTTTTGGGTGCCAGCAGAACTCCGGCCACGATCCCAATCAGCACCCCCAAAAATGTGCCCTCCCAGAAATTGCGTTGCCTACTCATCGTCGACCTCCTTACCTTTTTCATGATTCCGCCAACGCTTCAAACCCTGGGCAATCACGCTAGATATGACGCCTGGTGCTAAGTGCTTGGATATGCGGGTCGTGACGTCGTTAATATTATCGATTGCCGCTTCAGTTTTTTGGCTGATGCGTTTGGCTCCGCGCAACACCATCACTATGAGCACAGTCGCCATAATCGCTAGCACTAGCAGCAGAAGGGTGGCAATGCTCAAAACTATTAAAAGTGCTTGTTCAAAGCCAGTCATACTACTACTCTAGACTGGTGCTCTATCTGTTGCAAGCGTAAGTTTATTTACCGCTGCCGCGAATGTTGTCCTTAAGTAACACCCATTCCTTGCGTTCGATCACCGAGTTCGGAATGACATGCAAATGGCCTTGCTTATCGCGGATGCGGATTCGGCGCATGTCCATATGCTCAATCACGCCAGTGGTGTTCTCGCCGGCCTTAACCGTATCGCCAATACTAAAGTCGCGATCACGGGCCAGGAAGATGCCGGCCAAAATATCAGAGGCCAAGGTGCTAGCCCCCGAGCCTAGGGCAACACCAACCGCAACGATGGCGCCGCTGAAAGCGATGGCAATGTTGTTTAGACCCAGGTTTTGGAGAACGGTGATAATTAAAAAGATCCACAGCAAGGCGTCTACCAGCGAGTAAATTATACCCTTGAGCCCCCGTGGCAGTCGGACGAAGCTGATTAAGAAACGAATAAACCACGATAGTAACTTGATAACCACCCAGCCAAACAAAAATGTCCCAATTGCTAAAGGAATCTTCGGCAAGATCGCTTGGAAGTGCTGGATTAGGGGATCAAAAATATCGGTGTTTTCGCTGAGATTAAGTGGAAACATTACTTGGCTAGTTGTGACTTCAGTATATCATTAACCATAGCCGCATTGGCCTGGCCGCGAGTGGCCTTCATCACCTGACCAACCAGGAATTTATGAGCCTGCTCTTGTCCGGCTTGGTAGTCGGCCACAGCCTTAGGGTTATCGTTTATGACCTCGGCTACTATCTTATCTAGCTCACCTGAATCACTGATCTGAGTCGAACTTAAATGATCCGAGATATCTTTGCCGGCCAGCAGTTCGGGCAGGGCTTGGTTAAACATGGTGGCACTAATCGACTTTGAGTCAACAGCCTGAGCTAGTTTAACCAGTGATTGGCGGCTGTGGCTATCCAAACCAGCATAAGCCAATCTTAAATCAGGGTTTTGTTCCAAAGCCTTGGCCACCAATGCTTGCTCAGCCGGCTTAGCTAAAATTTTAGTGTCGATATCTTTGAGATAGCTGAGAGTAGCGGTCGGATCGTTAACTAATATTTCAACCTGAGACGGTTTTAGGCCCAAGCCGTCGAGTTGGGCCCTGACTTCACCCGGCGTCACAAAGTCTTGTGTGCTATCCTGTCGCAGTTGATCGTTAACTATAATCGGGGGCAAGTCCGGCTCGGGGAAATAGCGATAATCATGAGCTTCTTCCTTGCTGCGCTGAGCGACGGTAACGCCCTTGGATTCATCCCAGCCTCGGGTTTCTTGGATCACAGTCTGCCCATCACCAATAACCTCAGTTTGGCGCTGAACCTCAAAGGCGACTGCCCGTTCGACAGCTCGAAACGAATTTAAGTTCTTGGTTTCGGTTCTTGTTCCCAGCTGGCCAGCCGCGGCCACACTGACGTTGACATCAAAGCGCATGTTGCCCTGGCTGAGCTCGGCGGTTGACACGCCGGCGTAGCGCATCAAATTATAAATTTCTTGAGCGTAGGCCTTAGCCTGGGCCGGCGTGTGCATGTCCGGCTCCGACACAATTTCCAATAGCGGGGTTCCGGCCCGATTCAAATCGACTAATGAGTAATCAACACCGGCTGGATGGACTAGCTTGCCGGCATCTTCCTCTAGGTGCGCTCTAACAATGCCAACGGTTACGGTTTCACCGTCAGCATTGATTTCCACCCGACCCGGGCCAACTACCGGTTGGTCAAACTGGGTGATTTGGTAGCCTTTTGGCAAGTCGGGGTAAAAGTAATTCTTGCGATCAAATTTAGTTAGCTGCGGAATCTCCCCCTTGAGCGCCAGTCCGGCTCTGATTGCTAGCTCAATCGCCCTTTGGTTCAAAACTGGTAAACTGCCAGGCAGCCCAACGCAAACCGGACAAATCAGTGTATTTGGCTGGGCCCCAGTGGCATCGTTACTGCAGCTGCAAAACAACTTGGTCTTGGTTGATAGTTGGACATGAGTCTCAATGCCAATGGTGGGGATGAGTTGGCTCATTTCATAGCTCCTAGATCGCGCAGGGCCTGTTCGAAGGCTTTGATGGCAGCCCGAGCTTGACTCGGTACCAGATCGAAACTAACTTCATGGGCCAAATGATTACGCAATTTATGGGCTTGCCAGACAGCTTCTTTGTGGCTCAGAGCACTCTCAGACCGCCGCAGTCGCTCGGCCATGGTGTCACCGGCGGTGCCGCGTTGCTTCATGACGTAATCAAGCAGTTTATCGGCATCACTAACAGCCGTTTTGAGCCCACTGCCACCGGCTCCGGCTTGACTCTCAATCAGCAGCCAGCGCTGAGCGACTAGCTCGCGGTCGAGACTTGAACTGCGACGCTGTGACTTGCCCCGGCCCTTAGATTTTGGGTCTTTAGAAATCACCGCCAGCATCAACACCCCAGCCGCTAGGATAATGACAATGAACCAAATCATGAAGCCACCTTGGGCTGGGCTTTGAATCCAATTAGGCTCTCAGCTTCGGCCGCTAAGGTTAACAGCTTGGCTTCGCAGCACTGCGGTGCAATCAGCTGCAGGCCGATCGGCAAGTCATCATGCAAGCCCAGTGGCAAGCTGATGGCCGGTAGGCCGGCCAAAGAAGCTGGCACCGTCATGACATCTTCTAGATACATCGTCAGCGGATCAGCATGGGCTCCCAGCGCAAAGGCCGCCGCCGGCGATGTCAATCCAACCAGAGCATCAAATTGTTCAAACACCTCACCAAAGGCCTTAATGATGACACTACGCACTTGCTGGGCCCGCTTGTAGTAAGCCTCGTAATAACCGCTGGATAAGACGTAGGTACCCAGTAAAATCCGCCGCTTGGCTTCGGTACCGAAACCTTTGTCCCGGCTCAGATCGTAGGTTTGACTCAAGGTGGTGGCCTCGGCATCAGAGTAGCCATACTTGATGCCATCGTAGCGTTCAAGGTTAGAGCTAATCTCAGCCGGCACCAGTATGTAATAGCAGGCCAGGGCTAGTTGGCCTAGGAGCGGCAAGCTTATCTCTTCAACGCTATGACCAGCTGCCTTCAGCTTTTTAATCGTTGCCTGAAGCTGCTGCTGAATCATAGGATCAGCTTCAGCATAGAGCTCCTTAACCAAGCCTAATTTCAGGGTCTGAGGTTTTGCCGGCAAATACGACTCTTTAGCCCGTTCAATAGTGGTAGCATCCCGTGGATCGCGACCAGCTATTACGTCTAGAATTGAAGCCGCATCGGCCACAGATCTAGCCAGTGGACCAATAGTATCGAAACTGGAGCCCATGGCGATGACGCCATACCTGGACACTAGTCCATAGGTCGGCTTCAAGCCGATAACGCCACATAAACTGGCCGGCTGACGGTTAGAGCCACCGGTATCAGTGCCTAAACCAAAGCTGGCCAGACCCAGCGCCACGGCGGCGGCTGGTCCACCAGATGATCCGCCAGGCGCCCTGGACTGGTCCCAGGGGTTCTTGGTTGGTCCAAAATCACTGTTTTCGGTTGAGGCGCCATGACCAAAGGCATCCAGGTTGGCCTTCGCCACCAGGATAGCACCTTCAGCTAGTAGTTTGTCTATGGCCGTCGATTGATACGGAGCTTTAAACGACTCCAAGATGTGGCTGGCAGCAGTGGAGTGAGTACCTAGGGACAGAAAGTTATCTTTGGCCACAAACGGTACGCCAGCTAGCTTACCTGGATCTTTCCCGGCCTTAACTGCCTCATCAATGGCTTTGGCCTGCTCCAGAGCCTGGTCATTTAATTCCAATACGGCGTGATAGTTATCGAACTGTTTAATCCGATCAAGCGAAGCTTGAACCAGACTGACAGCAGTCAATTTGCCAGATTTTACTTCAGATGCCAGATCCGCAATTGGTCGTGCTAAAGGGTTCATAGTACCCTCCGAACGCGGATGTAGCCATTTTGCCGCTCCGGCACGTTGGCTAGTAGCTCTTGAGGCGGTATGGTGCAAGGTTTAACCTCGTCGGGACGCCAGACATCGTTCAAGCCCGTAACCTGACTAGTCGGCTCAACTCCAGTAACATCAACACTCTGCAACTGTTCCACAAAACCCACCACCGCATCGATGTCGGTGGCCAGTTTAGTTACTTCTTCATCACTCAGGCCTATCCGGGCTAGACCCGCTAGGCGTTTTATTTCAGCATCACTGATATCGGCCATAACCCCATTATTATACAGATCATATCTGAAGTTTTATAGTCAAGACTATTGACAAATGTACTATTATTTGGTATTATAATGACTTTCCGTCCCAATCAGCCCTGGGAGGCTCATTGCAAGGCATGCACTCCAGTATCTGTTCGCGCCGGCGCCAGCAGCAGCGAGAAGTAGCCGAGATGGCAATCCAAATCGCTACCGACAGCGGCCCGCTGACGACCATGTTCATGGGCGGCAGCCACCCCGCCGGTCACGGCCCCATCCAGTTCACCGACGATGGCTTCGACATCCGCGTTCGCGGGCCGTTCGATCCGCCATCCGGCGTCCGGAGCCGGCAGCAGCCGTTCCCCAGTCGCCCCACCGGCGACATCAGCTTGCCCATCCCCCACCCCCGTCTGCCGATTTTGATCGGCGCCGCGGCCTAAGGCCCCGATGAAGGTTCCCTCGGAACCCCGTCGGGGCCTTCATCATTAATTACTGCTTTAGTAGCTTTAGAAGGTCAGCTTCGCTGAGCTGTTTGGTGCCGAGCTTCTGGGCCTTAGCTAGCTTGCTGGCGCCCGTATTGGCGCCAACCACCAGATAATCCGTGTCCTTGGTTACAGCCGACTGCAATTGGCCACCCAAAGCCTTGATGCGATCACCGGCAGCTTCCCGACTAAAAGCTTCAAGCGTACCGGTAACCACAAAGCTTTGCCCGCTTAAGGGGCCTTGCACAACTTTCATCTTAGCCGGCTGAACGCCAGCTTCTACTAGCTTATGGAGAACGTGGCTCTGGCGCTGATCACTCAGCCAAGCTGTAATCGAACTGGCCACCACCGTGCCAATGCCGACAATGTGCTGCAGATCATCGGGCGTAGCCGCGCGGAATTTTTCAATCGATCCAAAATGGGAAGCTAGATCGACAGCGGTTTGAGATCCGACGTGACGAATACCCAGGCCATAAATGAAGCGATCAAGGGTCGGTTTTTTCGAAGCTTGAATTGCAGTCACTAAGTTCTTAGCTGAAACGGCTGCAAATCGGGGCATTGCTGATACGTCATCCTCGGTCAGGTGATATAAGTCGGCTGGATCGGCGATTAGCTTGGACTCCAACAGGGCGTCGACGGTTTGCTCACCTAGACCTTCAATGTCTAGAGCGCCCTTGCTGGCATAGTGGATGATGCGTCCCCGTTCCAGCGCATAACAATTGTAGTTGGGGCAACGCCAAACCGCCTGTACGTCGCCTTTTTCCAGTTTGGTCCCGCAAATCGGGCAATCGGTTGGCATTACAAACTGCTGCTCCTTCCCAGTTCGCAGCTTGGGTAGTGACTGCACCACTTCTGGAATAACATCGCCGGCTTTTTGAATAATAACTGTATCCCCAATCCGAATGTCCTTACGGTGAACTTCGCTCTCGTTATGCAAAGTGGCCATTTGGATGGTGCTACCAGCTACCAGCGTTGGTTCCAGCACTGCAAACGGAGTGGCGGCACCAGTCCGGCCGATGCTAATTTGGATATCTTTAACCTTAGTAGTGGCTTGCTCGGCTGGAAACTTGTAGGCCACGGCTCCCCGTGGGGCCCTTCCCACCACACCTAACCGGCGAAACTGAGCGCTGTCGTTAACCGTAATAACCATGCCGTCGGTGCCATAGGGCAAATCCTGACGTTTGTTTTCCCAGTCGGCCACAAAACTCATGATTTCATCGACTGATCTTAAAACCCGACTGTGGGGTTCGACTTTGAAACCAAGTTCAGCCGCTAGTTCGTGCTCGGCGGCGTGGGTGCTAATGCCAGGGACTTCGGTGGCCACCCCGTAAACATGGAAGCTTAGCCGGCGCGCGGCCGTCAATTTAGGATCAAGTTGGCGTACGCTACCAGCGGCGGTATTGCGAGGATTGGCATGCAAGGGTTTGCCGGCAGAGGTTTGCAGTTTGTTAAGCGCTTCGAAGTCTTTTTTATACAGCAGCACTTCCCCGCGCACCTCAAACCGGCCCCGGTAGACAGAATCGGGCGTCTTCGAACTTTTTCTGAGTCGCAGCGGAATGGTGTTGATGGTGCGCAGATTAGCCGTTACATCCTCACCCACTTGGCCATTGCCACGAGTGATGCCTCGGGTCAGGACACCGTCTTCATAAACCACAGCTGCCGCCAGGCCATCCATTTTGATTTCCCCATAGTATTCTAAGTCGCTTTTGCCAATCTGAGCCTGCATCCGCTTAGCCCAAGCCTCAACTTCATCGCGGCTAAAGACGTCGCGCAGGCTGAGCATGGGCGAAGCATGAGCCACACTGGAAAACTTGGTTAGTGGCTGTGCCCCGACTCTGGTCGTTGGCGAATGCGGTAGCACTAAATCTGGATGTCGCTGTTCGAGCTGTTCCAGTTCCTGGGCCAAGGAATCATAGGCCGCATCACTAATAGTTGGCGCATCCAGGCTGTAGTAATTGTAGCGATGGTCTTCTAATTCATTGATTAATTGCTGCATGCGCCGACTGACTTCGGCTGACTTCATGACAAATCCTGTCTTAGCCCCACGATATAACTAACAATGAAGGGCAGAATAAAGATACTGATTAGCGCTTGCAGCAGCACCAGAAACCCTCGGTTGTTAGTTTTGCCAAAGGCCAAAATTAAGACGATGGCCGGGATCGCTAGGAGCAGCACCGTGACAATAATTAGGGCTACCCAGCGGCCGAGTACGGACCAGCTATGACCTTTGACGGCCGCCCAGCTGGATCGGATGGCCGCTACTGGACTGGCGTCAGTGGCTACCACCTCAACCAATGCCAGCAGACTCCGATTAACCAGCCAAACACTAGGAGCCGATAGCAACCCTGCCAGGGCCAGCATGATCCCCTTTTCGAAAGCGCTGGTGCCAGGAGCGGCTCCCAGCACGCCCACGCTATAGAGAATTAATCCTAGTGCTAAGGGAATTAACTGAACAATAATAATGGCCGAGGTCAGCAAAAAACGCACAAAACTAGCGGTGCCTTGATAGTAAGCTGCCGCTAACTTGACGGGTTGGCCGGACAGCAGCCTCAGTACCGACCAAATTAAAGCTATGTTCATCAGTACGGTGGCAAGGGTGCTGTAGGCTGAAATCGTGACATCGGTACTGGCCGAGACTATGGCAATGATATTGACCGGTACCACTACTACGCCGGTTATCGCTAGGAGCTTGGTTAAATTCTTAGCCTCAAACTTTAAACTTTGCCTGGCTAAGCTAAGAGCTGATTTCATACTGTCTTTTCCATGGCATCTAATTTAGCAATGCGATCATCGATCGGCGGATGAGTACTAAATAAGCCAGCGATGGTGCCGCCCAGTCCCTTGCCGCCGCCCAAGGGACTGGCAATAAACAAATGAGCAGTCGCCGTTGAGGCATGCTCCATTGGCTTAGCATAGGTACTGATCTTTTCGAGGGCACTGGCCAGCCCCTCAGGATAACGTGTCAACAGGGCGCCGGAGGCGTCGGCCAAATATTCACGTTTGCGTGACACGGCGAGCTGCAACAGCAGGGCGATGAGGGGAGCAATTAAGGCAGCTACCAGGCCGACAATGACCATGATCTGGTTGTTATTGTCGTTGTCGTTGTCTCCCCAAATTGTCATGCGCATAAAAAAGTGGCTAATCAAACTAACAACTGTAACTAGAGCCAAGACCACAGCCATTAGCCTAATGTCATAATTGCCGACATGACTGAGCTCGTGAGCAATCACCCCCTCCAGCTCTTGATCATCCATCATACTGAGCAAGCCGCGGGTGACTGTCACATAGGCATGGTTGGGGTCGCGGCCGGTAGCAAAGGCATTAGGGGCAGGGTCATCAATGATGTAGATGGCGGGGGTTGGCAACCCGGCGGTAATAGCTAAATTTTCGACAGTGCGATACAGCTCGGGAGCGTCCCGCTTCTCAATTGGTTCGGCTCCAGATAGAGCCAGGGCCATTTTGGCCCCCGAAAAATAACTAAAGACAGCGTAGGCGATAGCAAAGCCGCCGACCACGAATAATAATCCAGGCCGTTGCCAAGCCATGGCCAAGATCCAGCCCAGCAGGCCAATGAAAAGCACAAAGCCCAACATTAGGAGAACCGTTTTCACCTTATTTTGGGTGATGGCGCTATACATTAGGTCTCCTAAGCTAGAATTTGACTGCTACCGGCTGGTCCACCTCAGCTTGGTTTGAAACCTCAAAGAAGGTTTGGGCTTTAAAGCCTAGCATACCCGCAAATAGATTGGCTGGAAAAACCTTGGTCTTGATATTGAGTTCTCGAACATTGTTGTTGTAGAACCGGCGCGAAGCCTGGATCTTGTCCTCGGTATCAACCAGCTCAGTTTGCAACTGCTGGAAATTCTGGTTGGCCTTCAAGTCGGGGTAATTTTCGGCCACCGCAAACAGTGACTTCAGGGTTGAAGATAATTGGTTCTCAGCCTCGGCTCGGCCCTTCAAGTCGTCTTTGCTGACATTCATAGCAGCGGTGCGAGCCTTGGTGACATTCTCCAGCACGCTTTTTTCGTGCGCAGCATAGCCTTTGACCGTTTCGATCAGATTAGGGATCAGATCAAAACGACGCTTGGTTTGCACGGTGATATCACTTAGAGCTTCATCAGTTCTAGTTTTTGCCTTAACCAAGCCGTTATAAGTCAGCCACAGCCAACCGAGAATGACAACTACGGCAATTAAAATAATCCAGGGCAGCATAAATAAACCTTTCTTATGGACTAATTATACACTTCTGAACACTTCCAAGCACCTGGGATCTATTGATACCAGCGAATGCCAAACTGCCAAATGATATAGCTAGCCAATAGTATGCCACCTGTGAATGGCAGCACAGAGCGCCCCTTCTTCTCAAGTTTCCAACTGCAGGCTACTGAGATGATGGAGAAGATCAGATATAGAACGTTTGGTGTCAGATCGTGGCCATTCTGTGCCTTAGCAAACACAATTCTGGTCACCGACAGCATAAATAACAGAGCCAATACCATACTTGCTAGCGCGAAAGCCCAACCACTCGATACGCTTTGGTAGATTTTATTAGATTTCACCTTGGACATGCTAATGCCTTTAATAATCAAATCTATAATAGCATAAGTATTTTCAAAATGCTTGCGATTTTTGGTGGGCGAGGAGAGACTGTCGCTACGCGACCTTCGCCGGTGCTCGCCAAATATGATCTAGCTCACATTTGGCTGCGCGCCTTGCTCCAACGAACTCAAAGAGTTCTCGCTCTCCTCTCAAAGCAATGGCCCGAGCTAGTCGGACCATTGCTTTGGTGGGCGAGGAGAGACTCGAACTCTCAAGCCATTGCTGGCAGCGGATTTTAAGTCCGCCGCGTATACCAATTCCGCCACTCGCCCAATTCTTGGAGGCACCTACCGGAATCGAACCGGTGTAAAAGGTTTTGCAGACCTCTGCGTAACCACTCCGCCAAGGTGCCATGCTTGCAAAACGTCATAAATTATAGCCTAACGAAAGCTTTTCGCATAGCTGCTACATTTGAGCTGGGTTAGAAAATAATTATGACTTGGACTTATTGGGTATTATCATGGCGGCGATGAGATAGGCCACTAAACCAGGTACCACCCCTGTGATAACAGTAACCACCATCCACAAAAGTCGCACTAAGGTCGGGTCAACTTCATAGTACTCACCAATGCCGCCACAAACTCCTAGTAGTTTTTTGTCGTTAGTCGATAAAGTTAATCGCTTCATGGCTTTATTGTA
>CAYYRL010000003.1:0-15524 GCA_964474165.1 uncultured Candidatus Saccharimonadales bacterium
AGGAGGGTGCACCAGGAGGGTTGAGAGAAATAGATGCAATACTTCAAGCGCAAACTCGACGACAAAAACCGCCTCACCATTCCCGTAGAACTGAGGCCGGAGTTTGCTGAAGGCATTGTAATAACCCCAGGATTCGCTGATTACCTGCACGTCTACCCACAAAAAATTTGGGAGACTGAGCTGCAGGCAGCGCTAGCCGGCGCTTGGCTGGGTGAAGGTGCAAAACCTGCCATCATCAACCAAGATTTAGCCGATTTAGCCGATCAGCTCCTAGAGGGCATGGTTGAGGCAACGCTTGACGCCAAACAAGGCCGCATAACCTTGGAGCCGGAGCTCCTAAGTTACGCCGGTCTGACCAGCGGAGGTGAGGTTGCCGCAACTAGAATGCCCGGGGGGTACTGGCGACTCAAACGACCCCGGCACTAACTCCTGAACAAGTACTTTAAAACAAAAACAAAAATTTCAAGGCAGCTATTTGGCAGTCAGCAAGCGGCCCTAAGGCACCCGCTAAGTGCTTTGGTACCAACTGCAAACAAAACTCCACCTCACAAAACGTTTAAGGAATTTTATTACCAAAATTCCTTGCCACAAAACTCCACACACTATAAGTCTCGCCCTGCGCGAGACGAAAAACAAAAACTTTTCACACAAACAGCTGGCTGCTAAATAGGTGACCTTTGAAATGAAAACCCCACACCAACCGGTTCTGGCCGAACAAGTAGTCGAACTGCTCGATCCCAAAACAGGCGAGCTCTTCTTCGATGGTACGGCCGGCTACGGCGGACACGCCAGCTTGATTGCTACTAAGGTAGGGGATGGACGCGTTATCTTGTCTGATAGGGACGAGGCCGCGATCCATTCACTACATAAGCAATTCGGTCAGCGAGCGGATATCTGGCATTTGCCCTTGTCCGAAGCCGCCAGGAAGCTTCAAGCCGAGGACATTCATCCCAATTTGGTTTTGCTAGATTTGGGAGTGTCTTCACCACAGCTGGACCAGCCGGGGCGGGGATTTTCGTTTCAACATCAAGGTCCCATTGACATGAGAATGGACGCTAGCCAGAAATTGTCGGCAGCCGAGGTGGTTAACACTTATAGTGAAGACCAGTTGGCAGCTCTAATTGGCGATTTTGGCGAAGAGCATCGAGCCAAAACTGTAGCTCGGTCGATTGTTAATTCCAGACCATTCGAGACCACAGCTGAACTAGCCGACGTAGTACGAAAAGCGGCCGGTAAGAGTGGTCAGATTGATCCAGCAACCAGAACGTTCCAAGCTATTCGCATGGAGGTCAACAACGAACTAGGAGAGCTAGAAGTTGCCTTACCGCTGTTGACCAAGCAGTTAGCCCCTGGTGGCCGCATTAGCGTCATTAGCTTCCATTCGCTTGAAGACCGGATTGTCAAACAGTGGTTCGATAGAGAGAGCCATGGCTGTATCTGCCCACCAGGATTGCCAGTCTGCACCTGTGAGCATGATGCTAGTTTAGCCAAACTGACCAAAAAGCCTATATCCGGAGAAATCGATAGTCATAATCCGCGTGCTCGAAGCGCTAAGCTCAGAGCCGCCATGAAACTAAAACCAAAAGGAGGCAAAACTTGAGAAAACTTAGAGTCAAAGATTTATCTCCCAAGCCGGTATTGATCCGCGTTCGTTCGCGCTAGTACCTCTGGGAGGGGGTGCACCTGGACGGTGCACCCCACCTAAAAAAACCAAAAGCCAAAACATTAAACAAAAAGGAATTTCATGACGACTGCTACCTACGCCGTGCGGCGTAATCAAAACTTGACTCGCCAGCGGACCAGCCTGCACCTGGGACCGATCAGCGCCACCTTTGTTATCATTGTGGCCATCAGCATACTGGCCTTGTTATACCTAAACCAAATCACTAAAACTAATGTTTTTGGCTACCAAGTGACTCAGCTACAGCAAAAGGCCAACGATCTAGCTGCTAGCAAGCAAGATCTCGAGGTGCAGGCTGCCCGGCTACAATCAATTGGTGCCATCCAAGATTCAGACGCCGTGACGGCCATGGTGCCGGCCGGTAAAGTTAGTTACGCTAAGTAAGGAGGGGGATAGCGGGTAGAATATGCCCAGTTATAACGAAGGACTTCAGGCCAAACGCCGGTTAGTAGCTTTATCGGTGACTTCGCTGGTGATAATTGGCGGCATTGGGCTGAGACTTTTTCAGTTGCAAATCGCTGATCATGCGCACTATGAAGTACTGGCTAAAAGCAGTCAAAGCCATAAATATGAAGTCACGGCTAAGCGTGGTGAGATTTTTGCCCTCGACGGCGATACCACGACGCCGTTAGTGCTCAATCAAACTTTAGATACGCTGTACGCTGACCCACGCTTTGTAAATAACAAGGCCAAAGTGGCCGGCCTGTTGGCCAAGGCTACTGGCGGATCGGCTACCGATTATGAAAAACAACTGCAGGCCAAGGGCGATTATGTGGTGCTGGCTCGGAAACTGCCAGAAGAAGTTAGCGCCCAGATCAAAAAGCTAAACTTAGCCGGCATTGGCTTGCAAGAGCAAAGTTACCGGTTGTACCCGGAAGGGACGCTGGCCTCGCAACTGCTGGGCTTCGTAAATAGTGAAGGGAAGGGGCAGTATGGCCTGGAGGGCTATCTAAATAAGCGGCTGGCCGGTACGGCCGGTCTTCTAAGTGCCACCACTGACATTAACGGTATACCCATCGCTACTGCCAAAAATCTTCTCAAGCCCCCCAAGAACGGCGATAGTTACGTCTTAACAATTGATCGCAACATCCAAAGCCAGGCTGAAAAGTACCTTGAAGACGGCGTCAAAGCCGTCGGCGCCCCGTCGGGCAGTGTGCTGGTGATGGACCCCGAAACTGGAGCGATTAAGGCCATGGCCAACTATCCGACCTTCGATCCAGCTGGCTACGCCAAGGTCAAAGATTACTCGGTCTTTAGCAACGATACCGTTACTGGTGCCTTTGAACCGGGATCAGGCTTCAAGGTCTTTACCATGGCCGCCGGGCTCGACAGCGGCAAAGTTACCCCCAGTACTACCTATAATGACACCGGATCCTATGAAGTTGATGGCTACACCATTAAAAACTCGGAAAACCGGTCTTACGGCCCAGAGAATATGGAGAATGTCATTCAGCGCTCGCTCAACACCGGTGTCATCTTTGTCTTGCGCAGTATGGGCGCAGATGTTAGTAAAATCACGGCCTCAGGCAAGCGCATGTTTTATGACTATTTGACCAACCACTTTGGCTTTGGTCTGAGAACTGGTATTGAGCAGCAAGGCGAGAGTCCAGGCCGCGTCAACCCGCCAACGGCATCTAACGTCAACTATGCCAACATGACTTTCGGCCAGGGGCTGACAGTTAATATGGTGCAAATGGTGCAAGGTTATGCCGCCATTGCCAATGGCGGCACGCTATACCAGCCCTACCTGGTTGCAAAAGTCATCCACGCTGATGGCTCAACCACAATTACTAAACCCCATGCTGTTCGCAAAAAGATCATCTCCAGCCAAGCCGCCGGCCAACTTTATCCCATGCTCGAGGGAGTTGTGGAGCGGGGGACGGGGCAGGCCACCAAAATCCCGGGATACAAGATTGGTGGTAAAACTGGAACGGCTCAGGTGCCCAAACCTGGTGGCGGCTATGATCCCAAAAAGAACATTGGGTCGTTTACCGGCTTTGGACCAATCGGTGACCCGAAATTTGTGATGATGGTGCGGGTCAACGAACCTAAGACCGGCGGCTTTGCGGAGTCGACCACCGTGCCAATATTTGGTCAAATTGCTAAATGGTTACTGCGCTACTACGCGGTGCCGCCATCACCTTAAGCATGGTAAAATAACGCTAATGATCTTCGTTCACAACTCCGACATCGTACCCCTGTCACACATCTTTGTCTTAGCTCTCTTAGGCTTCATTTTGGCCATGCTACTGACACCGATTTATACCCACCTGGCTTATAAGTACAAGGCCTGGAAAGTGATTCGCGATACGGCGGTAACGGGGGAGAAGGCGCCAGTTTTTCATAAACTGCACGCCGCCAAGCACAAACGCAACATCCCAACCATGGCGGGTATTGTAACGGTGGTGGCTGTCTCGGTAGTAACAGTGCTATTTAATTGGAGCCGGTCGCAAACCTATTTGCCAATGCTAGCCATGATTGGAGCCGGAGCGGTTGGCTTGTTAGATGATTTCATTAATATTCGTGGCAGCGGGTTGGGGGTGGCCGGACTGCGTAGCAAAATTAAGTTTATGCTAATACTATTTGTGGCTATTTTGGGCGGCTTATACTTTTACTTCAAGCTCGGTTACAACTTGATTCATGTGCCAGCCGTCGGCGACTTTAGCATCGGCTGGCTATATATTCCATTGTTTATCTTGGTGGTTATCTCGACCGCCAATGCCGTAAATATCACTGATGGTCTGGATGGCTTGTCGGGCGGGCTGTTAGCCACTGCCTTCGGTGCCTACGCCGTGATTGCTTATTTCCAGGGTAGTTTCGGAATTGCTGGCTTTTGCGCCACGGTCGTCGGCGGCGTTTTAGCCTACACTTGGTTTAACATTTACCCGGCCCGGTTTTTCATGGGTGATGTTGGATCGTTTGCCTTGGGCACGGGCTTGGGAGTGGTGGCCATGCTAACCAATGCGGTGTTTGTATTGCCAATTATTGGGGCCGTATTTGTACTGGAAGCCGGCTCCAGTCTACTACAGATATTTTCCAAGAAAGTTTTCCATCGCAAAATCTTTCTATCAGCGCCATTGCATCATCACCTAGAAGCTACTGGCTGGCCGGAAACCAAAGTCACCATGCGGCTGTGGATTATTGGCCAAGTCACCGGCGCCGTTGGGCTGGTAATCGGACTGCTAGGGAATAAGCTGCGGTGAATCCTAAGACTGCGCCAAGACGGGCCCACCAGCCCGACTATGTGCTGGCTCTAGTAATTTTTGCATTACTAGCTGTTGGGCTAGTCATGATGTATTCCATTAGCCCGATTATTAGCCTCCAAGTCTCGGGCAAACTGGGCCGTAATTATTACTTTTATAATCACTTACTGACCATCGGGATGGGGATTTTCGGATGGGTGGTAGCTACCTCGATCGACTACCGGCGATGGCAGCGCTGGGCGCCATGGCTGCTCCTGATTGCCGTCTTGAGCCTTGTAGCCATGCTGGTACCGGGACTTGCCAGCACCAAAAACGGTGCCACCAGGTGGCTGGCCATTGGGCCAATATCATTTCAGCCCTCAGAGTTATTAAAGCTGGCCATGATTTTGTATCTGGGCACTTGGTTTGAACGTAAGGGCGAGCAGCTAAAAAGTTTTTGGGATGGCCTGGTGCCATTTGGTGTGATGATGTTTCTAGTTAGCTTTGCGGTAGTAGTGTTTCAGCGCAACCTTTCGACAATGATTGTGCTGGCACTGGCGGCCACGGCCATGTACTTTGTGGCCGGCATTAGCTGGCAGCACCTGGCAGCCTTAATCGGTGCCGGACTGGCCGCAGCTTGGATCGCCATTGTCACATTCCCGCACCGCTTAGCGCGGCTAGCAACTTTTGTAAATCCTAACAAAGTCTCCCAGGCCGCCGATTATCATATTAATCAAGCCCTGATTGCGATTGGTTCGGGCGGTATTTTGGGACTAGGCCTAGGTAAAAGTATTCAAGTGCACGGTTATTTGCCGGAAGTAGTTAACGATTCTATTTTTGCTATCATTGCTGAGGAATTTGGAGAGATTGGCTCGGTGTTGGTACTGGCCCTGTTCGCCGTTCTGATTGTGAGGGGTTTTCGCATTGCCCGGGACGCACCTGATGTTTTTTCCCGTCTAGTCGCGACTGGCATTTCCGTATGGCTGTTTGTGCAGTCCCTAGTCAATATTGCGGCCATGTTGTCGCTGGTGCCCTTGACTGGTATTCCCTTACCATTCGTTAGCTACGGCGGCTCCAGTATGGTGATCTCACTAGTGGGAGCAGGGATTTTACTAAATATTTCCAAATATACTCAAGGCGAGGTAAGTCATGCGACTGATAGTCTCAGGCGGCGGCACGGGTGGTCATATCACTCCGGTGCTCGCCACTCTCGAAGCACTCAAGTCTCAGGTTAAGGATTTAGAACTGTTATGGGTGGGGCAGGCCAGCGGCATGGAAGCTCAGATTGCGGCATCCCATGGCTACCAATTTGCGGCTATCAGGGCTGGCAAGTTTCGCCGCATTCATGGCGATCGGTTTATTAAAAAAATCTTCAACCCCAGTACGCTCGGGTTGAACGCCCGTGATACCCTCAGGGTGGTGTCGGGTATTTATCAATCCATTGCCATCATCCGCCGCTTCAAACCGGACTTGATTTTCATTAAGGGCGGCTATGTCGGATTGCCGCTGGGGCTGGCCGCTGGCTGGCTCAAAGTGCCGTATTTGATTCATGAGTCAGATCTGGTACCTGGTATGGCCAATCGGGCTCTAGCCAAACGAGCTGCCAAAATTGCCGTTGGCTTCCCGGTCGATAAATACCCGGACTGGCCAGCTAGCCACTTGGTCTATACTGGCAATCCAGTGCGGCGGCAATTATTAAATGTTGACATATCAACCGCTCGCCAGCATTTTGGTCTCAGTGCCGATTTGCCAGTGGTGCTGGTGACCGGCGGCTCGCAAGGCGCGCGGGTGTTAAATGAAGCCATTGTGGCGGCGTTGCCCAGACTTATAAATGGCTATCAGATAATTCACCTGACCGGGGAAAATGAAATCGAAAGTGTCAATTTCCAGGTCCGCCGATTGAGCTTGCCGCATCCGGAGCGCTATCAATCCCACGCTTTCTTGGGCAGCGACATGGGCCAGGCCTTGGCGGCCAGCGATATCGTCATTGGCCGAGCTGGCGCCAATACCATTGCCGAGCTGGCGCTACTAGGTAAACCGGCCATCTTAGTGCCGAATGGGACCATGGCTGGTCATCAACTTGATAATGCCAAAATGCTGGGCAGGGCCGGAGCGGTTCGCGTTATTAATGAAGATAAACTATCGGCGGCCGTGATTGAGCGGGAACTAGGATCGATTACTGGTTCCAAGAGCGAACAGGACTTCCTGCGCCAGCATCTAGCTAGCTTTGCGGTACCAGACGCCGCCGAGCGCCTGGCAGCCGAGATTATGGAAGTGGCTAGTGCCCATGCCCCGCGCTAGCCGCCAAGTCCAGCGCGGCGGGCGGCCAACCTTTTATGGCCGGCCACCAGTCGCACCAAGGGGCAGACGCCGGCCCCAGGTGAGTATAAATGTTCGAAGCGTGGTGGCCATTATCGTGGCTATCGGCTTAATTTGGGGCTGGTGGCAGGCTTTTGGTATCAAAAAAATCGTCGTCAGCGGCGACCGTAATTATGCGGCTAGTTTAGTGGAGTCCGCCACCAGGGAGCAACTGCATAAACGGTGGTGGTGGCGCAATCTTATGCTAATTGATACCAGTAAGCTGCAGAAGGCGATCCTGGCCAGCCAACCCCAACTGACAGATGTCGACATCAGTCGGCGGTGGCCAGCTCAGTTGCAACTGAAGGTGACCGAACGTCAACCGAACTTAGAATGGAAAACTGGTGATAAAACCTATATTCTAGCCAGCGATGGGGTAGTGGCTGATAAAGCTGGGGAGACAAGACTGAGACTGCCGGTGGTGACCGATACCACCAACTTGCCGGTTAAGGTAGGGGATCAAGTGGTATCTAGTCACTTCGTCAGTTTCTGTCTCGATTTAATCGCCCAGCTGCCCAAGCAGGGGATCCAGGTTAGAGGTCTGTCTGTTCCAGCCACTACAACGCAGGTCGATGTCGAAACTAACCAGAACTACTTCATAAAGTTTGATACCACCCGTAGTGCCACCAGCGAAGTGGGGGACTTAGTGCGAGTTCTCAACCTGTTGAAGAGCCAAAACGCCAAGCCCAGTCAATATATTGACCTACGCATAGATGGCAGAGCCTATTATAAGTAGGTGATAACACGTGTTCGGTTTTTGTTCATTTTGAAAAGGCTAGTGGGGTATGGGAAAAATTTACCGAACATAAATTCTGGCACCGGCGGGGAGGTGGCTGGTGCCCGGTTTTCGCGCTTTTGTGCCTAAAAATATCTACTAAAATTCATCCAATTTTAGTCCATAAATTGGACCCAGGATGGCTTTATCAAACTACCCTATATATAGAAAACCAGGGGATACAAAAGTAGGCGATTTACAGGTATAAAACGAAGCACAGGCATAAGCTTTATGGCTTGGGAAAGCCGTAAAAGGTACTGGCGTCCAACTTGTGAAAGTTTTCACAAGTGTCGCAAAATATACATTGTACGACATGATCCTAACAAACAGTATGAGCTTGCAACAACCGTACTGACTGCGGCTCAGTGGCTATTTATACTACTATGCTGCTCTATCGCAGCTTCACTTCTTGTCCGGCGGCTACGTTATCAGCTTGCTTGGCTGTATTACTTTCGACTGGTGAATTAATACCTAACTGTTTTTCGGTTAATCCGGCAATTCTCGGTTCGCTATCCTGTCGTCTCGGTTGATGGTCCCTGTGACTACCCTGGTTTCTCGGCCGGTCGCTGCGGCCATCTTGGCGCCGCTGATTTCCCCCGCCTCCTGATTTTCGGTGTCCAGAGTGTTGGCTGGGCCGATGTTCGGGGTTCTTGAGGTTCCCTAGGAAGGTGTTCGGTTTTTGTTCTTCTGGAGGGCTCATCTGTCCGGCTCCTGTTGGAGGCTCATCGCCACCTAAGGTTGCCTTGTGGATGGCGGTTTCGACTTGCTCACGGTCGTTGGCATAGCGCTCGCGCGACCCGGCCACAATGGCGGTGGTGTGGTCGGCCGGGGTTTCTGGCACTGTCAGGGTACGCCCAGAGAATGGCAGGCCTTTTTCGCCGTCGATACTCATATTAATAAACATTTCCCGGTTATTGAGCCGCACTAAGTCACCGGCTTCAAACACCGGCTCAAAATACTTAGCTAGGTAGCTAGAATCGCCGGCCCCGACACGCATGTTGATCATTGACCCAACGTTGCCGAAAACGGCCTCACGCACGGTCTCAGGCATTTGAGCGATGAATTGGTTGGCAACGGTCAGCCGCAAGTTGTACTTGCGGGCCTCGCTGAGAATGACTGCAAACGAGTCGGTCGCAAAGTTTTGGAACTCATCAACGTAGAGATAGAACGGCCGGCGCTGGTCCTTATCGACATCAGCCCGGCTCATAGCCGCCAGCTGAATGCTAGTTACTATCAAAGCACCCAAGATGCCGGCATTAACTTCACCAATTTGACCGTGGCTGAGGTTGACGATCAAAATCTTACTCTCATCCATTATCTTACGGAAATTAATAGTGCTCTTGGGCTGGCCGATGACATTGCGAATAAGTGGATTCGCAATAAAGGCGCCAACCTTGTTTAGAACTGGCGCCACGGCTTCATTGGCGAACTTATCATTCCAGGAGGCAAACTCATTAACCCAGAAAGCTTTCACCACTGGGTCTTTAATTTCGCGCACTACCCCTTTGCGGAATTCCTTCTCGGTGAGCATGCGGGTAATGTCGAGCATGGTGGCGTCGGGATAATCGAGCAAGGCCAGGATGGTAAAGCGCAGGATGTGCTCTAGTCTGGGTCCCCAGCTCTCGAACATCCGTTTCATAACACCTACCAGCTCACTGGCGGTATCGTGTTTGAGGGCTGAGTCAGCCACTTCCATGGGGTTGAAGGCGACCGGAAAGTCGCGGTCGGTCGGGTTAAAGTAGACTACGTCATTTACTCGGTGTTCGGGCACATATTTCATGATATCTGAGGCCAAATCGCCGTGTGGGTCAATGACGGCGATGCCTTGATTGTGATACAGGTCTGAGACGGCCAGCAGCTGTAAGAGCTGGCTTTTACCGGTCCCGGTTTGACCCACAATATAAAGGTGCCGGCCGCGGTCTTCACGTTTAATGCCAAATTGCTGGCGATGACCCCGGAAGTTAGTCATGCCGAACAGACTAATGTCATCATCAGTGGTATTAGCTAGCGTTGGCAAGTTAGCTGGTGGCTCGGCCGTTTTGGCGGATACCCATACCAGATTTGGGGTCTCGACCGTCTTGTGCGGTAAGTGATAGATGCTAGCTAGCTCCTCTATATTGAGGGTTTGACCGCCATTTCCCATATATCTTGAGGCATAGAGCTGACGCACATCGTCACCTTCTTTGGTGGGCGCGGCCGCAAAGCCGTTGAGGTTGGTGGTGTTAAACTGCTTGAACCCACCAAGGATGGCTTGCAGGCGTTGCCGGGCTGTGGTTGGATCGGTTGCCACACAGGCAATCCGAATTTTAACCTGGTATCCCAGCTTGGCGATCTTCTCTTCAACGGCTTTGGTGAGGACCTGCTGACCAGTCGATAACTCCTTCTTGGTGTCCTTCTTATCGGGAGCTTCGGGTGGCTGCCACAGTCCGCTAAAGAAATGCGTTGCGACGTGCAGCGGGATGGCTACTAAGTTTTTGACTAAATCATCAAAGAAACCAGCCGGCTTACCGTTTTTGACGGCATCAATGTATTTGAGTCCGGCGTCTTGCCAGCTGTCATCAATCGGTCGGGCTAGGATTTGCACCCACAGCTCTCCCCTGCCTTCCTCGATGCCGGCCATGACGGCAGTAATACCAGCCAGGGGGTCAACCTCGAAGCTAGGAAAAGTCTTGATGGGCAAAACTTCATTTTTGGTCAGAGTGAGCTCAGTACCGTAGATCTGGCGCTCCGAGAGATCCCTGGTCGAATAATCCTCGGCTCCCTCACGAATATGGACATTAGGGTACTGGGCATAAATCTGGCCTTCAACGAAGTCTTTGAGGTGTTTGGGTACCCAGACAAAGAACCGGATTTGATCTTCGATTGAAGCAATCTCAAAACTAATGTGCTCCTGCAGAGACCCTTCCTTTGAGAGGTCGGACTTGGGACGCAAAATGCCGTGCAGACTGGCAAACATTTGCTCAGCTGACAGTTCTTTCTTTTCGTTGTCCTTAGGGACTTCGATAGCTAATAAGATGTGTTCAGAGTCTTCCACCCACCGGACCTTACGTTTATTCTGCCAGATATGGTAACCCAAAAAGGCCACCACCACCACCCAGCCGTAGTACTTGAAGAGGATGGCGCCGATTAGCTGCACGAAGGCAACCAGCACCTCCAGCATTAGCTATCCCTCAGTACGTACGTGGCTTTGGCTACCCTCACGAATTGATCCTTTTCTTGCAAGTTTAAGACAATAGTCGTTGTTTTCACCTGGCGTTTAACCAGTACCCGGCGCACAATTTCGTCCTTGTGCAGTGGCGACTCATCGCGCAGGACTTCGGAAATAATATCGGCCACCGTGCCAGGAGCGTAACCCCACTCGGCCAAGGCGTAAATGCCGCGGCCAATTAAAATAAAACGGGGGTCTTTAATTAGTTCATTGTGGACAGCCTGAACAGTCACTTCCCGGCCTGGCTTCAGGTCGTGGATCTTAGAGGCTATATCTGAGAAGTGCAGCGGCCGGCTTTGCTTAATAAGCACCAAATAGGTTTTGTCGCGAATACTCTTGGGATTAACTTCTGGCCAGCTAATTAGACCCCATTTGGTGTCTAGGTGGGCTAGGTCTTTGGTAATCCGGGCTAGATTTAGAATGGTCGAACCGCCTAGCTCAACACTCAGGCGATTAGCGACTTTATTGAGTGTAGTAGGCTTACCAATTTCGGAAATCGCCTTCACTAGGTCACCAGACAGGCTCTTGACGCGCTTGGTGTCAAACTTGGGCAACAGTCCTAGGGCTGGGCGCAGCTGGTCATTGCTCTCAATGACTTCAACGTCCTTGGCTAGCTCAGCTAGGAACACGATATAAGCCGCATCACCTGAATTTGCAGCCCCAAAGGCTTCAGCCACTTCGCTAATTAGGGCTAGGCCGCCAGCTTCTTGCAGGTAGCTAGCCAGCCTGGCGTTTACCTCTGTTACATCACCAGCCGCTTCTTTACGTAGTTTAATCAGTGCGGCTTTCTCGATTTGGCGCACGCGCTCGCGGGTAATACTAAAATCGCGGCCAATCTTCTCGAGAGTTTGGCGCTTAGTCAAATCAAAACCAAAACGCTTAGCAATAATTTGGCGATCACGATCACGCCGTAAGTGCTTGAGCGCAGCCTGGGCGGCTGCCTTATATTCAAAATTGGTTAGGGTTTTACTTTCTGCCATGAATGCTTCCTAATAGGAGAATTATATAATAAGGAATTTATAGTGTCAACAACTTTTATTTCAGGTTGGGACTCCTGGGGACGCTTGGCCCCCAGAAGTCAGAGATGGCCCTCTGGCGACACTATGGCAATAACTGCCAGAATTACAGCAACAATTGCCGCGATGCCGATAAGCCAGCCCATAGCGTTCCAGATGACTTCTCGACGGTCGCTACTCGGTTTCATGATCCTCCGCGTGGGATTTGGGAAGCGACAAGATGCCGACTTGGGCCGGCTGCAACTGTGGATGCTGGATGACGATGCTGCTGGCCAATTGGTTTTCAATCCTAGCCAGTGTCTCCCTTGGTAGAATCCCGGCATCGGCCACGATCATCAGGGTTATCCCCGTCGGTACCTCACCGGCCTCAACCAAATCACCACCGCCTACTAGCGGCAGGGCTCTGGATTCGGATAGCCCGCGGCACTGGCTAGCAATAATCCGGCCCAGGTTCCTAAGGTAAGCGTCTTGGTCCCAGCCATGGTCAGCTATGGCGGCCAGGGCGGAGTTGCTCATCCGGACTTCGAACCAGACTGTAAATGACTGGCCGGGCCCGTGATGGCTGTGGTTGTGAGCGGATTCTGAAAACGCCTGTCGCAACCACTTCACTGCCTTTTTAACAATGGGCACAACAATCTCCTGGTCTGGAGATAATACGAACCAAGTAATAATAACATTCTTAACAGATTACGTCAATTAACGAAAGGACCTCCAGCTCTTGGGTTTTCAGGTGTTGGTCGACAAAATCATCAATTGCCAAAAAATGGGTCTGGTTGGCCCTGGCCGTGCTTCGGTTTCTGCTCTGGGACTATGACTCCGCCGCCCTGATCAATTTGATCCGGGTTTGGCTGGCTACCATTATTCTCATCCGGCGGCTTGTCCTCTTTTGGCTTTGGCTTAGGCGAGTTGCAACGCTTGGTTTGCTGGTGTTCGGTTAGGAAAACCTCATTATAGCCGCTGCTGTCCCATGGATTGACCAAGCCGCCATTGTAGCTGCAGACCTTAGCCAGCACCACACCTGAAGGCTGCGTGAAGTTATCTACGGCTGTACCTTTGAGTGCGCCTTCCATATAATCATGCCAAATGGGAGCGGCACCAGTGATACCATTGATGCTGTTCATCGGCGTGTGATCATTGTTGCCTACCCAGACAGCGGTAACTAGATCAGGCGTGTAGCCCACAGTCCAGTTGTCACGGAAGTCGTTGGTGGTACCAGTTTTGGCAGCCGCCGGTCGGGAGAGCTGCAAGGGGTTATTAGCCCCAAACTCCTCTACCCGAGCCTGGTTGTCACTGAGAATGTTGGTGATCATATAAGCCAGCCTGGGATCGAGGACAGACTCCCCTGCTTCGTCCTGTTTGGTGATGTCGTGGCCATCTCGATCGGCCACCTTCAAAATGGCTTGCGGTGAGTGCTTGATGCCGCCGGCGGCAAAGGTGCCGTATACCGTGGCCATATCTAGTGGTTTGACTTCGCCGCCACCGAGTACCAGGCTCAACCCATAGCGTTCGGGATCATTCAGCGACGAAATACCGAGCCTATGAGCCATACTCAAAGTGTCTGGGAGGCCAGCATATTGCAGTACTTTGACGGCTGGGATGTTTAGCGAGTTGGCCAGAGCCCGGCGCAAAGTGACAGTGCCGCGAAACTTGCCGTCATAGTTGACTGGCTTATAAACGGTGCCATTGCCGCCCGGAAAGCTGCTGGGCGAATCGTCGACGGTGGTAGCGCCATTCCAGCCCTTACTAAAGGCCGTAACGTAGGCAATTGGCTTGAAGCTCGATCCGGGCTGCAATTCTGACTCGGTGACATTGACGTTGCCCCAATCGGGATTGTTATAGTTAACGCTGCCCAGCATGGCCAGGATCTGGCCGTTCTTGGGGTCAAGGCTAACTAGCCCGGCATTGGTAACATGGTTGGCGGCTAAGCGGTTAATTTGTTTGGCGGCTACTTCCTGGGCCAAATCCTGTTTGTTGAGGTCAAGGGTGGTGGTCACAGTAATGCCGCCGTGCTCAACCAGCTCATCACCGTAGCGCAGTCTGAGCTGATCTAGCACATAAAACACAAAGTGAGGGGCATTAATGGTAATGTTTTGCTGGTAGGCTACCAGTGGCTCGGCCTTGGCCGTCTCCGCTTCCTGGCTGGTGATCAGGTTATGCTGAGCCATCTCACCAATCACATAGTTGCGCCGCTCCAGAGCTGAGGCATGGTCAAAGGTGGGATCGAAGCGGCTGGGACCGAGCGGCAGGCCGGCAATCATGGCACTTTCACCAATGGTTAACTCATTTAGTGGCTTATGGAAATAGACCTTGGCGGCGTTGGCGGCTCCGTAAGCACCCTGGCCGTAATAAACCTGATTTAGGTACATGGTCAGGACTTGGTCTTTGGAGTACTTCTTCTCTACCGCCATGGCCAGCAGAATCTCTTTAAACTTCCGAGTATAGCTCTTCTGGGGGGTCAGTAAGCTTGATTTAACTAGTTGCTGGGTTATGGTTGAGCCGCCTTCAGTCTTGGAACGATCAGTAATGTCGGTCAGTAACGCCCGACCAGTCCCCTTCCAACTAAAGGCTGGGTGCTGGTAGAAACCAGGGTCTTCGGCTGCCAAAGTGGCCTTCTTTAGATTGTCTGGTACTTCCTCGTAAGTAATCAAACTGCGGTCTGGTGCACCGTAAACCTTGTACAAAATTTTACCGTTACGATCGAGCAACGTGGTACCGGTATTTTTGAAGTTAATAATGGTCGATGGATTGGCCAGATCGCTGGCGTAGGCGCTGAGGGTTTGCATGCCAACTACAGCCATGGTGGCAATCGTTGCAACTAATGCGAGTGACAGCACTATGACATATGTCACAAAGGCCCGGCGACTAAAGCTATGGCGCAGAGTCCAGCCTGTACTGTAGCGGGCCCAAGTCGTTGCAGAGCTAGCCCAGCCGGCCGCTTGTTTGGCGGCCTGGGCAGCGGCTGGCATGGCCTCGACGCCCAACCAACCAGCTGCGGCCTTACTGGCCTCCCTGCCCCACTGCAAGCTAGCATCCAGGGCTCGGATAACCGAGTGACCAACTGCATCCAGCCGGCGATCGATCGCCTTAAACCAATCAGCGGCTGGGTCGACTGAAGTCCGCAGGGTTTCGAAGAAAACTGGATTGGTGTTTTTGATTTTACGAGGCATATTTAAAGATTAGGCTGCTGAAAAATTGATTGGTAGATTCAATCAGCCAAAAGCTAGGCGCGGCGGGCACTAGTTTTAGTGAAAGTTACAATTACTATACGGGGTTCTCGGTCATAATGCCAAGCATTAGAATTGAA
>CAYYRL010000003.1:15624-25014 GCA_964474165.1 uncultured Candidatus Saccharimonadales bacterium
GGGATCGAACCGTCGGCATTCGGCTTCACCCAACTGGCGAAGTCACAATCTGGATAATTAGCACAGCCCCAGAACGTGCGACCACGCTTGGTCTTGCGCTCGACTACATCTCCCCCATCCTTAGGGCAAGTGATGCCGGTGGGCTTGTTATAAGGTTTGGTGTTCTTACATTCGGGGAAACCGGTGCAGGCCATGAACTGACCGAAGCGGCCGGTCTTAATTACCATCGGTTTGCCACAGACCTCGCATTTTTCATCGGTCGGAATTTCCGGCATTTTGATCTTTTCGATCTTATCGGTTTCGGTATCGATCAAGAGTTTCATCGGATCGTAGAACTCTTTGATGACCGGCTGCCAGGCCTTGCTGCCCTCGGCAATGTCGTCGAGTTTGTCCTCGACTTCGGCTGTGAAGGTTTCGTCGACGACAAACGGAAAGTGCTGGCTAAGTAAGTCAGTCACAATCATACCGATCTCTTGGGGTTGCAGCTGGCGATTCTCACTGACCACATAGCCGCGGCTAATAATGGTGGAAATCGTTGGCGCGTAGGTACTGGGCCGGCCGATGCCGTTCTCTTCCAGGGCCTTAATCAAGCTGGCCTCCGAGTATCGGGGTGGTGGGCTGGTAAAGTGCTGTTCTGGCAGTAGCTCGATTAGCTTCAGCTTCTGGCCCTTGGTTAGCTCGGGCATGGCCTGATCGCCGTCATCGGCTTCATCGTCACGGCCTTCGGTATAAACTTTGGTGAAGCCTTCGAACAGCGTCTTTCGCCCCTTAGCCCTCAGCGTATACTCCCCGGCTTCAATATTAGCGCCGCGCTGTAGGTACTGGGCATCAGACATCTGGCTGGCCATGGTGCGCTGCCAGATCAATTGATACAACCGCAGCTGATCCTTTGTTAGGTGCGTGGACAGATCATCTGGCTTACGGCTCAGATCCGTCGGCCGGATGGCTTCGTGGGCCTCCTGAGCGCCCCTGACCTTCTTTTTATAGATCCGGGCGCTGCTTGAGGCGTATTTGGCGCCGTAGAGCTGGGTAATGAGCTGCTTGGCCTGCTCGGTGGCCTGAGTACTGAGATTATAGCTATCGGTACGCATATAACTAATTAGGCCGACGTGCTGGCCGGCCAGATTAATGCCTTCATACAGCTGCTGGGCCACCACCATGGTCTTCTTGGAGCTAAAACTGAGTTTGCGGCTGGCTTCTTGTTGCAAGGAACTGGTAATAAACGGCGGCGCTGGTGAGCGCTTAACTTCTTTACTATCAACTTCGGCCACGGTGTAAGTGGCGGCTTTTAGCTTAGCCTCCACCGCCTTGGCATTGGTTGCAGAGCCGATGGGCTGATCTTTATCGATCTTCAGCTCAGCTGTAAACTGCTCCTTCTTATCAGTCTCCAGCTCAGCCGCCAGGCTCCAGTATTCGACTGGTTTGAAGGCCAGGATTTCGCGCTCGCGATCGACTATCAGTTTGAGGGCTACCGATTGGACCCGGCCCGCTGACAAGCCGCTACGAACTTTCTTCCATAGCACTGGGCTGAGGGAGTAGCCGACCAAACGGTCGAGGACGCGCCTGGCCTGCTGGGCATCGACTAAATCTTGATCGATCTGCCGCGGCTTACTGATGGCGGCCTTAATGGCGGGTTCGGTGATCTCGGTAAAGGTTATACGTTCCACCGTCTGGCCCTTCTTGGCCGGTATGGCCTGCAAAATATGCCAAGCAATGGCTTCGCCTTCACGGTCGTAGTCAGTGGCTAGGTAAATAGTTTCGGCGCCAGCCAGAGCCGACTTGAGGGCGTTCAAGGCTTTGCCGGAACCTTTGGGAATAATGTACTCGGGAGCAAAATTATGCTCGACATCGATGCCCAATTTGCTCTTGGGCAGGTCGCGAATGTGGCCGTAGCTAGCCAGCACAGTAAAGCCACTGCCAAGGAATTTCTCGATAGTATTGGCCTTGGCCGGGCTCTCAACGACAACAACATTCTTATTCATACGATCCTTATCGTAGCGATTTATTTAGGTTATGCAAGTGGATTTTCTACCAAGCCGGGATCTGGTTGCCAAGTTTCTATATACAAGTTTCTATATAAATGAAGCGGCCCGGACGAAGTGTCCGGGCCGCGGGGCTACGGCGAGCCGTAGCCATGAAGGTCAGGATTGCCAATGCGGCGACTTCCAGTTGCGAGCATGTAGTGCCCGACTATCAATCGTTTCTTGGCTGTCCTGGCGACAGCTGGCGGCAACTTGGGGCACAAGGCCTCCAATTGTTCGACCGTCTGTCGCAACCGCTCCAGCTCTTTGGGCTGAAGTTCATCGGCCCCGGGGCTGATCTTTACTGAGCCAATGTCGTCCATCAGCCACTGAGCTTTATTTAGTCTGCGTTGCTCCGCCCATCGCAGACTGACTTGCTTGAAGATGGGCATCTTCATCGGTTCCAGTCTTCCGCCCGCTGCAACCGCCTGAATCCGCCTGAGGTGGACTCGGGTGGTTGCCCCTGCACTGGAGTGCAGGGGCAAGCTTTACCGTTTGCTCTCTGTCCGCTGGTTGGCGCGAGCCACCCAGTAGCGAGCTCGGTCTCGGCCGCGGCGGGACCGAGCTCTGAACTCTGGCGGCCTGCGCGGCTTAGGCATGGTTTCTCCTTGCTAGGCGGCGTGCACAAGGCGACGCCGGAGAAGATTGGGATGCGTCTCTCGCACCACAACCATCATGTCAGCCCAGAGCTGCTTCTCGATCTTGTTTGACAGACCGATCAGCTGGTCACGAATGCGCAGAATTTCGTCGCGCTGCGCTTGCCCGATGGGGCCGGATCTCAGGGCGTCGATGGTGGTCAACAAACTACGGGCCATGGCCGTGGCGCGCTGGCGCTGCTGGTGCTCGAACCTGCCGGCAATGACAATGCCCATAGTCAAGACGCCGGTCACAAGTACCAAGTGTTTGCGGTAATTTTGGATCATGACTTCCCCTTTGGGGGTTGGGGATTTTTGTCAGAGTGCGATGGCCACATTTTATCATAAGAACTATAATCTGTCAATCAGGTTACCGAGCCACCCACGTTCCAGCCCCGAGATTACGAACTTTGCCGGTAATTTCCATCAGGGTAATCACATTGGCAAACTGGCTAGCATCCAACTGACTTTGCTTTATTAATTGATCACTAGTGCTGAGGCCTTGCTTCAACAAATCCAAGATCACAGCCTCGTCGGAGCTCTTGGGCACAGCTTGCGATGGAACAGCGCGGGTAAAGTTGAGAGCCTGCAAGACGTCATCGCTGCTGGTAACTGGGGTGGCGCCCGAGCGAATTAAATTATTGGGGCCAGCGCTAGTTGGGCTAGTGATGTTACCTGGCACCGCCATAAGCAAGCGGTTTTGATCGAGAGCATAGCCGGCAGTTAATAAAGAGCCGCTGCCAGCCGAGGCTTCGGTAACAATGGTAGCTAGCGATAGGCCGGAGATGATGCGATTGCGGATGGCAAAGCTGCCCTTGTGCATATCCTTGCTATCAGGGTTCTCGCTAATAAGTGCCCCGCCAGCAGTCACAATACGAGCTGCCAGAGAATGGTTGCTAGCTGGGTAAATCTTCTCTACCCCACCAGCCAAAATGGCTACAGTCTGACCACCAGCATCTAAGGCCCCGACATGAGCCACAGTATCCAACCCGTAAGCTAGGCCACTAATGATGGTAATACCAGCCCGGGCCAGTTCTGAAGCCAGTTGATAGGTTACCCGCCGGCCATACTCGGTGGGATGCCGGGTACCGACAATGGCTACACAGGGGCCAGTTGGCAGTTCTCCCAAAACATACAAAGTTTTTGGCGCTGAGTTAATTTCGCGCAGCAGATCTGGGTACTGGGAATCGGAGTAACTATAAGTAGAAACTTGCATAAAAAGTGTTGACAATACTGACAATGTGTGTTAAGATCATGCGCATACCTGAATTTTGTGATATTTAACAATCTAGCATCACCGATCCGCCCGAGGCAACCCTAAATGCACCCTCCTTTAGGTAGCCGCTGGCGGATCAGTCCCTTCAATCCGCGTCTCCATCATATTAAAGGAGTCGAATATACCCGCCTTGTGCGGATGGTATTGAAGGGTGTATCAAAAGTCCGAGTAACCACCTGCTCGGACTTTTGTTATTGGTTTAAGGCTTGTTCGATTTGTTCGGCTACTGATGCCACTATCTCGGGCACTTTGGCTTGCTCTTCTGGTGTGAAATTCTGAAGTACCCAATCAACTGTGCCTGCTTTATTATCCGGTTTGCCAATGCCGATGCGCCAGCGTTTAAAGTCTGGGCCAATGGCCTCAATTACCGATTTGACGCCATTGTGGCCGGCGCTGCCGCCACCGTCTTTGACTCTGATTTCGGCAAACGGCAAGTCCAGTTCATCATAGACTACCCACACATCCTCGGGGCCTATATTGTAGTGCCGAGCAGCGGTTTTAACGGCGCTGCCACTGAGGTTCATCATGGTGGTGGGCATTAGAAACACCACCCGCTGGCCACTGACTTCGGTCATAGCTAGCAGTGCTTGCCAGACCGGCTTCTTAATAATTTTGGCCCTGTGATCTTCGGCCAGCTTAGTTACTACTCGAAATCCCAGATTGTGACGGCTGTTTTTGTAACTATCACCAACGTTGCCTAGGCCGACGATTAACTTCACTCTCCCCTCCGCTTAGATCTAAATTTTAGCGCAATCGGCGTGCCGGCAAAATCATAGGCCTGGCGCAAGCCGTTCTCTAGATACCTGGGATATGAGAAGTGCAGCACCTGATGGTGGGAGGCAAAGAAAGTAAATTCTGGCGGATTAGAACCAGTTTGAGTGGCGTAATTAATTTTGGGTTGCAGCCGCTTGAGGCCGGCCGGTGGATGCTTACGCACCATTTCCTCGACCACGCGGTTGAGTGGTCCGGTGGTGATGGCCTGCTGGCGCCGCTGGTAAATCTCCGTCGCTAGCTCCAGCAGCTGTTTGACGTTGAGTCCGGTAGTGGCACTGGTAAATACTAGCGGCGCCCACCAAACGAACTGGAAGTCGGCTGCTAGGCGCTTGGCTACCCGAGCCTGAGTTTTATCATCCTTCTCTGGCAGATCCCATTTATTAATAACCAAAATCAAGCCTTTACCGGCGTCTTTGACCATGCCGGCAATATGCTGATCGCCGGCCGTACCCAGTTCGGTAGCGTCCATAACCACGATAGCTACATCGCAGCTGTCGATAGCATCGCCGGTGCGAATGACGCTAAACTTCTCAACGCCGGATTCAATCTTGCCGCGGCGGCGGAGGCCAGCAGTATCCAATAGCTGGATGGTGGTATCGCCTTGCTCCAAGGTGGCAGCGCGCACATCACGGGTGGTGCCGCTGGTAGTTGAGACAATGGCTTCAGCTTTGCCGGTGAGGGCATTGAGCAAGCTAGATTTGCCGACATTAGGCCGGCCCAGCAAGGCCAAGGTCAGAACCTTAGATTGCTCTTCGTCACCCACCCTATGCAGGTGGGTTGTAATGCGGTCTAATAGATCACCGCTGCCGGCGCCGTGGATGGCGGAAACCTTAACTTGATCCTTTATCCCCAGGCTTTGGAAATTTGCACTAGCACCTTTGACGTCAGATTTGTTGATAGCTAAGATGACCGGCTTTTGGCTTTTGTGGGCCAGCTTGGCGGCCAACCGATCCTGATTTGTGACTTCAGTAGTGCCATCGACAACCACCACTACAACGCTAGCAGCTCTAACGGCATCTTCTAGCTGCTGGCGGGCCTGCTTATCGATGTCATCACCGGCCACATCCAATCCGGCGGTATCGGTGAGGGTAAAGTTAAACTTACCCCAGTTAACTTTGCTCACTACAACGTCCCGGGTGGTGCCACTCTCCCGCGCCGTAATAGCGCTGCGACTGCCAACCAGGCGGTTGAAAAGTGTTGATTTGCCGACGTTGGGCCGGCCGATGATGGCGACGGTCGGAGTTACTGCCATGAGTAAGCCTCTTTAATAGCATTCACTAGCTGCTCGGTTTCCCCGAACCGGTCCTGACTGCCAAGGATCACAGTGATGACCTGGTGGCCGTTAATTGTAGCCCGGGCTATGACGCACTGGCCAGCAGCTGGTGTATAACCAGTCTTTATACCAGTAAAGCCAGGTTTTTTCAATAGCTCATTGGTGGTAGCTAGGTTGTAGGTGTGTCCAGATTGGTCGCTGATGGTGGCTGTTTGACTACTGGTAATGCTGGCTGCGGCTTGATTGCTGAGCAGCAACCTAGCCGCCGCTGCCAGGGCTGCAGGCGAGGCATAATTATCATTATCTTCGAGGCCGCTAGCGCTACTAAAGTGCAGACCAGTGATTTTCCAGTCGGCCACAAGGGCGTTCATTTTGGCGGTAAAGGCTTTGACGGAGCCCGAATCATGGATGGCCAGACTGTCAGCGGCATCGTTATCGGATGGGATTAAGGCCGCTTTCACAAGCTCGCTAAGTTTAAACTTAGAACCGGCTGGTGCACCTAGAACAACGGCGCCAGCTGGGTAAGCTGGCAGCACTGGAACAGTCACAGTTTCATCAAGGCTGTGATCGCGCAGCATAACCAGCACCGTAAAGACTTTGGTAATCGAAGCGATTGGCAGCGCCTTGGCGGCGTTCTTGGCATAGAGCACTTGGCCGGTACCAGCATCAATGGCAATGGCGCCACTAGCCGATAGGTTTAACTTTGGAGCTGATCCGGCGGGGGTGCCCAGAGTTTTATAACCCGTCACACCCGGCTGCAGCTGGCTGACATGATAACTAGCCTGATCTACCAGCCAGTTTGTCACCGGGCTAATGACCGTTAAAGCTGTTAGCTGCAGGGCGGCTAGCAGCGCAATGATTATTTGAACCACGCCACTTCCTCACCGGTTAGGGGCCGCGATTGCCCCGGCTGTAAATCGCCAAGCTGCAGCTGCCCAATGGCCGTGCGTTCTAAGTTCATTACCTGATAGCCAATGGAATGAAAGGTCCGCCGGATCTGACGATTCCAACCGGTCACCATGGAAATTATCAGCTCACTGCCAGCTTGTTTCAAAATCTCCAGGCGCGACGTCCCCTCTTCTAGTTCTATCCCCTGTTTTAACTGCTTGGCATCGGCATCTGACAACGGCTTATTAAGGGTCACCTGATAAACTTTGGTTTTACCGCCGCTGGGATGAATAATCCGGTTAGCTAGCGACCCATCATTGGTGAGGATCAATAGTCCTGAGCTGTCCTTGTCGAGGCGCCCAGCTGGTTGCAGCGTCTGATACTTGGCTGGCACCACATTATAAATAGTGTCGCTCCCCTGCCCCTGACGACTAGTCACCAAACCAGCTGGTTTGTTGAAAGCGATTGTAACTGTCGGTGCTACGGTTAACTTCTGGCCGTCCAGGATCACTTCGTCTCGATCGGCAACGGATTGGCCCATCTGGGCTGGTTGACCATTGACGATTACTCGTCCCTGGGTAGTGGCCACATCGGCCGCCCGGCGCGACAAAGTGGTGGCATTGGCTATGTATTGATTGAGTCTCATCCAGAGAATCATACCTTTATTCCCCGAGCGAAGTCGAGGGGCGGTGCCGTGAAAGCAAAATCCCGCCTTCGACAAGCTCAGGCAGTAAACAGGCAAGTTAGCTAAGCAGGGTTTTGACGGTCTTAACGACGTCTTCGAGGGTGACTTGCGATTTGATCAGGTATTCGTTGGCTCCCAGCTTCTGGCCGCGCTCTTTATCGGTTTGTTGGTCGAGGGCCGTCATCATGACGACTTTAGTGTCCTTGGTGTCAGGGGTTGAGCGTAAGATATCGAGGACATCAAAACCAGAAATCTTGGGCATCATGACGTCTAGCAAAATTAGGTCCGGCTTCTCGCGCACGGCTGTAGCCAGGGCCTCTTCGCCATCGGAAGCTGTCACTACCTGGTACTGCTCAGCTTGAAAGCGGGCACTATAAATGTCGCGCAGATTGATGTCGTCTTCGACTAATAAAATTTTGGCCATACTATGGTGTCTTTGTCCTTAAGCTTACCAAACTGCTGGCAGGTTGACTAGCATTTTGCTCGGCTGGAGCCTTGACGCTATCCATAGACGTCGGCTGAGGTACTAGTCCCTTGGGTGTGGCGGAGGTGGCGATGGTGGTCGGTTGTCCCGGTACAAACATGGGTCTGGCTGGCGCTGGCGGCCCAGCTGGCCCCGCCGGCGCCGCGGTCCCGGAAGCTGTTACTGTGGCTCCGCCGGCAGTCACCGGTGCGACCGGCGCCATGGCGATGGCTTGTTCGCTAGGTACTCTTGGCAACTGGAAATTAAAGCTAGAGCCTTTGCCCAGGACACTGTCAGCCCAAATCCGACCGCCGTAGAGTTCAATAATAGTGCGAGCGATGTAGAGCCCAAGACCGGTGCCACCAATGGTGCGGGTGGCCGAATTATCGATGCGATAAAACTTCTGGAACAGGTGCGGCAAGTCTTCGGGGGCGATGCCCATGCCAGTGTCAGCCACGCTGATGGTGACGGTGTCACGATCGGCAGTCAAGTTGATAGCCACTCGCCCCTCGGCCGTATATTTAAGAGCGTTTTCGATTAAATTCATGACCACTTCCCTGAGGCGCTCGGGGTTGACTTTGACGTAGTAGGCCGGTAATAGCTGCCGGGAGCCGCTAACTAACTGTGAGCCGCTGGTTAACTGCAACAGGATTCCCTTCTGGGCGGCCATGGCCTGCATATCGGAAACTGCTGTCTCCAGCAGCTGACTGAGATTAACATATTCTTTCTTATCGACTATCTTCTTGTCCTCAAGCTTGGTAATCACCAGCAGATTCTTGAACAAGGCGCCCAAATGTTCAATGCTATCATGGGCCTTATCCAGATAACCTTTGGCCCGCTCATCAATAGTCGCGGTGGTACCATTCATAGCCAGCGACAAATAACCTTCGATGGCAGCAATCGGTGTGCGCATCTCATGGGAGGCTGTCGAAATGAATTCATTGCGTTGGCGATCAATCTCCTGCTCGGCTGAGATGTCGCGAAACAAGGCAATGCCGCCCGTAACCTGGCCCTTATCGTCAAAGATTGGTGAGGCGGTCAAACTAATATCCACCTTACGCCCGCCCTGGGTGGTGATGGCTAGATCGGTCGAAACTATAGTTTTTTGCTCACGCCAGGCCCGCACAAACGGATCCTCGTTGTCGCTGACATTTTGTTCGCGAGCGGTTTTTAATTTGAGTACTGTGCGGTAATCCAGATTGCGGGTGGAGTTCTCGTCCCAGCCAGTCATGGTCTGGGCAGCGCGGTTAAACAATTGAATTTGGCGCTGGGCATTCACTACTATTACGCCCTCACCCATACTGGCCATTAAGGCCTGGGTTTTGATTTGTTCCTCGTTGAGACTAACCCCGCTGTCATCATCCAGTTTGGTACC
>CAYYRL010000003.1:25114-35416 GCA_964474165.1 uncultured Candidatus Saccharimonadales bacterium
CGATACGATAATTGAAGATGTTTTCTCGAAGTGGTATTTCAGGACTTGGTGAAAACTGAGGTAGTAAGCTACCACTAAGAGCGATAGCATCAGACAGGCGAAGGCGGCTCCGGAATTACGCGTCAAATCTGGCTTTAGCTTGTACAGCAGAGCTAAACCAGATACGACAATGGCAGCTAGGACTGCCTGGATGGTAGCAAAACGTTGATAGCGCCTCGAACTGGCGTTCATTATTACCCTTATGCTTGGTTATATTATCGCCGGTATAAGGAGTGAAATCAAGCCAGGATCAGCGTATAATAATTGGTAAGGAGACAAAAATATGCGCGGACCAATAGATTTTATAATTGTCGGATTTGAAGGCAATAAATTTGATGGCAGCATTCTCAAAGCTTTGGGCGAGGCCATCGATAAGGACATCATTAAACTGATTGCACTGGGCCTAGTAGTTAAAGATAAGGACGGCAATGTTACTAAGGTGGCTGTCGATGAGGCCGGCGAAGCGGTAGTGGCCGAGTTTGCCGCTAAATATAAGCCAGAAAAATCTGAGCTGGACACTGATGATGTGTCTGAAGTTTCAGACCTACTCAATGACAACACAGCAGCTGGCATTTTGGCTGTTGAACATGTCTGGGCGATTCCATTAAAGCAAGCTATCACTGATGCCGGTGGAGTCTTAATTGCCGACGGCCGGATTCATCCCGACGCCGCCGCCGAACTAAACTAATTCAGGAGGATCTAAGATATGCCAGGTTTAATTAGAGGTATGGCCCGCACAGCTGTCATCGCCGGTACCGCCACCCACGTATCAAATAATGTCTCCAGACGCCAAGCCGAGCGCTGGGCGGCTGATAATCCCCAGCCCGAGGCAGCAGCTCCGGCGCCAGCCACCCAGGACGCTTACACCCAGCTAGCACAGCTGTCGCAGCTGAAGGATCAAGGTGTGATTACTCAGGCCGACTTTGATGCCAAGAAGGCCCAGCTGCTCGGCTTGTAACTTTAAGGGGAGGGTTTATGGATAAGAAAAAAGCCGCCATCATTGGGGGTGTAGTAGCGATTCTAGTCATCGGAGGTGTTGCTGCCTTGGCTGCCAGCGGCGGCAATGACCAAAGTAAGACCAAGAATCCGGCACCTACGACGGAAAGTAGCACTCAATCAACAACGCCGAGTCAGGATTCCGGCGGGACGGCTGAGAGCACGAACAAGTCGACAACCACCACCACCGTTAATGGTAGTTCCACTACAACAACCACCACCAACAACCAAACCACAATTACTATTGAGGCCGGCAACTATTACTTTTCGCCCAAGACCATCAAAGTATCCAAGGGTAGCAAGGTCACCATCAAGATGACGACCAAGGATATGACTCACAACTTCAATATTGACGCCTTAAATGTGCAGATTCCGGACACCAGTCCGGGCCAGACCAACAGCGTGACCTTCACGGCCAATCAAACGGGCAGCTTCGAATTCTATTGCTCGATCGGCAATCACCGCAAACTAGGCCAGGTTGGCACACTGACCGTTGAGTAAGGCGGCTTGGGTCAAGCTAACTGCCTGGGGCAGTGCGGCTATTGGCTTCGGTCTCAGCATCTATGTTTGGGGCTACCTACTAGACTGGCAGTTCGGCGCTATAACTTGGCATGATTGGTTTCCCCTGTTTGGCCTCTTGGCCTATAGCCTGATGATCAGTCATTACTTGACCAGTCTGGTACGCCAAGTAGCTAAACAGCCAGCCGATCCGATCGACTGGTATTTTAAGTTGACCAGCTGGGTAGTGCTGGCTTGCCTGCTGCTCCACCCGGGGCTATTAACCTATAAATTATGGGCCGAGGGTCACGGTTTGCCATTGGGTAGCTACCATTATCACGTCGGTACAAATCTGCTGGTTTGGATCTACCTTGGCCTGGTTTGCTGGCTAGCCTTTATGCTCTACGAGCTTCATTATAAGTTTGAAGACCGATCCTGGTGGCGCTACGTCAGCTACATTAGCGATGCGGCTATGATCGGTATCTTTTTCCACGCCATTAAGCTTGGTCAACACCTGTATCTACCCTGGTTTCGCTGGGTATGGTACGGCTATGGACTAATTTTAACACTAAGCTTAGGTAACAAATTCTGGCAGCAATTAAAATCCACCCAACATAATAGCCCTTCATCAACCTATTTGGGGCAGCCAAGGCGCTGAGTGCCGAGCGCAAAGTTATCAAAGTCAGCGTACTGATTGATCGGTGAAGCAAAATCACTGGTGCCGCCGCCAAAGAACGTTGAGAACAATAAATTATCGATGGCCAGGTTGGGTGTCGAGCGAAAGTTGAGGTTGCGGCGATCGAGAGCTAAGTGCCCGTTAATCCAGCCCTGAGCCACGCCATTGGCCTGGCCGGGCGTATTCATCACATACCTGAGTTCTAAGCATTCCCACTTACCAGCTGCCAGCAGCTTGGTCTGGCCGCCGGCTTGCCACTGCAGCTCCAAACCATAATCCTTGATGCCCGGAACATACAAATAGCTAATGACTCCCCCGCCGCTGGTCCAATCGAGGCGGCCACTCCAGCCGTCATATCCGGTCGGCACCTGACCGCCGGTGTTAGATGTGCCGCCCGCCAGGCCCGGCAGCTTGCCGGATTTTGCAAACTGGAAGCCAGACATAAACCGCACCAAATAGCGCATGTACATGTCGCCGCGGGTGCTAAGTGGGACTTTAAAGATGGTGGCGCTCATGCCGGCCGGGGCCGATGGATCGCCGTAAGAGCCGGCGGCGTAGTGGGTACGCATGGCCCGGCTGCCGCCGTAGCCCACCCCGGGCTTAATGTCGTAATGTTCGTTGCCACCGGAAATTACGGCCTTCATAGTTGTCTGCCACGGGCTGCCTTCAAAGCCGCCAAAGTATAACAGGCCGGCATTACTGCTTAAACCAGGCTCGGTGACTAGGCTGTCGCCGACCACCACCCGCAATGCCGGTTTGGGAGCTGGTTTTTTGGATGCGACTTTGGGGGCAGGCGTGACCGGTGTTTCCGACTGCTTGATTGCATTTGAGGTGCCGACCACAACCTTAGGACCAGCTTTAGGCTTAGAGCTGGCATAAATCAGGTAGGACGTGCCCGCAATCAGTACCAGACATAGGGCTGTCGCCGAAACTAGCCAGACCCAGTGCTGTTTCAACCAATTAATAACCGTTTTTATAAAAAACCTCCCACCATCTATTATAAGGCTTTGGCTTATTACTCTTGGCTGGCTGCCAGTTCCGACAGGCGGGCATAAGATTTACCAAGTGAGGGGTTGTAGGTTATAAGGCCGACATTGCCGCTAGTAAATAAACTGCCGGCTGGTAAACTGGCACTCACAGTTTTGCCGTCAGCCTGACAAGTTATGCTATGACCAGCGGTGGCGGCTGAAATCTGATTAGTTGTCCCCGGCCCGGAAGCTAGTTTGATGGGCACGGTTTTTAACTTATGCTCGATGCCAGCCTGGGTAATAGCGACCGCCATGGCCCTTTTGTCGAAGCTACAGCTGGCAAAGTTATTGCTGTCGACGTATCTCAGGACCACGCTGACGTTAGTATTATTGTTATCTTCTAGAGCGGCACTGAGCTTGAAATTTTGCCAACCAGTAGTGCCGTCCAAAATCACGCCGGCACCTGATGATTGCCCGGTAGCCTTCAGTACTAAGCCACCAGCATCAGCTTGGACGTCTCCCCAGAGATTAATCTGGTTGTCAGCGCTGGCGGCTGTATACTGGTACGGCAATTGGCTGATCTTGCCAATCTGGAGGGCTTGGCTGAGCTTTTGGGTTGACCAGTCGGGCCCCATGGTCAGCCGCTTTAACAAAAAGGTCCTCATGCCGGGCTTGATCAAGTTCTGACTATAACCACGGCTGGGCCACCATTGTATGTAGCCAAACTGGTATTTTTGCTGGGAAGCCGTCAGTAGCACACCTTCGGCCGCTGGGTAATTAGCTGAATTCTCTCCGATATCACCGTAGGGGTAGGCAAAGGAATTAACCTTAGTGCCGAGTTCAGCCTCAAGCGCGGATGCGGCCTTAGTGAGGTCTCGGCTGACCCTGGCGTCATAACTGGCATCAGATTCCAGTTGGCCACTGGCCTGGTCCCAGATCTTGTTGCCATAGAAGCTGCCGACCTGGCCGGGGGCGACATCAACCATGACGTGGCCATCATAGCCGTGAGCCTGGATGTCCCAATTGCCAGAGCGCATCATGTCGCGCAACTCGGCCTTAGTTAGGTAGTAATTACCAGGATGGTTAAAGCTAGCCCCGACGATATCAAACATCACCGCCTTCATCCCGAATGACTCCAGAATTATGCGGCTGGCATAATAACTGGTTTTTTGGCCATCATCAAAGGTGATCATAATGGGATTGGGTGGCAGCGGCGCCCGGCCAGCCACATAGTCAGCCAGTTGGGTGGTGGTGATGGTGTTGTAGCCTTGATTTTTGAGGTACAGCATCTGGGAATAAAAATTAGTCAATGAGACATCATAGCCTTCAGTCTTTTGATTAAAATCAGCCTTGGAGTTGATGCCGTGATACAACAGAATTGGCAGGGCTACGGGCTGGCTTGAGGCCGCGGTAGCCTCTGCCTGGCGCAGATGTTGCAATTGATAAAGTCTGGCTTTGAGGTTGGTGGGCAGATAAGAAAAGCTGTTGTAGCGGTTGGGCAATCCCCCCATGGCATAGACGCAGGCGAGGTAAACCATGGCTAGTGAGCAGACAAAAATAATTAGCGACGAGTAGTAGCCCAGATAATGTCCTAGCCGCTGCCGCAGACGTTTCATGACCGGGTCATCCAGCTGCGATTTCTGACCGTAAACAAGGCGTAGATAAAGGTCCAGTACAGCACCAGCTCATAGAATAGCATGTAGATGAACAACCCCGGGATCTTACGCTTGCCGGTAAAGAGGATTGGCAGGTAGCGGACGAACATAAAGATAATCCAAGCTGGTAGTAGCACTAGTAGAGATCGGGCAGGATTGGAGATTAGCGTCAGCACTAGCGCCAACATTAGCCCGAAGGCAAAAAATGGAATTGTCAGTTCGCACAGCAGAATCTGGAAAAACAAGATTGGATGTGTCCTCCAGGCGTAGGTCAGCGTATAAGTTGATTCTCGGATGAAGCCACGCTTCCAGCGCTGTTGCTGGCGGATGAACCCCTTGGTGGTATCTGGCGCGTGGGTGTAGCTAATGGCCATCGGGGCATACTTCACCTTGTATCCAGCCCTGAGTACCAGATTAGTCAGATGACGATCCTCAGAATGGGTGCAGGATTGGCGGCGAAATTGCTGATTAACAAACTCATCGATGATGCCGGTCATAATATCAGCGCGGTAGGCCGCCAAGCAGCCGCTGCAGCAGACAACGAGCCCTAGGGTTGACTGGGCCTGTTTGAAGATGTTCAGTCCAATCCAGTAATAAGACCCTTCCATTCTGGTGACAAAATTCTGATTTTCGTTGAGCAGCTGGACGTCACCGGTGGCCGCGCCGACATTCTCAGCTTTGAGAGGCTCGACCACTCGAATTAAGGCATCGGAGTCGAGGACCGTATCGCTATCAATTGTGACCACAAAATCATGGCCGGCTAGCAGCTGCGACACCCCATGATGCAGGGCGTGGCGTTTACCCTTGTTGGCCCCGAAGACATGCAAGCTGACGCCCTTCTCGGCGCACAATCGGCGCATTGTCTCGCCCCGGATGCCCTTAATTGAGCCATCATCAATGACGAAGATGTCCTTGTTGCCCTTAGCATCAATCACCGACTGCAGCGATTGTTTGAATAGTTCTGGCTCTTCGTTGTAACTAGGAATCAGGACCGCAATCTTTTCGTTCTCGTATCCTGGAAACTTGTCAGGACGGATTTCTCCCAGGAAGAGCAAGATCAACACGAACCAGGTGTAGGCTAAGAGGATATAAAAATAGATCGAATGGTAGAGCGCCCAAGTTTGTTGGTCGGCAAATCCGATGGCAAACATAATGATGGAAAAAAACAGGATCACAAACAGCATTCGATAGTAGAAGTGATGCGGCCAGCGACCGGATTTGCTCACAGAGACAAGCCTGGCGTAAACAAGTTAGTCGAAGCTAGCTTGCCGGAGATGGCCAGGAAACTAAAGACTCCTAAAACCAAAAAAATAATCCCCCATTTGAGCACAAGCTTAATTTTGGGCCGAATGTCCTCGGCGTCTAGAGCAATGGGCAGACTGGCGGCGGGTTTGTCTATGACAGCGGCGTCAGCCATCAAAGCGTGACTGGTCATTATTTCGGCATCGGTGCTGGTTGTGCTCATATTCCCCTCAATCTAAGCAATTTACAATAAAATGGACTCCGGCCTTGGGAACCCGACAGGGCTCAACAATGGAGTCTGGCCAAATCATAACAAGCTCAACCATTATTGTACAAGCATAAGCATTGTAAGTAACAGAAAAACTGCTGCTGGAGACCGGTTACTTAACTATCACGGTGCCGTTAAACTTCAGGGGGTTACGTTCGTCGTGATAAGTGTAAGTGCCGGCTCGAGAGAAATCAAAGCCAAATGTATCATTCGGTAATAACACCACATGGCTATTAAATCCGGGGATAGAATTATCCTTGGGGTATGGATCAGCCGCTACTTGATGGGGGTTAACGTCACCGTTTGTCCAAATGACCCGGGTACCGACTGAGACTTTAATAACAGCCGGCGAGAAACCAGACTTGGTAATGGTCACATTGGCTGAGGCCTGTGTATTAGATAAGGTCGGGTGCTTTTTATCCTGGCGAGCAAATATAGCTGCGAAAATTATCCCCAAAACCGCCACACAAAGCAGGCCGAGCCACACACCACGCTGCCGATTAATTTGTTTTGAACTGGATTGCATCTTCCCTTCCATTATCTAGTTAGGGTCACATTTTTGAGAGTTGTTTGATTGGCCACTACCGTCAATGTCAGTGTAATGGTGGTTTTGCGCTTGCTAGCGTACTGAACACTATAGCTACCCACCGGCACAGCCGTTGCCCGGTAGAAGCCAGCACTGTTTGTGGTGTATTTGTGGGTGCTGCCACCAAAGCTTAATGACACTGTGGCACCGCTCAGAGGTGCGTTCCCGGCGTTGCCGTCGTAAACATAGCCCTGAATTATGCCCGTTTGTGGTGCTTGGGTAGCAGCACTGGCGGTATTGGATTGAGGACTGGAACCAATACTATTGGTGGCAACAACGTAATAACTATAGTTGGTACTCGCTGATAGCCCGGTATCACCATATGAAGTACTGGCTGCCGGCAGGCTGGCCACTAGGCTATAGCTACTAGTTGAGACCTTACGATAAATCTTATAGGTGGTAGGCCCACCATTGCTGGCAGTCCAGGCGAGGTTAATTTGGCTGGAAGATGCGGGCGTAGCCGTTAGGTTGGTGGGGGCAGATGGTGCAGTCGGTGCTGCCGGTGTGGTAACGCTGGAAGTATTGGAATTTGCACTGGTATTGCCGGCAGCATCGCGAGCAAAGACGTAATAACTATAAGCCGTATTGGCTGTTACCGTAGTATCACTGTAGCTGGTAACGCTAGCCAGCTGAGCAATCGTCACCCCATTTCTCACCACGTAGTAGCCACTGACGCCGACATTGTCGGTGCTAGCCGTCCAGCTTAAATTGATTTTATTATAGGCTGCCGCTGTGGCTGTCAGATTAGTTGGCGTTGATGGTGGCGTAGTGTCGCCATTTTGAACTGTCACTGCATACTGGCTGGAGTTTGTGTTTCCGGAACTATCAGTGGCAGTGGCCATTACGGTATGACTCCCATTGCTGGCCCCAGTTGTATTCCATGTCGCTTCGTAGGGGCTGGTGGTATCAGTTGCGCCAATGACTACCCCATCCACCCGGAAAGTCACGTTGGCTACGGCAACATTATCGCTGGCGGTAGCAGCTAGAGCCACGTTGGCACCAGAAACTATAGCTCCGGCGGTGGGTGCCGTCAGGCTGACATTTGGGAGCGTCGTGTCGGCCGGTGGCGTATTACTGACTGTGATTGCATTACCGTCAGCGGCTTGGTTGCCGGCTGCGTCCGTAGCAGTAGCCAAAATTATGTGGGGGCCGTTTGTTACCGTTGTTGAATCCCAAGTCAGAGTGTAAGGGGCGGTGGTGATTGGACCACCGATGGGCTGGCCATCAATACTAAAGCTGACGCTTGCGACCTGGGTGTTGTCTGAGGCTGACGCGTTGAGTGTAACTGTTGAGCCGAACACCGTGGCATTGTTAACCGGAGCATATAGGGCTATTGATGGCGGAGTTGTATCCGTGGTTGCAGGATTGATTGTTACGCTCACTGGAGCTGATGTAGCGGTTAAGTTAACGGCATCGGTGGCTTTGGCTGTCATGGTATGGACACCAGTTGAGGTGCTGGCATTGGTTTGCCAGGTCATCGAATAAGGACTGGTTGTATCGGTTCCAACCAGAGTTGAGCCGTCAAAAAAGTCAACTTTGGTAATGGTGCTACCGGCATTATCTGAGGCCGTAGAACTGAGTGTCATTACCTGCCCCTGCGTTAAGGTGGTAGGTGTGGCGGACACAGTCACGCTGGGCGGAGTATTGTTGACAGCGCAGTTGTCTCCCGTTCCAGATGGTACACAGGAGCTATCTGATAACATCAGCACTCGGTCAACCTTGACGCCTGGCTTGACGCCGATTAGAGCCAGGCTGTGATCGCCCGCCGACAAACTGACTGTAATTGGGCTGCTGGGGTTGCCGTTTTGATACTTTACCCACGTCCAACTGTTGGGCGTAAGGCCACTACCGCCGACGCTTATCAAAGCGCCATTGTCTAGACTAAGTCCATACGATTGACTGCTGGCATCAGCTGCCATCATCCGGCTCCAGACTACATAGCTACTGCTAGTGGGCACACTAATGGTTGATGAGGCAGAGCCGTATGCCAGCGACCAGGCCGGTTGCGCTGGAGCGGCAGTGTTGTTATCAAAGGTACCGGTGGTGTCAAAGCCAAGGGCTTGCCACTGGGTCTTGGTAATTAGGGTGTTGGGCCAGGAAAAGACCGCGGCACTAGTGTTCGGCATATGGTAATGGTTATTTTGCCAATGGTTGGTGCCATTGGTCATGATGGTGCACAAGCTAGATGGATAGCAGCTGCCGCCAGCCATTATTCCCGTACCATTGAAGTAAAAGCTGTTATCGTGAACATTCTCGTTATTAATCGGGCATTGCGTAGCAGTACAGTCGGCACTGCGGTCGTAGTCGCCAAACACCACACCTTTGGCCCCGACGATGGTATTGTTGGCAATTTCACAGCCAAAGGAGTTGGAGATAAAGATCTGACCGGCCGAAATTGTAGCCGGATTACCATCAAAGTTATTGTTATTTAAGTAGTTACCGGTAATAGTGCAGGGACCCCCAGAGATTTCGTGATGGATTCCCGAGCCCTTACCCAACCCTCCATTGTGGATCAGAATGTTGTTGGTGTATTGCAGGAAGGTGGCGTTGGGATTGGGAATGGTCATGCCGCCATCATTCCATAAGCCATCACAGCCGTTGTCGTGAATGTAATTGTTGTTATAAGTAATCTGGTAGGAGACGTTCATCTTAATCGCCCCAGCTTCATTGTCACAGCTGACAGTCATAGAGGAATCATTGTTGTACATCTCATTGTGATCAATGACGATGTTGCTGGCCTTGTAGGCTGAAATGGCCAAAGTGAAGTTATCATGGATTTTGCTGTCGCGAACTTGGGTACCAACGTTGACATTAATGCCAGAGGGATAGTTATGGTGGACATCGACGTAGCGGATTAGCCAGTTATCCTCACCAACGCTGTTATCGTGGATGGGGGCCTGGAAATCTGTGTCGTCAGACCCCGAATGATAATTGCGGATTTCTAGCAATGCCTGATTACTGGCCCCGATAATTGTGACATTGGCAGCTCCATTGGCGTCAAAGGCGAAGCGGGTGGTATTACCACCTTCTAGAATGGCGCCGGGCTCGCCGCAATAGGTATCACCGGTCTTCGGGGAAAATGTAAAACCGTTATGGACACCAGCTTTAATCAGGTAGACGCTACCGGCAGGGTGAGCGCTGACGATGGTTTGAGGATTGTCGCTGACCTGTATGGGGATGGGAGTAGCGCTTGGACAAGCAGTAATCCCCGAGGTAGTGCCAAAGGCTAGGGCGCTGCCTCCTGATGCAGTGGCATCTACTACTCCTGCTGCCGGAGCATTCAAGTTAGTAGTCTCGGCTTCCTGAGATGTATATGGTCCGGCTGCCAGAGAGTGATAAATCAAATAACTGCCGACAATGGCTGCCAAAATGGC
>CAYYRL010000004.1:0-2348 GCA_964474165.1 uncultured Candidatus Saccharimonadales bacterium
CGCAGCCAGTCTGCTCTCTTCGGAGAAGCAGGCTGGCTGTTTTCGTTTATTGACTCAAGCCGAACTGTTATTGTAGTATCTCAGCACGTTCATCAAAAGAGGGGAGTCTGATGAATTGGTACATGGGTGGATTGCTTGGCATTTGGTTTCTAGTCCTAGCAGGCTACGTTACCTACCTCAGCATTTTCTTGTTGACCATCCAGGGCATTGCCAGAGATAACTGGATCAGGGAAGATGCCTTGCAGCTCGCAGTTGTCACTACAGCAATGGTGATTGCTAGCGGCGTGATGCTGATTACCTTTGGCGGGTGTGACTTCAACGCTCTGACGTCAGTAGGCGCCGCCAACATCATGATTGCAGTCATCCTGATGATCCAAATATGGTCAGATTTTCGGCGTCAACCTCTGAGCATCTACACCAGGCAGCCAGTGGCCGATCGATTTCCAAACGATTGGAATCGCCAGTATCAATCCGAATCCCAACGCAAGGTGCGCCAATCCCGTCCCCCGGCTTAGGCCGGGGGTTTTACTTATAAAAGCTAAGGGCCCTGAGATTTCTCCCAGGGCCCCAGTCGAGGCGCTAGTCCTCGAGCTTGATGCACTCGGCCAAGAACATGGCGTCGATGACCTTCTTGGAGCCGGTGCCCCCTTCGGTCGCCAGTGTGATCTTGAGCGTCTGCTCGCCAATGCGCACAATCTCGCAGTCCCCGTACTTGGGGTGCTTGACGAGCTGGTACACAAACGGCTGGAAGTCCTTCAGCGCTTGCTTGCCGCGGCGCTTGACCTCGCGAGAGATCAAGATGCTGATTCCGCGACGCGTAGCTCCTGCCTCTACCTTCAGGCCGAGGCGGTCGGCAAAACGAAGCTGTGCTTCGCTAGCCGGGTTCTCCTCGCGCGTGGTGGATACCATCTGGATGCTCAATGCTGTCTCCCTCTGTTTGGGTGCTGGTGTTGCTGAGCTTTCTGGTATTTCTGTATAGCTCTTCATCTTCCAGACGCATGTACCTGGCGGAGTGAGCTCGCCATCCTGACTGCTTGCGACGCAAGTCATCCAGGATAACAATTTCCCCTGGTTCGGGGTCAACTCCCTCGGTCCATACTGGATGCTCGAGAGAGAAGGTAACAGAGCCGTAGACACCGGTGGCCGTGGCGGCCGCAAATCGACCGCGATGGCCGGTGTGGACAGCTTGCACAACCGCTTGGATCTGCATACTGCCCTCCTCAGTCGTGTTGGGACAACTCGTCCTCGAGCTCGTGGGCAAGCTGACACAGCTGAAGTGCCTGGTCACCGTCTTGGCAGCTAGCGATTACCTTGCCGTCTTGGGAGGTCACGTCCGCACCATACGGCGTAGGCGTTATGGCCCATGGCAAGGGGCAATCGCGAACGCGCGGGATGATTAGCGCCTTCGTCATGGACAGCCATTTCTCGGCGTCGAGAGCTGTGCCCTCATTTAGTGCTTCAGCTGCCTGACTGCACGCGCGGGGTGAGCCCTGGAAGACCGGTTTGTTGGTGACTGCATCCATCACCTTGGAATCTCCAGCTCGGTACGATGGTTCAACGATATATCTCAATGTTCACCTCCTCCAACACTCGTTCGGGTAGGTGCCTTATTATTAGCACAATTTCTTGTGTAAGTCAACAACAAGCTTCCTAATGCGGATGACAGTAAGTTGTGGCATACTAGATGCGCTAAGAGGATATGAGCATGACCGAAGCTGAAGTTTATATCGAGTCCGAAAAAGCCCTAGTGGCAGTAATTAATCAGATTAAAGATGACCAGTGGAGCTTGAAGCTTCCAGACTGGTTTCAGCTGGGATCGACCCAAGATCGGTCCAAATTAACTCTTAAAGACATTATCAATTATCACGCCTATGACACCGCCTGGTTGCCTGAGGTAGTGGCTGGTAAAACAACTGACGAAGTCGGCGCTAAATATGATGGTGACCTTTTGGGTAATGACCCAAAGGCAAGTTACCAGCAATTGGCAGCTGCCGCTATGGCCGCGGCTGAAACTGCCGATTTAGATAAAACTGTTCACCTCAGCTACGGTGAGTGGCCCTGCCGGGAGTACTTTAAGCACATCACTAGCTTTCGCGGTTTCCGGGTCTATGACATAGCCAAGTTAATCGGCGCGGATACCAAGCTGCCAGACAGGCTAGTTCAGGGAATGTGGGACGAAATTAAGCCAGAAGTCGACAACTGGCGCCAAATGAAAATCTTTGGTCCGGCAATCAACGTGCCGGCTGACGCTAGCTTGCAAGATAAGCTGCTGGGCATGTGCGGTCGCCAGCCATGAAAAGCGACCGTTACTTGATTCAAGCCTGAATCGTACTGACGAAATTAACTAA
>CAYYRL010000004.1:2448-22357 GCA_964474165.1 uncultured Candidatus Saccharimonadales bacterium
TCATCAGTTCGGCTGTCGCCTGATTGCATTTAGTCATAGCTAGCTGATGGAAGGCTTCGTAGTCACCCGGCTGCAAGCCCAGGAGCTGCATGACGGCCGCTGAATAATGAATAATCTCAAAATTTGGATCAATAGCTGCGGCTCGGCGCAAAATAGTTGATTTACCAACCCCGTTAACGCCGCCAACGTAAATATTCATGTTTTCATTATAGCGGCCGCAGCCTACAATGGCCTCATGGACTCAAAAGCAACCCTCATAGCAGCAATTAATAATTTTGGCCGGATTGTTAGCAGTATCCCGGCCGAAGCCTGGACCCGGCCAACTCCGGATACCGACTGGGATGTTAAGGCCGTAGTTAATCACGTCACCAGTGAAATACTGTGGATTCCAGATTTGTTAGCCGGTCAGACCATAGCCCAAGTTGGGACCAAGTATGATGGCGACGTGGCGGGGTCTGATCCAACTAAATCCTGGGCTCAGGCGTCTGCTAAGGCAGTTAAATCAATTAACGATCTGGCCGACACCCAATCAATCGTTCATCTCAGTTTCGGCGATACGCCGGCTGAGGCCTACTTGGGTCAAATGATTATTGATATTACTATTCATGGCTGGGATGCATCAGCGGGCGCTGGCTTGAACCGCAATCTGCCGGAGGATTTAGCGGGCGCCGCCTATGAATTATTTAAACCGCAGGCTGAGCAATGGCGCAGCGGCGGAGCCCTGGGGCCACAGGTGCAAGTGGCAGCCGACGCCACCACCCAAGACAAGCTATTAGCTTTGTCCGGCCGCAACCCAGCTTGGCAAGCCTAGTCTGGCTAGGTACAATAGCCTGAGCTTAACGGAGCCTGGCAATGAATGAGGCTGAATTAGTTTTTGAGCACAAACGAGTATTTACCGATGACGAAGCCAAAGAAATTGGTGACCGCATCGGCATTGACTGGACCGAGATCACGTTGTGGGAGTTTGCCCGCGGCCTAGAAGTTGAACTGGAGCACGGCATGGAGCTGGGCGAGGATACTAATGTCACTATGGATGATCCCGAGATGACGGGTCGGATTGCTCACGCCCATCTCAAAGAATTTCCCGATTATTACAAGCGTCTGGATCAAATGGAAGAGGAAGCCGAAAAGTTCTGGGAAGGCCGCAGTCGTAAGCTGGCGGACCAGCCCAAGTAGCCCAGACTTAATGCGACTGATTGAGCTATAATAAATGCATACTCGGTGATCCCGAGCGTACTTTGTTGAATTCACCGATGGGGGAGGTGAGGTGGTGGCTGGACCCGAAGATAGTCCTGGAGTATTTGGCTTGCAGCCGGGTCAAACCTGGCGCGATGCCCAGCAAAAGGCTAGGGATTATCTGGCCAAGAATGATTTTGTTCAGGCTGGTGTCTGGCTGAGCCGGGCTCGCCGGGCGATCGACAAAAATATTGATCCCCAGGACTTTGCCAGTCTGTGGCGTGATTGTGCCAGGTTGGAATCTTTGCGCGGAAGCCATAAAGAGGCTGTTGACCGGTGGTTAGATCCAGCCCTGGAGCGCCTAGGGGGCGTAAATCATCCCGAGCGCTATCCGTTGGCTTGGGCAGCTACCGTCGGTTTGTGGGGCCAAATGCTTCTCAATGAAGGTCAGTTGGCGCCGGCGGTAGAGTGTCTGGAGCGAGCTGAGGACGCCGTAGTTTTGGCCCAGGGAGCACAGGCCAGACAGGCTGAAATTCAACTGCTTTTAGTCTTAATCCCGGTGTACATAAAACTTTCGGACACTGAAACTGCTCGTCAGGCCGCAAATTATCTGGCCGAGTTAGCTCGGCTGTATGGTGATGAGCGACAGCAAGCAGCGGCTGAAAACTGGCGGCATCAGCTGAAACCTAAAAAGTTGCGCCGATTAAGATCGGTGACGGATCATGAGCGGCCCGCCTAGGGCCGCTCTAAACTATTGACGAAAAACTTTATGAATGATATAATCCATTAAGTTATGAGCTTAGAATCTAATAACTCTACATCTAAATCAGTTAATAAAAACTACGCCTACATCGACTCTCAGAATCTCAATATGACCATCCAAAACCTGGGTTGGAGTGTTGATTGGGCTAAGTTTCGTGAATACCTAGCGGCCAAGCACAAGGTGGCCGTGGCCTATTTGTTTATTGGCTACATCGCCGAAAACCAAGATCTGTATTCGTTCCTGCAGAAAGCCGGTTTCGTCATTATCTTTAAACCAGTTGTGATAGGCAAAGAAGGCAACGTTAAAGGCAATATCGATGCCGAGCTAGTCCTTCAGGTGATGATTGACCAGCAACAGTACGATAAGGCGGTGGTTGTCACCGGTGATGGCGACTTCCATGGTCTAGTTAATTACCTGTACAGTCAGAACAAGCTCGAGATGCTACTCGTCCCCAATATGCGGCAGTACTCGCAATTGCTCAAGGGTGCAGCCCGCGATAAAATCGCTTTTATTAGTGAAATGCGCACTGAGCTGGAGTATAAGAAGCGCTCGGCCCGAGCGGCTGCGGCTGCCCGCAGTAATGCCAATAGTTCAAGTTCAACCAGCCGCTCGCGCCGCAGCCCGCAGGCGAAGCTCGAAGATGCCCTTATTAAGGCTGTTGATGAAGGCGCCAAAGAGCCAATTACCACTGACGCCGGCACAATTTCAGCTCCGCCTAACAATAAGCCAGCTGAGCCCACCAAAAGTTAAAGCTAAGTCTTGACCGCCGCCGCTTGACTAGCATAAGATAGATACCTACCTTGACAGACTTTGCGCGACCGTATCAGGAGTAGATTCTTGATATGGCTGCGCAAAAGTAGCAACTTCGTCCCCGCTCTCCGCTCCCAGCCCGGGCGCCAGGGTCACGCGCTGAGCGGGGACATTTTTCGCTGGCCGTTGTGGTCCAGAAATTCGGGGGGATTCCGGACCCCGGCCAGCGAAGTTCTCCCGCCACAGCAGCAATTGCTGTCGCGGGATAGCACCGACGTTCTACCGCGGATCGAAAGATCCGTTTGGGGGCATAGAACGTACGGGCGCTAGCGTCGACCGGTGACGGTCTCCAAGGGGGCGTAGCTCAAAAGGCTGCGGATCTCCCGGTCGACGCCAGTTCTGAGTTAATCAGCTGCTGGAGACTCAGACGGAACCTCCCCACCGTTCCGTGCAGCAGACAAGGGGTGGCACCATAACGCCACAAAGCAAACCTGCTGACCAGTCGCAAGGCTTGGTTAGCATTTAGGGGCCGATCCACAGGACGTGGATCGGCCCCTCGCCATTTTATAATTCGCTTATGCTCCTGTACTAAGCAATCTGGCGTTATACTCACAGTATGAACTTGTTCGAAGAAACTACAGCCAAGCCCCTAGCTGATCGCATTCGCCCGCAAAGTCTGGAAGATGTAGTTGGTCAGGAGCAGCTACTGGGCAAAAATCAGTTTCTAAGAGCCGTCGTTGAAAAGCACCAGCCCACCAGTATGATCCTCTGGGGTCCGCCCGGGAGTGGTAAGACTACTCTGGCTCGGATTATTGCTTCAACTGGTGATTATGCTTTCGAAGAACTGTCGGCTGTAACCAGCGGTCTGGCCGACGTTAAACAAGTTATCGAGCGGGCCAAGCAGCGCCGCAGCCTCGGCCAGCAAACCATTTTGTTTGTCGATGAAATTCACCGCTTCAATAAGGCCCAGCAAGATGCTTTCTTGCCTCACGTCGAAACCGGCACCATTATTCTGATTGGCGCTACAACCGAAAATCCGTCGTTTGAAGTCATTGGTCCGCTGCTATCACGTTCACGGGTGGTCACCCTCGAGCCCCTAGATGCAAGTGATATTTTGACCATTATCGAACGTGCCATGCCGCAATTGCCGGGCAAAACCATTACTCCCGTCGCGGCCAAGCTGCTAGCTGATCTATCCGCCGGTGATGCCCGGGTGGCGCTTAACGGCTTAGAAACGGCTGCCAGTCTTAGTGGTACCCAAATTAAACCAGAGATCATCAAACAAGCTTTGCAAAAGACCAGCTTGCGGTATGACAAAACCGGCGAGTATCACTACAATTTGATTTCGGCCTATATTAAATCGCTGCGGGGATCAGCCACCGATGCCGCCCTGTTTTATCTGGCTCGGATGCTAGACAGCGGCGAAGATCCGAAGTTTATTGCCCGCCGCCAAGTTATCTTTGCCTCCGAAGATATCGGGGTGGCCGATAACCAAGCTTTGGTTCTAGCCGTGGCCACTTTTCAAGCTGTCGAACGCATTGGGCTGCCCGAGTGCCAACTTAACCTCAGTCAAACTACTATTGCCCTAGCTACGGCGCCCAAATCCCGAGCAGCGACCGATGCTCTAGCAGCCGCTCAGCGTGCCGTTAAAGACCATCCGCTAGCTGAAGTGCCGCTGCAGTTGCGTAATGCGCCAACTAAACTAATGAAACAGCTCGATTACGGCAAAGATTATAAATGGGAAGCTGGCTTTGAGCCTAAGGAGGGTTTTCTGCCGCCTGAGCTCGAGGGACAGACCTTTTATCAAGCCGACTAAAATTGGAAGAGCCCCTGGGATAACCCAGGGGCTCAACATGCCATGGTCTTGGCAAGGAAGGGATTTAGTCGCCACCTCCTTTATTCAATCATTGGCCGGGTCGATGTTCGGCCGAACCCGAGACCCGTGAGACGAATCTCGGGCCGGCCTTCTTCGGTTCACAGCGCAGCGTGGGGGGCACCGCGGCGTCCCGGAACCGGATCTGAAGGTGCCTCCCCGGGCACCCACGGAAGAAAATACCCAGGGAGGCAGCGTTGACAGCTACGGGGAGGAGCTGTCGCTGCGAGCGAGGTATGGGCAGTCGATCTCCGGGTGAGAGAGGAGCTAACACCCGGAGATGCGACCGCACTGGTACTACGGGAAGTTCGAACTCGGTCGAGCGAGGGGATGCCTCGTCGCCTACTCGGATGTAGCGAACGGCCGGGGGACCATCGAACGCGGATCCTTTGGTCTCTGGTCGCACTAGCTCCTTACGACACTCCCGGCACAACTGGTCGGCAAACTTCGCCACTGCGGGCATGGGGGATGCGCGGAGCGAAGTGGCTGGCAACATCCATATCACCAGGCCGACCATTCCAATGGCACACCGAGGCGTGCCGTCATCTGACCGGAGTTGGCTACGCGCCTGTGTGTGTCTTCGGGCGGAAGGGGCAACACACTCCGGTCATAGCTTGAGCTAGCGGTCAGCTAGCAACTGTCAATTGGGCGATAATTGCCCAGGTCATCTGGCCGGTGCCGATCTGTTCGTGCGCCAGGAGGCGACATCAGCAGTGGTGGGAACGGCGAGGGACCCTTGCCACCCGGCCAGGTTGCTTAGTTGGCCTCCCCTGGCCAACAAACCTGCATCCACCTAGTTCCACTATGTGGTTACGCTTAGACTATTCCCAGGTAAAACCTTTGTCAAGCCTGGCAAGCTGTTAAAAGGCTGTTCACTGATTGGGAGTTTTTGGCTTGGGCTAGCATAAGCATCATGGGGGTGACAAATGACTATTATCAGATATAATGAAACTATGAATTGGGCGGAATTGATGAAGGGCAGGGGGCGTTTTTATTTACTGGTGGCAGCCGCTTTTGCGCTGGCAGTCACGCTGGCCTACGCCCAATTAATGCAGGTAAGGGGAATGGTGGCCGGTACAAAACACATTGGTAATAACGATTTTCAGGTTAGTCATGAAACTACCCTTGAAGCTTCGAGTGATACCAAAGAGCCAGAAGTCACTGTTGAGCAAAATCATTCTCAGTCTGGAGACGGTAGTGTCAACGACAGCTCCAGTACCGTGGATGTGTCTAATGATGGCTCCAGCGTTAATGTTAGTAACCGCAATCATCAAGTTACTAACGGTGGCTCCAACAACAACCACACCACCACAACCGTGACGGTTAACGGTCAAACCAAGACTGTCGTAACTGATAACTAACTTCACTATTAAGGTAGGATTCATTTACTTCCTCTTCTATTTTCTGAAATAAACGTGTTATATAACACGTTATGAGAATAAAAAAAATGATCTACCTACGGATACTTGGCAAAATTGGTCGTAGGAGCGGCGGCTCGTACCACGTTACTTTGCCGTTAGAAGAGGTAGAGCGCTTGAAATGGCGAAAAGGCCTGTGGTTACATATTCACCCCACCGATGATGGTTTACTGATTATGAAAGCTGATTACCGACGCCGCATTGACAAAGCATAAGCATAGTTGTTACTCTTATGCTTGTAATAACATTAGGAGGGGGAATGGGAGTACATGTTGACTCGACTAGCGCTCACTGTTTCTGGACATCTATCGTGTCCTGCTATGTCGTCCATGTCCTGTGTCGAAAGAGGGTATAGTGCCAAAAAAACAAAAAGTTGAAGCTGACAGCGTTTATTTCTTAAAGCTTTTACTGTATTTCACGCTCGGGACCATTTGGATCAAAATCAATGGTCACTCAGTAATTCCGATCGGATTGATTCTCGGCATCATCTTCAGCATGCACGATCACTTCCGGATCGATCGCAAAATCGAATACGCCATGCTGCTAGTAGCTGCTCTGCTCGGCCTAGCCGGCTTTGGCGTCTTCATTAGTATTACAGTTTAGCGCTTCTTCAGATACTGCAGGCTGTGGACTAAGATTATGGCCATTAGAATTGCCATAACCGGTGCAATAAAGCGACGCAGGGTCACCAAATTGCTGGGCATGATGACGTAGATGGCAAATAAGGCCAGGTAGAAGAGCACTAATTCAATTAAATTTAAATCTTGGATTTTCTTCATAGATATCCCTCGTGGGATTAATGTTTGTTTATACCATAAAACGCTTGCCTTTGTCAACTGATTGTGCTATAGTATTGCAACTTGCCGAAGAGGTGAGTGTACCTGAAAGGTGAAAAATATGGCTTTCCTGATTAAGGAGACACGAGTCTCAGAGGTTAGGCCGACCATCGAGCAAATCGACAACGGTGAAGCCTCTGAGCTGTTAGTGCGACTGGGTACAACACTGTACCGAGCGGTGCGTCTGCATCTCCCGGAGCAGATAGCCCCTGACTCACTGATAGCTGTTTACCACTGCGGATCGGCCAATCGGGGTCGACTTGAATTTTTCCGCACCGGGGCTGACCCTTTGCTTCGTATCAAACTCGGCAAAGCCGCTCGTAGAAAGCACAAGACCACTGCGGCCAACCGAGTGATTTTGTACAATCTGCCCCGCACCCCAAATTCGGTGGCAGAGATCGTGAGCACCTATAGTCTTGGACTTGGTGCTAGCAGACGAGGCAAGCAGCTCACACCTTACGTTAGGAGCTTCGCCTTGGTTGCGGCTTAAAACCAACCCGCAAGCTTGAGGCGTACATCAGCACCTTTACTCCACTGCCCCTAGTTAAACCTAGCCCACTGACTTGCTGGGCTTAGCTAACGGCAGCTGGCACCTCTTTGGCAAAACGCCTGCAACATTATGCGGGCGTTTATGCTTTATAAATCTGTTGACGCTTAGTTGGATTGCTGATAAGATCCTTTGGTAGCCACGAGGGGAGCAATCCCCATCTAACAAGTGAGAAGGAATTTCACTGGTGACTGGCCAGGTCCGATGGGATACCGGCTGATTGCCAGCATTATTTGTGCCTAATGAAAGCCATACTTGGTCAAAAAGTCGGAATGACTCAGATCTTTGATGAAGGCGGAGCCGCTGTGCCGGTGACCGTTATTGAAGCTGGTCCTTGCACCGTGACTCAAGTTAAAACTACCGATAGGGATGGCTATGAGGCCATTCAAGTCGGTTTTGGTGCCGCTAAGAAGCTGGGTAAAAGCCAAGCTGGCCACCAAAAAGCCTCTGGTAGGGAGTCTCGGTATCTGCGCGAATTCCGTTTTGACGAGCCGGCCGCTGATCTGAAGGTTGGTGCTAAGCTCGAAGTCACAAGCTTCGAGGTTGGTGACAAGGTTCAGGTGACAGCTACCAGCAAGGGCAAAGGCTTTGCTGGTACCGTTAAGCGTCATAACTTCAGCACTGGCCCCAAGACCCATGGTTCCCATAATTATCGGGCGCCGGGCTCGATTGGGGCGGGTTATCCGGAACACGTCTTTAAAGGCATGCGGATGGCTGGCCAGATGGGTAACTCCCAGGTCACGACTAAGAATTTGAAGGTTGCACTAGTAGACGCTGAGCGGGGCCTGCTGGCTATCCGGGGCGCAGTGCCCGGTCCGCGCCGTGGCCTAGTGGTGGTGAAAGGTCTGTAATGGTAAAAGTTGCTTCTTATTCTAAGACTGGCACCAAGCAATCTGAGCAAATTTCGCTTGATAAGGCGGTATTTGAGCAAACTCCCAACCATGAACTGTTGAAGCAAGCTTATAACGCCTACCTCGCCAATGGTCGCAGCGCTGGTGCCAAAACTCTAACCCGCGGCCTTGTCCGTGGCGGCGGCCGCAAGCCCTGGCGGCAAAAAGGTACTGGCCGGGCCCGAGTTGGTTCTATTCGGGTACCCAACTGGCGCGGTGGTGGTGTCGTCTTCGGTCCGACCGGCGGTGAGAATTATAGTGTTCAGATTCCAGTCAAAATGAAGCGTCAAGCTATTAGCCAGGCTTTATCGGCTCAGGCTGCTGACGGCAGTTTGGTTGTCATCGAAAGTTTAGCGGCTACCGGTAAGACCAAGGATATGGCCCAGCTATTATCAAAACTATCTGACAAGGGCTCGATGCTGCTGGTCTCAGACAATAAGTCCGATGAGCTGGTGCGTTCAACCAATAATCTGCCTGGCGTGATTCTAGTTCAAGCCACATATCTGAACGTCTATGACATTTTGAGCGCCGACACCATCGTTATTACCAAGCCAGCCCTAGACCAGATCAACGGCTGGCTAACTGCTGCCAAGCCCAAGGCCGAAACCGAGTCTAAGAGTAAGGCGTCCGCCAAGCAGCCGGCAGCTAAGGCCGCCACTAAGAAGATTGAGGGCAAGTCATGAGCCGTTCGTTAATACTGACCCCCAAAATTAGTGAGAAAGCTATCGGCCTAGCCGAAAGCGGCAAGTACGTTTTTGAAGTCCCGACTAGAGCTAATAAAGTTGAAGTTGCTCACGCCGTCGAAAACAGTTTTAAGGTTAAGGTTACAGGCGTAAATATGCTGGTAGTTAAAGGCAAAGCCAAGCAGTTTCGACAGGTTAAAGGCCAGCGGGCTGATACTAAGAAGGCCATTGTTACCCTGAAGAAGGGTGACAGTATTAAGCTATTTGAGGGAGCCCAGTAATGGCTGTTCAATTGTACAAGCCCACCACTCCAGCTCGCCGCGGCATGACTAGCGCTGATAACTCGGCTATTACTAAGAAGCGACCGCAGAAGTCCTTAACCGTATCTAAAAAAACCGGTTCAGGCCGCAATAACCAAGGCCGGATCACGGTTCGTCACCGCGGCGGCGGCGTTAAGCGCGCCTATCGTCTGGTTGATTTTAAGGCACCTTGGACCAGCGCTAAGATCGTTGCCATCGAGTACGATCCCAACCGCACTGCTAATCTAGCTCTGGTTGAGCTTGAAGGTGGCCAAAGGGCTTATATCTTAGCCGGAAGCGGCATGAAAGTTGGCGCTAAGCTGTCTAATGGCGATGAAGCTGGTATCCGAGCCGGTAACCGCCTGCCCCTCAAGGCGATGCCAGTCGGTTCGCAAATTTATAACATTGAAATGACGCTTGGCCGCGGCGGCCAGTTAGTGCGCAGTGCCGGCGCCAAAGCCCAGTTGGTGGCTAAGGAAGGCCAGTTTTGTCAGGTGCGTCTACCGTCCGGCGAAGTCCGATTGATTAATGAGAACTGCTCTGCTACTCTGGGCAGCGTTGGTAATGAAGCCCACCAGAACATCACCTATGGCTCAGCCGGCCGCCGCCGCCACTTAGGCTGGCGTCCAGCCGTGCGTGGTAAGGCCATGAATCCAGTCGATCACCGTCACGGTGGTGGCGAAGGTGCTCAAGATATTGGCTTGCGTAAGGGTCCGGTTACCCCTTGGGGTGCCCCGGCCTTGGGCTACAAAACTCGCAAGCGCAAGGCTACTAACGCCATGATTGTTCGTGGCCGTAACGAGGGCAGGAGACGCTAATGAGTCGTTCACTCAAAAAAGGCCCATATGTCGATCCCAAGCTGCTAAAGAAGATTACAGCTTTGGCTCCAGCTGATAAAACCGTGCTCAAGACTTGGGCTCGGTCTTCAACCATTTCTCCAGAGATGGTTGGCCGTACGATTGCAATTCATAACGGCAAAGTCCATGTCCCAGTTTTTATTACCGAGAACATGGTCGGCCATAAACTGGGTGAATTTTCTCCAACCCGCAAATTCCGCGGCCATGGCGGTAAGCTAGCCAAGGAGCAGGGCAAATGATGGCTCAAGCTAAAGCTAAAATGGTTCGAACTTCACCGCGCAAGCTTAATTTGGTGGCCGCCCTGGTGCGTGGCCATGATGTAGTTAGCGCCGAACAAATTCTAGCTAACACTAATAAGGCTGCTACCAAGGTAGTTGGCAAAGTTTTGGATTCGGCCGTGGCTAATGCTGAGAATAATCATAACCTTAAGCGCAAGAATCTCACTATCGAATCGGTGCTAGTGGGCGCTGGTCCAACTCTGAAGCGCATTCGTCCCCGCTCCCGCGGCCAAGCCAATCGGATCTTGCATCGCACTAGCCATCTGACGATTGTGGTTACCGATCAAAAGCTTGAGACTAAAGCTACCCCCAGCAAAGCTATTGCTGAAACCAAAGCCGGCACCAAGCCAGTTACCAAGAAACCAGCTAAGAGCGAGGAGAAAAAGTAATGGGTCACAAAGTTAACCCCGTTAGTTTAAGACTCCAGGTTAATAAAGACTGGCAATCGAAGTGGTTTGCCCAGACTGGCTATGCTGATTATTTGGTTCAAGACATCAAACTGCGCCGAGCAGCCGAGAAAAAACTGGGCAAGCGGGCTGGTGTTTCGCGCATCGATATTGAGCGCTCACCCAATCTACTGGTAGTAACAGTGCATACCGCAAAACCTGGCGTCGTGATTGGTCGCGGCGGGTCTGGAGCCGAAGAATTAAAATCGATCTTATCAAAAATCGCTGGCACCAACATCAAGGTATCAATCGAGGAAGTTAAGCGTCCCGAAACTAACGCCCAACTAGTAGCTGAAAACATTGCTAGCCAACTGGAACGTCGGATTTCCTTCCGTCGGGCAATGAAAATGAGCATTGAAAACGCCATTAAATCGGGAGCTAAAGGCGCCAAAGTGACTGTCGCTGGCCGCTTAAATGGTTCGGAGATGGCTCGCCGCGAGACCATTCACCAAGGCAGTATTCCGTTGCATACGATTCGGGCCGACATTAGCTATGGCTACGCCATTGCCTACACTACTTACGGCACCATCGGCGTCAAAGTGTGGGTCTACAAGGAGAGCGGAGACTAACATGTTAGTACCACGTAAAACTAAATACCGGAAACAGCAAAAAGGTCGCCTGCGCGGCGTGGCGATGGCCGGCTCTGAGATTAGCTTTGGTCAGTATGCTTTAAAGGCTGAAACCGGTGATCGGATTTCTTCGCGTCAAATTGAAGCTGCTCGTCGGGCCATGACCAGATACGTCAAGCGGGGTGGTAAAATTTGGATTCGGATCTTTCCTGATGTACCCATAACTTCCAAGCCGGCCGAAGTCCGCATGGGTAGTGGCAAAGGCGCTGTTGATCACTACGCCGCTCGGGTGAAGCCTGGTCGCATTATGTTTGAAATGGCCGGGGTCACCGAAGATGTCGCTCGCGAAGCCATGCGCCTGGCCGCCCACAAGCTGCCAGTTAAGACCAAGTTCTTGGTTCGGCACACGCCAGGTGGAGAGGAATAATATGAAGGCAAGTGATATGGCCCAAAAAACTGATAAAGAACTAGACAGCTTGGTAAAGGACAGCCGCACGGCCCTAGCTGACCTGATTGTAGCTAGCCGCACCAAGGAAAGTAAGAACGTCAAGTCAATTCTAGCTGCTCGCAAGCAATTAGCTCGGGCCCTCACTATCAGACGCCAGCGCCAACTAGGAGCGGAGGACCAATCATGAGAACCCTCCAAGGCCAAGTGGTTTCCGATAAAATGGATAAGACTGTGGCCGTGGCCGTCGGCCAGGTCAAAGAGCACCCGCTTTACCGCAAGAAGTTCACTATTACCCGTAAGTACCTAGCTCATGACGAGAACAGTACCTACAAGGTGGGTGACTTAGTGGAAATCGCTGAATCTCGGCCCTTGTCGAAGCGCAAGCGCTGGACTGTGACGCGCAAGCTAACCACCGAGGAGCTGGAATCATGATCCAACAAGAGTCCAGACTAAAAGTGGCTGATAATAGCGGCGCCCGCGAACTACTATGTATTCGGGCCTTAGGTGGGTCTGGTCGCCGCTACGCCGGCATTGGTGATGTCATTACTGCCAGCGTCAAAGTGGCTAACCCAGGCGCCGCCGTCAAGAAGAAGGAAGTGGTTAAGGCCGTGGTGGTGCGCACCCGTCAGCCCATCCAGCGCCCAGATGGCACTGTGATTCGCTTCGATGACAACGCAGCTGTCCTGATTGATGGTGGTGGTAATCCGCGCGGCACCCGGATTTTTGGGCCGGTAGCCCGCGAACTTCGTGAGGGTGGCTATATGAAAATTATTTCCTTAGCCCCGGAGGTCTTGTGATGAAACTGAAGAAACAAGACAACGTCAAAATTCTAGCTGGCCGCGATCGCGGTAAGACCGGTGAAATCATTCGGATTCTGCCTGACGCCGGTAAGGTAGTGGTGGCCAACCTAAACGTAGTCAAGCGCCACACCAAGCCCTCCAACAAGCAGCCCAAGGGCGGCATTTTGGAAATTCCGCTACCTATTCCAGCTGGCAAAGTGGCCCTAATGTGTCCCAGCTGCAAGCAGCCCACGCGGGTTGGCTATAAGCTGGGTAAGACCAAAGAGCGCATTTGTCGTAAGTGTCAGGCGGTAGTGAAATGAACCGCTTACGCGATCGATACTTGAAAGAAATGGTGCCAGCTCTGATGACTGAGTTTGGGTACCAGAATTTGCACCAAGTCCCGCGGATTGACAAAGTGGTCATAAACTCGGGCGTTGGCCGGGCGACTGGTGACTCTAAGCACCTAGAAACGGTGTCTGAAACCTTGGCGACTATTTCTGGCCAGGCTCCAGTTTCCACCAAAGCCAAGAACTCGGTAGCTGGGTTTAAGCTGCGCGAAGGCAACGCTATTGGCTCAAAGGTTACTCTAAGAGGTGCCCGCATGTATGCCTTTCTTGACCGCCTGGTGGCAGTAGCCTTACCGCGGGTGCGCGACTTTCGCGGCATTAATCCCGGCGCCTTCGACGCCCAAGGCAATTACAGTCTGGGCATCAGCGATCAAACTATTTTCCCCGAGATTGCCTTTGAAGACGCTTCTAAGGGTCATGGCTTGCAGATCAATGTCATCACTTCCGCCCAGACCCCAGAGGAAGCTAAGAAACTATTAGAATTAATGGGTTTTCCCTTTAGGAAGGACGAATAATGGCTAGAACTTCCATGATTGTCAAGGCTGAGCGCAAGCCTAAATATTCGACTCGCCAGGTCAACCGCTGCAAGATCTGTGGTCGTCCTCGCAGCTATATTCGTAAGTTTGGTCTTTGCCGAATTTGTTTCCGCGAGTATGCTTCTAGAGGTCAAATCCCTGGCATAACTAAATCGAGCTGGTAGGAGAGAGCGATGCAGACTGATCCAATTGCAGATATGTTAACCCGCATCCGTAACGGTCTAATGGCTGGCCGGGACTCCATTATGGTACCTCACTCCGGTATCAAAGAAGCCATTATCAAAATCTTGGTTGATCAAGGTTTTGTCGGCGGGATGAAAGTCACCGGCAGTGTCGTGGGCAAGCTGATTGAAGTTGACCTAGCCGGCCAGCGCCAACTCTCAACCATTACCAGAATCTCTAAGCCGGGCCGCCGAATCTACAGTCCTTCACGCCAGATCCCAACTGTGTTGTCGGGCCGCGGGCTAGTCATTGTCTCCACCTCAAAGGGCCTGATGGCCGGCAACCAAGCCAAACGTCAAGGCCTGGGCGGTGAATTAATCTGTCAGGTGTGGTAAGATGAGTCGAATTGGCCGCCAACCAGTCACAGTACCTGCCGGCGTTGAAGTCGAAATTTCGCCTGCTAGCGTGACAGTTAAGAACCAAACCGGCACCCTGTCGCAGCCAATTCTGGCTGGCACTAAGCTAGCTAAGGACGGTGACATGGTAGCAGTTAGCCGAAAAAGTGATACTCCAGAAGCCATCCGCAATTTTGGGCTAATGCGCACCATGGTTAGCAATATGGTCCAAGGCCTCACTGACGGTTTTGAAAAGAAACTGGAAATTAACGGCGTTGGATACCGGGCGGCCATAGCTGGTAACACCATTAATCTAACCCTGGGCTTCTCGCATCCAATCATCTATGACTTGCCCGAAGGCATTAGTGCCAAGGTGGAGAAGAACATCCTGACGATTTCCGGTTACGACAAGCAGTTGGTGGGCCAAGTAGCGGCTAATATCAGAGCTCTCAAGAAGCCTGAACCCTACAAGGGCAAGGGGATTAAGTACTCGGGCGAAGTTATTCGCCGCAAGGCTGGCAAGGCAGCCACCAAAGGTTAAACTATGAAAACTATGACCAGAACCAGACAAAGAGCTAGAATCCGGGCCAAGATCCATGGTACGGCCGAGCGACCACGTCTTGTGGCCACCATCACCAACCAGCATGTGGTGGCGCAGCTGATTGATGACGACAAGGGCGCAACTTTGGCTTACGCCTCAACCGTTGGTGCCAAGATTAAAGGCAATATGACCGAAAAAGCTACCTGGGCCGGTGAGCAAATTGCCACCGCCGCCAAGACTGCCAAGATTAAAGCCGTGGTCTTTGATCGAGCCGGCCGGATTTACCACGGCCGCTTGAACGCCCTGGCCACTGCCGCTCGCAAAGGCGGATTGGAGTTTTAATGGCCTTAATTGAAACAGTCAAAGAGTTTGAAGAGCGAGTGATTGCGATTGACCGGGTGGCCCGTGTCCAAAAAGGCGGCCGCCGCTTTCGCTTTCGCGCCATCGTAGTGGTCGGCGACGGCAAGGGCCGCGTTGGGCTCGGTATCGGCAAAGGCAGCGAAGTTATGACCTCAATTACCAAGGCCGTAGCCATTGCTAAGAAAAGCATGATTACAGTGCCGATGCGCGGCACCAGCATTCCTCATGAAGTCACGGTTCGCTTCTGCGGGGCCAAGGTTATGCTCAAGCCAGCCAGCGAGGGTACTGGTGTGATTGCTGGCGGCGCCGTACGCAGTGTTGTTGAGGCCGCCGGTATCCATGACCTATTAACCAAGAGCTTTGGCTCAACTAACAAAGTTAACAACGCCTACGCCACCATCATGGCCCTGACTAGCCTGCAGTCCGTTGACAGCCGCCGGCCAGCTACGGTTAGTCCAGTGGCATCTGAGGCTCAGCCGGAGAAGCCGGCCGCTGCCCAGACTGAGACTAAAGCTAAGGCTGCCGCCAAGAAACCGGCTGCCAAAAAGCCGGCGACTAAGAAACCGGCAGCTAAGACCAAGGAATCGAAGTCATGAAAGTTCACCAGTTAGAAGTTGGGGCCCATCCAGATCGCAAGCGCGTAGGCCGTGGTATTTCGTCTGGTTACGGTAAAACTTCTGGGCGCGGCACCAAGGGCCAAAACTCTCGTTCTGGAGGCGGTGTTCGACTCGGTTTCGAAGGTGGTCAAAACCCCTGGGCCAAGCGTATGCCCAAGAAGCGCGGCTTCAAAGCTATTAACCATATCTCCTACCAAGTTGTAAATCTTGATGACCTAGCCAGGGTTAAGGGCACAACCGTTAGCGCTGACAGCCTATATCAAGCTGGTTTAATTGGATCAACTACCAAGCCGGTTAAGATTCTCGGTGATGGTGAAGTTAGTGCCAAGTTAACGGTCAAAGTCACGGCCGTATCGAAGGTAGCGCGCAAGCAACTGGAAGCGGCTGGTGGTACAATTGAGCTCGTAACCCAGAAAGCTACTGTCAAGGAATGAATCTAGACATCTTAAAGCAAGTCTACCGCTCCAACGATCTTCGTAAGCGGGTGTTAATAGTGCTTTTGCTGCTAGTTATCTTTCGGTTCTTGTCCCATGTGCCGGTACCCGTACCCAATACGGCTCAGCTGCAACAGTTTCTCAGGACATTATTTAACTCTAATAAACTGCTAGGTTTTGCTGATCTGTTCTCAGGCGGCGCCCTAACTAGCTTCTCGATTATTATGATGGGCGTGGGCCCGTTCATTAATGCTTCAATTATTATGCAGCTGCTGGGCCAAGCGGTGCCCAAACTTGAAGCCCTACAAAAGGAGGGGGAGCGCGGCCGGGAACAGATTAATAAGTACACGCGCTGGCTAACTTTGCCACTGGCTCTAATTCAATCAGTGGCCATGATTTTTCTAGTTTCGCAAACCTCCAAGAGTATTGCTCAGACCGACCTGATTGGCCATCCGTCGCTGGCCCAGTGGGCCTTAATGATCATTTGTATCACCGGCGGTACCATGCTGCTGATGTGGCTGGGTGAAATCATTACCGATAAAGGCATTGGTAACGGCATTTCGCTCATTATCTTCGCTGGCATCGTGGCGCGGCTACCAGCCAGTGTTGGTCAGTTCCTGAGCCTAGCTCAAAATGATACCGGCAAAGTCTTAACCTTCATCATCTTTGGCGTCTTAATCTTCGCCGTGATCGCAGCCGTCGTGATGTTAAACGAAGGCCAGCGCAATATTCCAGTCTCCTATGCTCGCCGGGTGCGCGGCAACCGGGTTTATGGCGGCGTTGATACTCACTTGCCCCTGCGGGTAATCACAGCTGGCGTCATCCCCATTATTTTTGCCTTAGCCTTTCTTACTATCCCCGGCTTCATTGGCCAAATCTTTTCGCACGCTTCCACGGACTGGCTGGCCAGTTTCGCTACCTGGCTGACGCATACCTTTAGCCCGGGCAATCTAGTTTATTCCGTGGTTTATTTCTTGCTGGTGGTTATCTTTACCTATTTTTATACCGCCATCGTCTTCAACCCGACGGAAATTGCTGAAAACCTGCAGAAACAGGGTGGTTTCATTCCCGGCATTCGCCCCGGCGCTCAAACTGCCGCTTATTTGAAGCGACTACTAAACCGCATCACGCTAGCTGGCGCCGTTGGCCTGGGCATGATCGCCATTTTGCCGTTTATTGCCCAGCACTTCAGTGGCTCCAACGCCCTCACCTTTGGCGGCACCGGCCTGATCATTATCGTCAGCGTGGCCATTGAGACCATGAAACAGGTCGAAGCTCTGGCCGTGACCGAGAGCTATGAGAACTACTAGTTGATTTAGCTGATTTTATTGTGTTATAACATGCACACGCTATTAGCATGGCTTCTACTATTTGATTTGCATCACTTTAGCTTCCAGTCCAAACCCACACCAGGAGGCAAAGCGTGCAACACAAGTCAAAAGGCGAGCTCAAACCATTGGGCTTACTGTTTCCAGAGGGCGCTAGGAGCAGACTGCTCGCACTCTGGGAAGAAGCCGAGAGCCACGATTCAGATGGCGGACTAGAGGTAAGCGTTGGATTTGAAGGTGAGCTTATCGCCTTCCAAGACAATCGCTCACTTCCGGCACAGATCCAGGTCAACCGCCTGTTCGTCAGCAAATGGGAGGGGACCCCATCCCTGATCATGGCCATCGTTGACTTCGCCTATGGTCCTTTCCGGGGACATGACCTAGTCAGGGTTCAGGAGGTAGGCGACCCTGATCTACAGTACCACTTGAGACAAGACCGCATCCACGCGGTGTAAATGTGAGGCGCTGGGCACACTCAGCGCCTCACATAAAAACTCTTTTATAAACCCTTTACAAACCAGATCGGAACACCTATAATGAAGCACTGTAGCTTAAGCATATGTCTGATACAAAGGAAGTAATCGAGGTCGAAGGTACCGTTATCGAGACACTCCCGAACGCCATGTTCAGAGTTCAGCTCGACAACGGGCATGTTATTTTAGCTCATATCTCGGGCAAAATGCGCATGCATTACATCCGCATTGTCCCTGGAGACAAGGTGATGGTTGAAATGACGCCCTACGATTTGGAAAAAGGCCGTATCAGATATCGGATAGGATAATGAAGGTACGAGCAGGAGTTAAACCAATCTGTGGTAAGTGTAAGGTTGTGCGCCGGGAAGGCGTGGTTTATGTTATCTGTCCGACCCCTAAGCATAAGCAGAGGCAAGGCTAATGGCTCGTATCGCTGGAGTTAACGTTCCAACCAGTAAGCGGGTCGAAGTCGGCCTGACTTACATCTACGGCATCGGCGATAGTGCCAGCCGCAAGATCTTGGCCAGCGCCAAGGTTGACCCCGACACCCGGGTGAAAGATTTGACCGAGGCCCAAATTGCGGCCATCCGCACAGAGATCGAAAAGCACTATACCGTCGAAGGCGATTTGCAGCGAACTGTATCGACTAATATTAAGCGACTGAAGGACATTAACGCCTACGCCGGCCTGCGTCACAAGAATAATTTGCCGGTTCACGGTCAGCGCACCAAGACCAACGCCCGCACCAAGCGGGGTAAGCGCGTCACCATGGGCTCCGGACGTAAGAAGGCGGCATCTAAGACTTAATCATGGCAACTACAAGCACTAAGCCGACCAGACGAAAACGCACCAAGAAGAACGTCGCCAGTGGCACAGTTCACATTCAGGCTACTTTTAATAACACTATTATTTCGATCACTGATGACAAGGGTAACTTGGTGAGCTGGAGCAGCGCTGGCGCCGCTGGCTTCAAAGGTTCTCGTAAGAGCACTCCTTACGCGGCCGGCATTGCAGCCGAGCGAGCCATTGCCACCGCTAAGGACGCTGGTATGACCAAAGTTGATGTCTTGGTTAAAGGCGTTGGTAGCGGCCGCGAGTCAGCCGTCCGCAGCCTGCAAAACACCGGCATTGCAGTATCCACCATTAAGGATGTCACCGGCGTACCCCACAACGGCTGCCGGCCCCGCAAGCAGAGGCGCGTCTAATGGCTAGAGATTTAATGCCCATCACCAAGCGTTCGCGGCGCGAAAAGGTGGCCCTACACCCCAAAGCCATTAAGATAATGGCGCGCAAGAGCTATGGCCCAGGCGAGCACGGTCAAACAAACCTGCGCTCCAAGCCTAGTCAGTACGCCTTGCAGCTGCGCGAAAAGCAAAAGGTTAAGCGTATGTACGGTTTGCTAGAGAAGCAGTTTGCTAAGCTAGTAACCGAAGCCGAAGGTAAGGCTGGAGTTACCGGAGACACTCTACTGCAACTGCTCGAGCAGCGGGCTGACAACGCCGTTTACCGCCTGGGCCTAGCTCCCAGCCGTCAAAGCGCCCGCCAGCTAGTCACTCATGGTCACTTTACCCTCAATGATCGTCGGGTCGACATTCCCTCGATTCGCTTGCAACCAGGCGATGAACTGACCGTCCGGCCGAAGAGCCTTAAAAATGCCTACTTTACGGCCATCAGCGAAGAACTTAAGGGTCACGCCCCGGCTGTGCGCTGGTTGAGTCTCGATACCAAGCAGCTCAGCGCCAAAGTAACCGGACTGCCAGTACGAGACGATATTGATGAAGATATCAATGAGCAATTAATTATTGAGTTCTACTCAAGGTAATAGGAGAGGAATACCTGTGTTACACACCATTCAACTACCAGAATTAAAGACCCAAAAGAGCGATGGCAACAAGTCAACGTTTGCCATCGAGCCACTGTACTCTGGCTACGGTATGACGCTAGGTAACTCCCTGCGACGCGTTATCCTCTCCAGTTTGGCCGGTGCCGCCGTCACAGCCGTCAAGATTGACTCTGTGGCTCACGAATTTAGCACCATTGAGGGCGTCAAAGAAGATGTGGTTGAAATTATCCTAAATCTCAAGAAACTGCGTTTCCGGGT
>CAYYRL010000004.1:22457-28486 GCA_964474165.1 uncultured Candidatus Saccharimonadales bacterium
CGCATTAGCATTGAAGAAGTTAACTTTACTCCCCGCACCGCTAACGCCTTAATCAACAATGACATTAAGACCATTAAGGAATTGCAGCGCCTGAGCGACGGCGAACTGCGCGACCTCAAAGGTTTTGGTGCCAAGGCCTACGACGAGGTCAAAGACAAGCTAGCCGAACTGGGATTCGGCAAAGCTGAAGAGGTCGAGGCCTAAAATGCACCGCCACGCCTACCAAGGTAGGAAGCTATCCCGGAGCGCCGCTCTGCGCCTAGCTTTAGTGCGTGGTCAGATCACGTCTTTGGTGCTTTACGAAAAGATTACCACCACCGAGGCCAAGGCCAAGACCGTGGCACCGCAGTTTGATCGTTTGGTCACCAGGGCCAAACGCGGCAATTTGAGTGACCGCCGTGAATTGCGCAACTGGGTAACAAGTGAATCTGCCATTCAAAAACTGCAACGTGAGCTCCTGCCAGCCTTTGAAAGTCGCAGCAGCGGCTATACCAGTATCACTAAGCTGCCAGCTCGGTTAGGCGACAATGCTCCCATGGCTCAGTTGGCTTTAGTGCTTGATAAGAAGACTTCACCGGCCGAATCTGAATCGAAGGCCGACGCTGCCCAAACCAAGACTGAAACTAAGAAACCGGCCGCCAAAAAGCCAGCCACTAAGAAAGCGGAGCAAAAGGCATGAAGACCTATTCGCCCAAACCCGCTGATATCACTCACCAGTGGTTCTTAGTCGATGCTCGTGGCCAGACTTTGGGTCGCCTAGCTAGCAATCTGGCCACCATTCTTCAGGGTAAGCACAAAGCTGGTTATGCCGCCCATATGAACCAAGGTGACATTGTGGTGGTTATTAACGCTGCCGACATTAAAGTGACCGGCAATAAGCTGACCGACAAGAAGTACTATCATCACACTGGTTATCCCGGTGGCATTAAAGAGATTTCACTCGAGAAGCAGCTTGCTAAGGACCCGGCCTGGGTGTTGCAGCACGCCGTAGCTGGCATGTTGCCCAAAAACCGTTTGGCCGCTGAGCGCTTGAAAAACCTCAAGGTTTACGCCGGTAGTGATCACGCTCACGGCGGTCAGACGCCAACTAACCTCAGCTTCGATATGAAAGGGGACAAGTAATGACCGAGACTCCGACAGGTCACTATCACTACGCCAAGGGTCGCCGCAAGCGCGCCATTGCGACCGCTCGCCTATATTCAGGTAAAGGCGTAACCACCGTCAACGACCAGCCGGCTGATGAGTATTTTAATCACGATTCACTAGTAGCCGCCCTAGAGCTACCACTCAAACAAACTGGCAATGAAACCAAGCTTTACGCCACCATCAAAGTCACCGGCGGCGGCAAAAACGGCCAGGCCGAAGCTGCTCAATTGGCTGTGGCCCGGGCGCTGTTAGTTATGACCGAAGATTTGAAGCCTACCTTGCGCAAGGCTGGACTCTTAACCCGCGACCCGCGCGAAAAAGAGCGCAAGAAGCCTGGCCTCAAGCGCGCCCGCAAGGCCAGCCAGTTTAGTAAGCGTTAAAGCTTACGCTGCAAGCCATAACCGTTATATAATAGTTATGTGAGCCGTAGAGGTGACTCAAAGTTAGTCCGCATCTCGCTACTGGCTATTCTTTTGATGGTCATTGGTACCTTTGGCTATGCTCAAATTGAGCATGTCAGTTATGGTGATAGCTTTTATGCCACCCTGCTCATCTTGCTAACCCACTTCCCGCATATCGAAACTACCAGCGTGGCTAGCGAAGTATTAACCGTCTTTCTGGTTGTCTCTAGCTTAGTCTTGATCGCTTATTTGCTTAAGTGGTTTGCCGAATATATGATTGGAATAGGCACTAATGTTAAGAAATCACGCGTGAAAGCTAAGATCGATAAACTCAAAAACCATTATATTGTCTGTGGCCTGGGCCGAGTTGGTTCGCAGGTCGCCCGGGAATTAGCCAATGAGGGTGTGCCCTTTGTTGGCATTGACCGCGATCAGGAGCGGGTAGACGAAGCCTGGGCGTCGGGGTACTTGGCAGTTTGCGCTGATAGCACCGCGGAGGGCACTTTGACTGATACCGGCATATCTAGAGCTTCAGGGATTGTCGCCAGTCTGGGCGAAGATTCGCTGAACTTATTTGTAACTCTCGCCGCCAAGAGTCTGAACGGTAAGATCTATATTGTCTCCCGGGCCAATCGCCAAGAAAACGAGCTGAAACTTAAGCGTGCCGGGGCTGACCGGGTAGCTTTGCCCTATCAAATTGGCGGCTACCACATGGCTACCATGGTGCTGAGGCCCAACGTCGTTGATTACCTGGATATTATTAACAGCACCAAAACCACCAAGGACGACCTGCAAGTCGAAGAAATGATTGTTAGCGAGGGCTCTAAGCTGGCAGGTCATCCCCTAGGTGAGCACAAATTCTTAGTTGAAGGTTCGGCTGGAGCCACCGTTATCGCCGTTAACGGGGCTGATGGTTCTAGCATTGTGCGGCCAAACGGCAAAGAAGTTATATACCCCGGCGACCGCTTGATATTATTGGGCGGTAAACGCGACCTGACTGAAGCCTCGGCGCTGATTCGCTAAATGAAAACCCATAAACTAGCCGCTAGCGAAGCCGGCCAGCGGCTCGATTTAGTTGTCATGCGCTGGCTGGGTGTTAATCGCAGTCAGGCCGGTCGCCTAATTCGTGACGGCTGGATTAAAGTTAGCGCTCAAACTGTAAAGGCTGGCTATGTCACTAATAACGACGACAAACTCAGCTATGATCCGCCTCTAAACTCAGTTGCCACCATTAAACCTAAGGTGGTTTATGAAGACGGGGCCATCGTGGTAATTGATAAGCCAGCTGGTTTAATCGTGCATCCGGCCAGCGCTCACCGCGCCGGGCCCAGCGTGGTCGACTTTGCTCGCACCAAAACCACTGACAGTGATAAATATCGGCCGGGCATAGTTCACCGTTTGGATCGTGACACATCGGGCCTATTAATAATTGCTAAAACTGCCGCCGCTAAAGCGCAGTTGCAGCAAGACTTCAAGTCGCGGCGGGTTCACAAACAGTACCTGGTTTTGGTCGAAGGCAGTCTGCAACCGGCTAGGGCCGATATAAATTTGCCAATCGGAGCCGGCCGGGGAGTTAGGCGTCAAATTGACCCCGCAGGTCGCAGCGCTACTACCAGTTATCAGGTTGAAAAACGATTTTCGGGACAAACCCTAGTAACTGCCGAACCTAAATCCGGGCGTACGCATCAGATTCGAGTTCATTTTGCAGCTATCGGCCATCCCGTTGTCGGCGATAAGCTTTATGGCCACCCTGACGCCAAACTTGAACGTCAGTTCTTACATGCCGCCCGTTTGGAGTTTAAGTCCCCAGCTGGCGGTTGGGTTGATGTTACGAGCTCATTGCCTGTTGAATTAAAAGACTACCTTCAAAGCTTGGACTGAGCATATAATAAAAATATGACGCCCGTCTTTCATCAGCTCACCCAGCAGCAGCTCGACGCTATTACCCTAACCCCGGCCACTTTTATATTTAGCGGTCCAGCTGGCAGCGGTAAGGCGCTGGCGGCCAGGCTGTTAGCTCAGCGCTTGAACTGTCAGTCCGACCAGACGTGTGACAACTGTCGCCGCATTCAGGCTGGCGGCTTTCCAGATTTCATAGCAACCCAGCCAACCGGCAAAGCCATCACCATCGATGAAGTTAAATTATTACAACAGCGCCTAGCCAACCGGCCACTTAATACCGATACGCTCCGCATCACCGTTATTGATGCTTCAGACGGTATTACCGATCAGGCCCAAAACCGCTTGCTAAAGACCTTGGAAGAACCACCAGCCCAGACCGTCATCATTGTGCTTAGCCCGGTGGCGGAGTCACTCTTACCAACTGCAGTATCTAGAGCTAGGGTCATTGAATTTCGGCCCTTAACCAAGGCCCAAATTAAAGACTTCATCGCCTCTAGCCATGGCCCAATCGTAGCTGAGGCTGTCATGCAACTGAGGCCAGTTAGTATTGGCCAGGCTGTGACACTGGCGGCCAATCCAGAAATTCTTAGTCAGAGAGCTGAGCTCGATGCCCAGTCGCAGCAGTTCTTAAATGCTGATTTATTTGATCGCCTGCAGATGATTGCTAATCGCGGCCTGAGTGACAAAGTGCCCCAGTTAGTTGAGACTTTGGCCAGTCGCAGCCGTGGTGGGGCTATCAACATTTTACCGGTGCTTGATCAAGCTCAAGCCGAGCTGGGTGCCAATCTGAGTGGCCGGACCGTACTGGAGGCGCTTGCGCTGCGATTATGATTCTTGAGCTGCTGTTCTTTGTGGTGGCGACCTGGATTGCAACTAAGGCAATAGGGGAACTGCGGCGCCCGGCCGGGACTAAGGCTGTCACCCGCGACCAGCGTTCACCCCAATTGGCTCATCTGGACACTTATGCTAGCCGGTTGTATGCCGAACGCAACTGGCTGGCAGCCGAAAAAGCTTATCTGAAAATTTTAAAGCTTAATCATAAAGACCCCGATGCTTATAGTCACCTCGGAACAATTTACCTGGCCCTAAAGAAGTATGAAGACTCAATCGAGTGTTATCAGATAGCAGCCCAACTGAAGCCGAACGCTGGCGATTGGTACAACCTGGGCCTAGCCTACTGCGAAAACGCCAATTACATTAAGTCAATTGCCGCCATGGAAAAGGCCATTATGTTTGAACCCAGCGCTGCCCGTTATGCCGGGGTGGCTCGGGTATATACCAAGATTGCCAATTATGCCAAGGCCATTTCGTCGCTTGAAAAAGCCGCTAGTCTCGACCCTAATAAAAAAGTGTTGTCGCTGCTGGCTGATGCCTATGCCAAAAACCATGACCGCGAGAAGGCGATTGAGATTTATCAGCGGGTATTAAAAATCGATCCCAATGACGCTAAGGCCTTGCGCCTAGTCGGTTCAAATAAGAAATCCCAGCCAGCATAGGTTGAAAGCCTACACTGACTGGGCAAAGATGGCGCGTTGGGTAAACCAGCCGAAGAAGCGCCTAGCGCGCACCCAGTAAATGTTACCGGCACCAGGCTCTGGGTCCATGATCTGGTAGTAATTGCCATCACTTCTTCGCTCCCAGCCGATAACGACAACTTGATGCTGAGCCCGATTGCCACCGAAATATGGCTTCATGCTGGCAATTACCGGATTCTTGGCTTCTAGTGCTGACGCCATGGCCTGATGCTGATTTTGCTTGGCGTCATGAGCCAGCTCAAGCGTCTGCTGGGCTTCCATGGCGGCCAATTGCCTATCGTCATAGCCTTCGCTTTGCTGCAGCCAAGCTCCATTGTGGCTGGGCATGGCCCAGTCGCGGCGCCAGGCCACCAAGCCATGACCCTTAAGCACATCGACAAGATCGCGGTGCCGAAAGCCTTCTGCCACCCGGCTGGGGCTGAGCAGCTCATGCAGTTCGGCAGCCGACAGTACCCGGCCTTCGTTGTGGCCAGCGAAGTAATCGAGAACTGCCTTCAGACAAATGATGCTGCACATCCGGCGTTCGTGTCCAGCCGGGAAACCCCAGCGCCGATCGAGCTGCGAATAGGACGGAAAATCGATTTGAACGGGTGCAGCCATCTCGGCTACGTCCGCTTGAGCGTAGTCAGAGAAAGCCATGGGCAGCATTATAGTCTAAAGCTGTTGATAAAGCCAGGCTTTGATGTTGAAGTAGTTATAACTGGCAGGGGTAGTAGGACTCGAACCTACGACCTTCGGTTTTGGAGACCGACGCTCTAGCCAACTGAGCTATACCCCTATGTCTACCACAAAGCGGCTAAGCTCAATTGTAGCAGTTACTTAGATTCTTTGAACTCAACGACTTTTTTCAGTCTTGAAGAGTACTTCTTCAGCACCAGCCGGTCCGGAGAATTCTTCGGATTCTTGCTGGTGGTGTAGACCGTAGTAGGGTCCTCATCACTGCGTAGTTGAATATATGGTCGATTGCGTTTTGGCATAGTATTTTTCCTTCTGGAGCCCAAGGCGAGGATTGAACTCGCGACCCCTTCCTTACCATGGAAGTGCT
>CAYYRL010000005.1:0-28240 GCA_964474165.1 uncultured Candidatus Saccharimonadales bacterium
CATTTTTACAGATGGAGGATCGCGGGGAAATCCAGGTCCGGCGGCGTCAGGCGTTGTGATTAAAACAACAGATGGTAAGGTTATTGAAGCCTTTGGCCGTTATTTAGGTGACACTACCAATAATCAGGCTGAGTATAAAGCTGTATTATTTGCCCTGCAGGAAGCCAAAAAATATAATCCTCGGCGAATACAATTTTTTATGGACAGCCAATTAGCAGTCAGGCAGCTAAACGGCGACTACCGAATGAAAAACGAATTCCTGCGACCGATTTATGATCAGATTTTAAAGCTAGCCGATCAATATGAGACTAGTTTTGAGCATGTCTACCGGGAGAAGAACAAGGAAGCTGACGCTCAAGTGAATATTGCCATCGATAAGGCTCTAGGGTTGAAAAAATAGCTTAAATCTGGTATTATCTGATGGCTAGATTACTGGGTGATCGCCCCGCACCGACCGGTACGGGGAGGAAAGTCCGGACAGCATAGGGTAAGGACGGTTGCTAACGGCAACCGGGAGTAACTCAGCGGTTATTTCTCTCGAGAAAATAGTTGCTGATGAAGCCTAGGGAAAGTGCCACAGAAACGAAACCGCCCGCAAGGGTAAGGGTGAAACGAGTGGGGCAAGAGCCCACAGTCGCTCTGGGTGACCAGAGCGAAAGGTAAACCCCGTCCGCTGCAAGGCATGCTAGCTGCCAGGAGTGCCCGCTCCGGCTAGCGATAGTTCCGCATGAGCCCAGTGGCAACACTGGGCCAAGATAGATGATCACCGATTCCGCCTCAGGCGGAGGGACAGAATCCGGCTTATCGGTAATCTAGCAAGCAAAAGACCCAGCCCAAGGGCAGGGTCTTTTGCTTTGGTGTATGATTAAACAAGTTTAGGCTTATGCGCAAAACCAGCGAACTTATCTTTAACGCCATCCTGCCAGTCGTCGACTTTGCAGCCATTGTCAGCGCCTATGTACTGGCCTACATCATTCGAGTTAAGCTCGATGCTCGGCCGGTGCCATTTCCAGTTCAATCCGAAACTTTTCTCAAAGTCTTCTTAATTGTGCTGCCAGTTTGGCTTTTGATCTTCGCGGCTCTAGGTTTGTATAACTTATCTAATGTTCGCAGCCGCTGGGAAGAGTGGACCAATGTCTTCATTGGCGTTTCGGGTGGCACCATGTTCCTGATTATGGTGGATTTCTTTAGCCGCACGCCAATTTTCCCCGCTCGATCAATTCCGATCTACGGCTATATCTTTAGCATTATTTTTGTCATCCTGGCGCGCAGCCTAGTGAGGGGAGTGCAGCACTGGATATTTCGATTTAACATTGGCATTCACAATGTCTTGCTGGTGGGCAGCGGGCCGATTGCTCAAAGCATTTATGACAAATTGGATGTACCAGGTACTGGTTATAACGTAGTCGCTGTCTATGACACCATGCGCGTTCCTACCACCAAGTTTGGCGGAGCCAAACTAATCAAAGACCTCGGCGCTATGTCGCGTATTCGGCCCAAGATTGAAGAAATCATTCAGGCTGACTCAGGCCTACCTCAAGATGAAGTTATAGAGCTGGTCAATTATGCTAACAATCACCATATGCAGTACCGATTTGTACCCAACCAGTTTGGATTATTTGCTTCCCACGCCCGGGTAATGTCGCTAGGTGGAGAACAGCTGATTGAGCTAGAGCGCACGCCACTGGAGGGCTGGGGCCGCATCCTCAAGCGCGGCTTTGATATTTTGGGCGCCGGCTTAGCCATCATTTTGCTTAGCCCGGTGTTCTTAATCGTTTGGCTAGTTATAAAACTGACTGACCCTGGCCCGGTAATTTATGGTCACCAACGGTTGAGTCGGAGCGGTCGCAAAGTCAGGGTTTTGAAGTTTCGGAGCATGTACTGGAAGTACTGCGATGGCCCCGGCCGGCCCTATAAGTCTGCGACCGAGGCCTTGAAGGCCATGGGTCAAGAAAAGCTTATCCCTGAGTTTGAGGAACATCAAAAACTGGCTAATGATCCTAGGGTCTCTAGGGTTGGTCGGTTCCTGCGCCGGACCAGCTTGGATGAGCTACCGCAGCTCTTCAATGTTCTAGCCGGATCAATGAGTATGGTTGGCCCCAGACCAATTCTTGATGAAGAGCTCAGCCGCTACGGTCGCAGTAGTGCCGTATTCTTGTCGCTCAAACCCGGACTGACCGGCTTGTGGCAGATTTCGGGACGCAATGATGTGGGTTATGATGAACGGGTTAAGCTCGACATCTACTATGTCGAGAACTGGAGCCTATGGCTGGACCTCAAGATCTTGATTAAGACTGTAACCTCATTGTTTGCCGGCGGAGCCTACTAATGAATCTGAGGGTGGCGCTGGTCCACGATTGGCTTACTAATGAAGCTGGCGGCGAGCAAGTCCTGTGGCAGCTGCACCAGCTCTACCCGGAGGCTCCAATTTACACCTCTGTCCATGACCCTGAACGCACGCCTAAGTTTAAAGACGCCGAGATTAACACTTCGTTCCTGCAACACTGGCCCTGGGCCCAGACTAAGCACCAGCTATACTCGCGCCTGCGGCCAATGGCCTTTGAGAGTTTTGATTTTTCAGATTATGATCTAGTCATTTCGACAACTTCGGCCGAGAGCAAAGGAGTAATCACATCTCCGGGCACCACTCATATCTGTTATTTATTTACCCCCACCCGGTATTATTGGTCTGGCTACGCCCAATACCAAGCCGATCCCGGTTTCGGTCTATTAAATCCAGTCGTGCGTCTGTTGGCCCCAGGCCAGATATCGAAGCTGCGCCAATGGGATTATGCCGCGGCTCAAAGGCCAGATTACATGATCGGCATATCCAAATACGTTAATCAGCGGATCAAAAAGTACTACCACCGAGAGGCTGATTTAATTTATCCGCCGGTGGAACTTGATCGTTTTGACCCGACTCAAGACCGTCAGGATTTTTATTTAGTGGTTTCCAGGCTGGTGCCATACAAACAAGTAGAGCTGGCGGTGCTAGCGGCTAATAAACTTAATCGCAAGCTAGTTGTGGTGGGCGAGGGCAGCGAACGGCCCAAGCTAGAAGGTCTGGCTGGATCCAACGTCACATTTCGTGGCCGCTTGGACGATGCCAGTGTGGCTCAGTTGTACGCTACCGCCAGGGCCTTAATCTTTACTCCGGAGGAGGACTTTGGTATAACACCGCTTGAAGCTATGGCCAGCGGCTGCCCGGTGATTGCTTATGGCAAAGGTGGAGCATTAGAGACTGTTACGGCCAAAACTGGGATTATTTATGATCAGCCTCAAGTTGAATCGGTGGTAGACGCCATGAAGCGCCTGGAGGCAGCCAGCTTTGACGCCAAAGAATTAAGACTGCAGGCGGAGAAGTTTAGCGACGATAAGTTCCGGAAACAGTTCCAGGACTATATTAACCGGGTTACTTCTTAGCAGCGACTTTGACTACTTCAGCGAAAGCCTTGGGCTGGTTGGTGGCCAGTTCGCTAAGGACCTTCCGGTCGAGATCAATCTTAGCGGTTTTCAAGCCATGGATGAAGCTGGAGTAAGAAGTGCCTTCCGGCAAGCCAGCATTTATTCGAGTGATCCATAACGCCCTGAAGTCGCGTTTGCCGTTACGACGATCACGGTACTGGTAACTAAGAGCCTTGATAACAGCTTGATTAGCTTGCCGGCTGCTGGAGCGCCGGAGGTGGCTCATGCCCTTGGTCTGGGCAATTAATTTCTTATGACGCTTGCGAGCGGTGACGCCACGCTTAACTCTCATTGCTGGTTTCCGAGCATTTTCTTGATATTATTCTGATCGCCTGAAGCCACCTCAAACTCTTTGACGTAGGTGCGTTTAAGTGAAGCTTGCTTGCCACCAAACAGGTGACCACGATAGGCCCGGCGGTGCAGCAGCTTACCACTACCGGTCTGTTTGACCCGCTTGGCTATTCCCTGATGTGTCTTTAGCTTTGGCATCGCGTGTGGCTCCTAATGTAATACTTAGTTCGCGCCCGGTTTGGGCAAAGTCTTGTTCGATAGCTGAGATATCTGACAACTTGGCCGCAAAGGCAGTTAGATTATTTTTTCCGAGCTCTGGGTGAGTGATCTCCCGACCACGAAAGCGCAGTGCAACCCTGACCTTGTGGCCTTGTTCTAGGAAGCGACGGGCTTGACCAAGCTTAACATCCAAGTCGTGTTGGCCAATCTTAAGGCCCATCCGGATCTGCTTTACTTCGACCTGCTTCTGATGTTTGCGGCTCTTTTGCTGCTGCTTGGTTTGCTCGTAACGGTACTTGCCCCAATCCAGAACTTTGACCACCGGGGGATTGGCGCTAGGGGCAATCTCGGCTAGATCTAAACCCGCCAGGCGCGCTGTCTCCAGCGCTTCCGAGAGGGGCGTGATGCCCATTTGCTCACCATTTTCACCGATCAAGCGAACCTGTGAAGCAGTGATCTCTCGATTAAGACGGATTTTGTTGATCGTAGTCTCCTGTAAGCTCTGGACAGCAGCTTAACAGATTTAGCCCATCTGGTCAACGCTCTAAGGCCGGCAAGCCGGTTTCGACCTTCTCGGTTATAAACCGGATTTTGCGATCTGTCAGGCGAATAGCTATCGGGGTGCGGCCGGCTACTTTACCGTCGATCATGATACTCCCAGTGGGCGTGGTATCGATGGTCAGCTTGTGGCCATAGAGTCGGGTGGTGGCGTGATCTTCATGAGCTTTGTGGCCGCGGAAGCTGGTTAATAGATACGATCCTAGCTGCCTGGTGGATGGTTCAGCGGCAATCGTAACCACCATCCGGTTATCAAGTAGGGGATTCATAAATTTCTGGTTTGAAACCTCCAAGCTAAAGATCTGACAATCGATCACCAGGTTATCCAGGGTGAGATGGCCCTCTAGCGTTTCGAAGCTGCGAGCCTTACCCCAGCTCTTACCAAGATGCCTGACTCTAGCAGATAGCTTCTCATCTGGCGCGTCAACTGCCTTGTCGCGATCAGTTTCAAAACCCAGAGTCAGAGTAGATAAAAAATAGTTTTGGCCGGCCGCCATCAGGCTATAAGTACTGGTGCGGCGAGCGGCCAAAACAGCTGCCGCTTGCTGCCAGTTGCGGATGCCGAAGTGCTCTGCCAGCTGGTTGGTGGTACCCATGGGCACAATGCCAACCGCCACTTGTTCAGCGGTGATACCGTTGATTACTTCGTTGACAGTGCCATCACCACCAACCACCACAATGGTGTTGTAGCCCTTCTCAATGGCCACTGATGCCAGGCGCGTAGCATCACCTGGTCCAGTGGTCTTGGCGAACTCGCCGCTAATACCGAGCTCGCCTAAGCGCTCGCGCAGCTTCTGCTGAACGGCATTAACTCCGCCGCGGCCAGCCGCTGGATTGAGGATATAGTAGTACATCTAGCTAGTTTCGTTCGGCTTTACATCAGGTTCTGGTTCAGGAGCTAACTCCGCAGTTGCAACCGTCATTAAACTAGTGCCACTAAAGATACCGCCCGCCGAAATTGCTAAGTTGGCGCAGGCAATGTTGCCGCGGACTTGGCCGGTTTCGGAAATGCTTGCATGGCCCGAGACCTTTACGTCACCTTCAACCTGTCCGGCAATAGTTGCATCACTTGCAACTAAATTGCCTTTAATAACTGCCCCGATGCCGACTGTCACTGCACCCTTGGTTTTGACGTTGCCGGTCAACTGGCCATCAATAATAATGTCGTGTTCGCTGGTAAGGTTTCCCTTGATGCGGACGCCTTCACCAATAATGCTTTCGCTGCCGGTAATCCCGACGATTTTATCTTTCCTCACTCTGCCTCCTTCTTCGGTGTGCGCTTGGTAGCTTGAACAATGACTTGCTGCTCTTCCTTAGATAAGTTGTATTTGCTCTTACCAAAATCGATTGGCTTGATGTACATTCGGGTTCCACCACGGCCATGAATACTGGTTAGGACATAACCTGAGTCATGATCATCCAGTACAGCTAAAGCAAAACTTTGGTCACCTCCGGTGTCTCCAAACGGGTTAAATCTCACAATCGAGATTTTTTGCGAGGCCAGGGCGGCTTTTTCTGTTAGTTCCTGGTGGAGCTTAGTTAGCTCATCCAGTTTGTTATCCACCTGGGCAATGCGCTGGTGGTACCCAGCTAGGTCTGATTCTAAATCACCTGAAGTTGAGCCCAAAGCTTTAGCTAGCCTAGTGCGTTGTTGCCAGCTCAGGGCCAAAGCCGCAATGGCTGCTATAAATCCTAAAGCTGCAATTATGGTTGTCATATTCATCGCACTAACAGTATAAGAAAAGCCTTAGGGTACTGGCAACCAAACTGGGTTGGGTGATAGTATGAGCTCATGGCCAAAAAGAAGCGATCTCAACGTAAACGCAATCTGGCATATGCCCGCCGCCAGGCTGGGAAGCAGGAGATACATAAGACCGAGCAGTCTGTGGATCAGGTAGAGGCGCCTGAGGTTATTTCTAAACCTGAAAAAACCAAGGACGTCAGCGTGGTGCAGCTACCATATCTCAGGAATGATCTGCGTAAAATCATGATACTGGCCAGTGCTTGCATCGGATTAGAAATTGTTTTGTGGATTTTATTACAACACACTGGTCTCGGTACAAAGGTCTTCGGCATCTAAGTTCTGGCCCGGTATTGCAAAGACTCTGTTAAATGCTTGGATTTAATCCGGGAGCAACAATCAAGATCGGCAATTGTCCGGGCTAGCTTTAAGCTCCGCATATAACCCCTGGCTGACAGCGATAAGCTGGCCATAGACTGCTTAGCAATAATTTGGCTGGGCTCATCCAGACGGCAGTGGCGTTTGATCTCAGCTGGCGACATGGAGGCATTAACTTTGGTTGGGCTGCCCTTGAAGCGGCGCAGTTGAAGCTGCCGGGCAGCTAAAACGCGCTCAGCCACTATGCTTGAGGCTTCCAGGGACTGGCCGAGAACCAACTGCTGATGACTAACGGCTGCTACATCAACGATCAAATCGATGCGATCAATCAATGGTCCGGAAACTTTCTTGGTATAGCGCACAATTTGATTGACCGCGCAGCTACAATGATGAGTCGGATCACCGGCATAACCGCAGGGACAGGGATTTTGAGTTGCCACCAGCATAAACTCAGCTGGGAACTGCAGGCTGCCAGCTGCTCTGGCCACTGTGACGTAGCCGTCTTCCAGGGGCTGCCGCAGCACTTCCAGCACCTTGCGCGGGAATTCAGGCAGCTCATCCAGGAATAAAACGCCACGGTGAGACAAGCTGATTTCACCGGGGCGGGGGAGTTTGCCGCCGCCAATAATGGCCACGTCGCTAGCAGTGTGGTGGGGCGAGCGAAATGGCCGCTCGGTCATGGGTCCAACATAGCCGGCTAAGCTGTGAATTTTGGTGACTTCCAGAATTTCGTCATAGTCCAGTGGCGGTAGGATACCCACAAGCGCTTTGGCCAGCAGGGTTTTACCGGCGCCAGGCGGTCCGGAAAAAATCAGATTATGGCCACCTGCAGCTGCAATCTCAAGAGCTCTTTTGGCTTGATGCTGGCCATAGATGTTAGCTAGGTCGACCTCGGGTTGTGACCTGACTAAGCTTAAAGCTTGAGGGGGCAGAGGCTTAATGAAGATTTGGCCGTCTAAGTGTTGGTAGAGCTGCAGGAGTGATTTTACGGGATAAACTTTGACTCCACGGGCCAGGGCGGCTTCGGCAGCTGAGCCGGCTGGAATATAAATTTCCTGAAAGCCTTTCTCCTTAGCTAGCAGCACAGCCGCTAGTACTCCCGGTACTGGGCGGACGTTACCATCGAGCGACAGCTCACCGATAAATAGGCTCAGCTTTTGATCCGGCAATTGCTCGCTAGCCACCAGGATGGCTATGGCAATTCCTAGATCGTAACCAGTGCCATCTTTGGGCAGGTCGGCTGGCGCCAGATTTAAAGTGATGCGCTTAGCTGGCAGGGCTAGGTTTGAGTTGCGAATGGCGCTGCGTATCCGTTCCCTCGACTCCTCAACCGCCTTGTCGCCCAAACCAACAATGAAGGTGCCGGGTAGCCCATTTGATAGATCGCACTCGATTTGGACCACCTTACTATCAATCCCGACAGTGGCCGGTGCGGCAATTTTGGCTAACATGTTATCTCCACAACAGAATAATACCGAACAAAAACCAAACACAGCAAGCATTACCATAATTATGTTAATATCCATTGACAACTTAGTTTAATAATGATATGTTGCGGCCATGAATGACGAAGTTATCTCGAGTCTTGAAGACCTCGGATTAAGCCAAAAAGAAGCCAAAGTTTACCTGGCAAACTTAATGCTAGGCCCGGCCACGGTGCAGAAGATTGCTGAACAGTCGGGGATTAAGCGCGTTACGACCTATGTTATCCTGGAAGCCTTGAATAACCTGGGGCTAGTCAGTCACAGCACCAGGGGCAAGAAAACTTACTTTGTAGCCGAGGAACCCAGCCAGCTGCGTCGTCTGCTCGATAAGAAACAGAGCCAAATCCAAGACCAAAAGAAACACTTCGAATCAATTTTGCCCCAGCTCAACCAACTAAAAAACTTACCTGTCGATTCACCCAATGTTCATTATTACGATACGGCTGAAGGTATTCGGTCGATCATGGATGGCTTCTTGGAGGCCAACAAAGATGCAACCGAGCTTTATGGCATAAGTAATATTGATCAAATTTATGAATTCTTTCCCGATATTGCACGCACCGTCGGAAATCCTCGACGTCTCAAAGTCGGAATAAAAAGTAAGTTTATTTATACCTCCAAGAAGGGCGATACACTCAAGTCATCGGATACTGAGCGCAACCGAGAATCTAGATTTGTAGACCCCAACAAGTTTCCTCTAACGGGAGACATAACTATTGTTGGAGACAACATTGTCATGCTATCGCTAGTTGGTAGTAAGCCGATAGGTATAACTATTAAAAGTGCCGAATTAAGTAAATCATTGAAGGCCATTTTTGACTTAGCTTGGGAGAGCGCAAACAAGCAACAATAGCGCCGCTTCTCGAAGCGATGTATAAGTTTGTCAATTGACTTTCTGACCCACTTGGGTTAGAATTTTTCGCGAGCTCGATATCCCGTCGAGCCAGGACAAGGCGGTAAAAGTCATGGGACAATGCAAGGCGTAAGCCGAGCGCCCCTGACAACCCGCCTCGGGTAATCAAGGAAGAGCCTGCGGCGGGTTTCACGGGCCCAAGATCGGGACACCCGGACCTCCTCCGTGAAGGGAGAGCCGAGGTGCCCGAAGGCGCATCCCCAAATCAGTTAGTATTGGACCGATGCGTTCGATCCTAGGCTAAAAGGGGGCGCCACCCAGGGCAGTAATTGTCGGCAGGTAAACCGACGGCCTGAGTGTTGCAACATCAGGTTGCCCAGTACCAGAAAGGGAGGGGGAGGCAGCGCCTCGGCAAAACCTTTCCCCTCCCGACTCTGGATCCAAACCGATAATCCGAGCTTCGGCTCATATCCCCAAGGACCTGTCTGCAAGGACGGGTCCTTAGCAATTTATGACACTTGGCCGCGGTACCAGAGAGCAGAGTATTCTGGAGAAACAGGATTAAGAATAACCCCAGTGGCAAGCTCTAGCCCAGCCCAAACTCCAGGTCTCGGTTCAATTTTTAGGAGGAAGTGATGATCACGTCCGGCTAGGGCGTTTTGTAAGAAAAAGTTATAACTTACATTAATACTATCTAACTTACTGGTTATGTTTTTAATAATCGTTGCAATTGATCGCAATTCGGTCTTGGAGAGATCGCAGAAATTACCAGTATGATGCTTGGGCGTGATCCAGACTTCGAAAGGAAAGCGACTAGCATAGGGAGTCACAGCAGCAATCGATTTGTCTTCAAAAACTAACCTGACTTCTTGTTTAGCCTCCCACTGCCACATATCGCAAACTGGACAGCGTTCGAACTGATCAAAATATTTATCCACCGCCTCAGCTTCAGCTTCTAGGTCTGGAGGCACTAAGGGTAGGGCCACAATCTGGGAGTGGGCATGAGCAATGCTAGCGCCAGCCGCTGGACCGTCATTCTTGAAGACGCTGACATAGCGAACGTCCGGCAACTTAGACAGTGCCTCTAGGCGCTGCTTGTAGGCCTCGAACACTATCATCAAATGATCTAGGCTGAGCTCGGAAAACTCAACGTTGTGGTCAGGCGTCTCAACTATGACTTCTTGCTTGCCATAGGCCCGCTTGTTATCAGGTGACAGGGCTGGGAAGATATTGCCAACAACTCGCACTTGCCAGTCCTTGGCCCCATGAGGCAAGTTAAGAATGGCCGGGTCTTTTTCGATGGCCGGGCTGGTGGCAGTTTCCAAACGATGAGGTTCTGATTTGGCCGCGAAGCTATCGGGCCTGAGGTTACGCTTTGGGGCAATCACCACGTAGCGCTCTTGAAAGTAATCGCGACGCAGCTCGGATTCTAAATTGGGCTCACCCTTCATCAACTTAAGCCTAACAAGTTTAGCAGGGGATTGAAACTGGCCGGCTTAGCGGCGGGACTTTTTGCCGGGCGAGTGCAAAGACCGAGTGCTACTCCAGCGTGAAAGGTAGGCCATGAGTTCGGTGGGTGATGATTTGGCTTGGACAGTACCCGGCCTCATTCGGGCTGATACAGATACAACTAGCTTACGATCAAATTTTATTTTGCCGCCGGCGTCATGGATGTGAATGCTGATATCAATGTCTTCGTGAATCTTGGATTCATCGGTGCAAACCTGGTCAACGATTTTTTTCCATATGGACTTGGTAATAGCCATGTTCGAACCAAACAATACGTCATGCCCCAGCATTACCCGGCTACCCTTGAAATAGATCAGACTGTGCATTTCCTTCATGGTGGGTAGCATTTTTTCCATGCCCTTGGGCACATTGATGAAATTAGCTGGACCGGTAATAGCGTCAAGTTTAGGATCATCCTCAAAGGCTTCCAGGATTTGCTTAATCCATGTTGGTGGCAATATGCTATCGGCGTCGCAGCGGGCGATGATATCGCCGCTGGCGGCTTTAAAACCGGCGTCGCGGGCAAAAACAATGCCTTGCTGGTGCTCAGTAATGACTTTAGCGCCCATGGCTCTAGCCAGCTCAGCTGTATCGTCGGTGGAATTGTTGTCAACTACGATGATTTCCAGAGGCTTAACTAGTTGGCCGACTAGTGACTGTAAACAACGTTCAATATAATCCGACTCGTTGTAAGCCGGGATTACCACGCTAACAGTTAGCTGGTGGGATTGGGACATTAACCGTAGTTTAGCACGGCTTGTGGCATAATAATGGCATGCACAAGCGGCGTTTGATCTGGATTGCAGTAATTGGTCTGAGCTTGCTGTTGTATGGATTAGTCGTGGCTTGGGTAGGCCTGGCCTACCGCGACTTCAAGAGGGCTCATGCGGGGGAGCCAGATATGCCAGGAGTCAGTTTCTCAATCCTATACGCTAAGGAGCTGGGTATCGATTGGCAGGCAGCTTATTTAGCTATGCTTCATGATTTGCAGATCAAACATTTTCGCCTTATGAGTTACTGGGAAACAATCGAGGCCAAACCGGGCGAGTACCAGTTTGCGGATCTCGATTACCAAATGCAGCAAGCTGTCCAAGCTGGAGCTCAGGTATCACTGGCGATCGGACTGCGCCAGCCCCGCTGGCCGGAGTGCCACCAGCCAGATTGGGCGGCCAATCTTTCAGGACCTGAAAAGCAAGCTGCGCTGGATAATTTCATTACCAGGGTGGTGGAGCGTTATCGCGGTTCACCGGCGCTGGCCAGTTACCAATTAGAGAATGAGGCCTTGAACACTGTTTTTGGCACCTGTAGTGACTTCAGCCGAGATCGGTTGAAGCATGAGTTTGATCTGGTAAAGCAACTTGACTCAAGTCACCCCATTATCGTCAGTGTCAGCAATGAGTACGGGGTGCCACTCGGCCAGCCTAGAGGTGATAAAGTTGGATTTTCGATTTACCGCCGGGTTTGGGACTCAACTATCACCAAGGGCTACATTTCGTATCCGTTTCCAGCTTGGTACTTTGGACTCAAAGCTGCCATCATCGAGAAGCTAATTCACCGGCCAGTCATGATTCATGAACTGCAAACCGAGCCTTGGGGACCAAAGCCAACAGTCCAAATGACAATTCCAGAGCAAAATCAGAGTATGGATGCGGACAAAGTTCTTGCCAGCGCCAAATACGCCCAAAAAACTGGCATTAGAGAGTACTATCTGTGGGGCGGGGAATGGTGGTACTGGCGAATGACTAATTTCAATGATTCCTCTCTGTGGAGCGCTGCCAAACAAATTTATAGTTCAGCCGATTAGGGCTTGAAAAATCAGCGTTTTTCAGATACAATTGGTCATCACGTGGGGCTGATTAGCTTCGACGTTGGTATATTCACAGCTCATTTGGCAGGTCGTAGGCATGCGTAAATCCAACACCAATAGACGACAATTCGTTTGTTGCGCGAATCAAGAGTGCTTTTAGTGCTCCTAGCTTCGCACCAGCTTTAGCCTAATCGTTAAAGCCATCGCCTCCTGACGTCAGATAGGGGATTGGCGGTGTCATATTTCTGACTGCTGCATAATGTTGCCTAGCGTTGTGCAAAAGACAACAGGCTGCTGCTCCAGATTATTTCGGTCACTTCGAGGTCTGGGGAGTAAGTATTTAAAGTGATCTAAGCCTGTAGAGGAATGAGATGTGAGCTAGCGGACGAGGGTGCGATTCCCTCCAGCTCCACCAAAAGGACACCTTAGACTAGGTGTTTTTTTGATTTGAGAGGCGAGCCAAGATTGACAAATCAATAAGCATAAGCTATAATGCCAGGGAACTAAAGTACTTAACAAAACAAAAAAATGAAAAACAAACACCACAAACATTTATCAAAGCAAAATTATTACTTTCACGAATCTCTCGGTCATAGCATGGAACTGCCTGCGGCAGTTTCTTTTGATGTTAGGGTCCTAAAAAACTTATTCATTACTCTAAGTGCACTTGTAGCCCTAATTGCAGCTGGCTGGTTATTAAATCTGCGCTCTGTACCCGTGAGCCCATCAACACCAGCTGGTAGCATCGTGATTGAAGGTTCTTCAGTCAGTGATCTACAGCTACAGTCCACTGCGGCGACCACCGCATTTCAAGATACTCAGAGCACCCCCCAGACTACCCAAGTCAGCAGTGGCTTTCAACCAGCTCCTCAAACAAATGATTTTCAAAATACCTGGAACGTTAGCGACTTCCAGGGAACATCCCTTCAATAAGTTGCTATGAGCGAAAGACCCCGGCCGTCAAAAGCTGATCGAGCCAAAGCTGCCACGATGCTGGCTGCTAGCCTCGGTGGTTTAGGGGCCGCTAAAGAATTAGCACCAAGCGCCCAAGCAGAATCGGGGGCCAAACAAGGGTCCGAGCTTGAAGCCATCGCTCAGCATAAACTTGAATCACCCTGGATAAATCACTTATCAAGCGAGCAAGACCAAGCTATTAACGATAATGAATCGCTCGATCCCGATCAGAAGCAGTTTTTGAGGCTAATGATCTTTCAGTTTCGACGCTTGCAAGCAGAAGGGCGCAGGGTAAATCCGGAAGTCGGCATCGCCCAAGCTATCGTTGAAACTGGTTGGGGGCGTGACGCTCCAGGCAATAACTTATTTGGCATTAAACTGGGAGACTCAGATGGCCCCAGTCAGCACTACACCAAGGCGGCGGAGTGGAATCCAGCCACCGGTCACCAAGAAACCCAACCGGCTGAGTTCCGAGCTTATCGCAACATGACCGAGGCAGTTAATGATTATGCAGATTTCGTCGAAGCACACTTTCCGCTAGCGACCGAGTATGCCAATAACTACACCGGTTATGCTGATGCTCTGCAGACTCAGCCGGTAACTGAATCTGATGGCTCGATCGGCAGTCGCAGCTATGCCACCGATCCCAAATATACTAATACCTTGTTTCAGATCGTAGAGGACTACAATTTGCCATCACTGGTGGCTATACCGAATCAAGAATTTCAGCCCTAGCTATTGGACTACTACAACTTGGTTGCTAGTGCTGCCAAAGGCGTTCATATTGGCCATTAGCTGCCCGGCCGTCCAGAAGAAGGACCCATACAGAGGATCATGGATATAGAAGCCAACAACCTTGGACGGGCTGCCGGCTACGCCGTAGATGGTTCTGGCATGCTCACCGGTGTAGGCGGCTACAGTACCGCCGCCTGGTACATTCCAGCTGTCAGCCTTGGGGGATTTGACATACCCCCAAGCCACTACTGGGTTACCGCCATGAATCTGCTGGGCAATATAACCTGCGGATACACTACTGGCTGAGGTGGCCGACAGTCCGTAGCTTCTGGCGGCCTTGGCGATCGGTGGGCCATAAACACCATAACCGGTGCGATTCTGAGCGCCGTTCACGAAGCCAACAAACATAGTGTACGGATTGTCCCAGCTGTTGCTACTAGTATCGCGATTCCTGGGATTGTAGCCAGCTCGGTTCAGGATATCGAACTCGCTAGCTGAGACGCCGCGATAGGCCAAGGCCATCCTTAGTGCCGCCATCTCACAAGACAGGCCATAACCCTGGCGATAGTAGGGAACACCTAGCTTAACTACCTGATAAGTAGTCGTGAAGCTATTTGAGAAACTTCTGGAACTGGGTAGTCCATAAGTGCCGATAATTCCAGCGCCCAGGCTGGCAGTGTAACTAGTTTGGTAGCCCAGTCCGGAGGGTTTAAAGGTCAGGGTATTACCACTCCAAGAGAATCTTCCTGACATCCCCGGTGATATATTGAATCTTGATTCAGCGCTAGCATGATCGACTGGTTGATCAAAGGCAAAGCTAATCTTGGAGCCGATTGGGGCATTGCTGCCTCTAGGGCTTTGTGAAGTCACATAGACATTACCAGGAGGCGATACTCTGAAGGTGTGGTCACTCATGATCTGGCCGCCGGCTACGGATTTGCCGCCTTTGTGGATGGTGTAGGTATAACTTTGACCTGGTTTTAGCCCAGCTGGCTTAAAACTATAGGTCTTGGTATCAGTCCATGATCCATTGCCGGGCATATCAAAGGTGATTAAGTCTTTGGTTTGCTGCATGTTCTGATCAAAGCCAATAACTATCGGATCATTTGGGTACAGGTGATCGGTTTCTGTGCGCTTGGTTAAGCTAGGCTCAGAGACAGTGGTAAAGTTACCAGCTGCCAGTTGCTGCTTACTCTTAGCTTGCTTCAGGTCATATAAGCTGTAGGTATAGTTTTTACCTTGCTCGAGGGGCTGCTTAAACTTCCAGATGAAGTGGATATCGTCACTCGATTTGGGTTGGGCGCTTTCGAGGTCAGCTGAGGCTGATAGCTGGAACTCCCTCAGTCCTTGGTTGGCCTGCTTGAGCGTGACCTCAATCTGACTGGTGGTAGCAATATCACGACTTCCTGAAGCCGGCGAGATGCTGGCAATGTCGGATGGGGTTTGGGTTTCTATCTCCACAACTGCTTCGGTAATAACCGGCTTATCCGACCATGGCTGGGCAATGTTGCCCAGTTTCACCTGATATTTATCGGCTGGGGTTAAGGGCTGGGTGGGATGAAACACCAGGGCGGTAATTCCAACCAGATTTTTTTCTTGTTTCCAGCTGCCATGGGCATTATTGGATATTGAGTAGTTGATACGGTGGTTAATCTCATGATTGAAACTGATGCGAATGTCGCCATGAATGTTTTGGTTTTTGATGATGGCAGCGAACCTGATTGGGCGACTGAGCTGCCAACTTTTAGCTCCCATGGCCAGAATCATGGTGAGGCCGAAAATGCCCCCGGCAATCTTAGTAATCAGGGCTTGATGGAGCTGAAATTGGTGCCTCAGCTGAGAATAAATAAACTTACCACCCGTTTAATCCTTAAGCTTAGATTAGGGCGAAAGATTCATCCAGGCAAGTTGCACAGTTCCAAAAAATCAGATTTGGACTAAAAGATTATTGCTTCAAAAACCGTAGCACATCAGCCCAGGCTTGTCTGCTAGCTGCTTCCGAATACATATCCGGTCGCTCGTTATTCATAAAGGCGTGACCGGCATTATAAATTTTGTCCTGATAACTGATTCCAGCCGCTGTCAGAAGCTGTTTAGTTTGAGCTCTATCGGCTGGGCTGATCGATGCATCTCGCTGACCGTAGAAGCCAAAGACTTTCAGGTGCGGATCTTGGGTTCTAGCTTTGGCTAATGCAGTCACAACTCCACCTGGCACTAAGCCATCGTGGGGCCGGCTGCCGTAGAATGAGGCAACTTTGGTGATGCGCTGATCTGTGCCAGCCAGGAACGATAACTTGCCACCGAAGCAGAAACCAACCACAGCAAGGGCTTTGATGGTGGGCAATTGCTGTTGGATCTCATTTAGGGCCTTGGTTAGTAAACCAAGGAACTGGCCCGCTGTCATGGCCTGGGCCGGCGCGAAGGCTGCTTCGTGATCCGAGTAATCAAAGATCTGGTTTTGGCCGGTGACGGCATAGAAATGATCCAAAGCGAAGGCCGGGCAGGCCAGCTCGGTAGCCAATCTATCGGTGGTGGCTTTAATAAAATCGTTTAACCCAAAGATTTCGGGCAATACTAGGACTGCGCTATTGACGTTCTGATTGCCCTTAGGCGAATGATAAAGATAATCTGGCATGTCGCCACTCCTCGGCACCATTATCTGCGAGATAGGCGATAAGAGGCAAGCCTAAGGGTTTATTTGTAACTTACGCTGAAGCTGTTGCCGGCTGATCCTAAAGCTGAGGGTACCGATATGGCTTTACCCACGGCATTAACCATGGTTATAGGGTCATTAGCAAAGCTGCTAATCGGTCCAGTTTTGCCACTGATGGTGGCGACTGCCCCAGTAATGTTAACCTGGCCGTAGTTTGCCAGAGGCAGTGTCTGGCCTAAGTAATTGGATGGTGCCTCCTGAATCCATTCAGCTGATGACTTGGCCGCACTGCGCATTATCTTGGAGGTGGAATAGCTCCGGCCAGTAGTGTTATTCCTGAGACTGAGGCGATAAATACTGCCGCTGGCTTTGACTTCAGCAGTGACGCTGTCGCCAGCCTTAACATTTGTACTCATTAGTCGCATCGGTGATGGATACATCTCGTACCAGATGTAGTACGAAGCCTTACCGCTATGACACTCGGACTCAATGCCAATCTGTTCGACGCTGCTACTTGCATAACCATCTAAGCCGACCCATGTTGAGGCATAGCCATCAGTGGCGCAATTTAGAGAGGGCACCACCCAGCTGCCCTTAACATCCGTGGCCGAGCCCGCAGTTGGAGTTGCCAGATTAGTGGCGGCGGCATAACCTGACCAATTTAGAGCCGAGCTGTGATATAAGCGGTGAGCCCGGCTTTGGGCCGGCAAGGAGCTGGCATCAATCGACAGCGGAGCGAATAATAAACTTAGCGGCAGGACCACTAAGGCGGTGAGACTGAATCTAGTTTTTAGTTTGTTAAAGCTTATGCTTAACACACCGCCACTGTAACTCCAGCGCACCAGATTGTCAATCTGGCTCAGGCTAATTTAAGTTTTAGCGGTATAATTAACTGTATGAAGTCAGGCCATCTGATGATTGACGGCGAGCCGGAGCATATTAAATCCGGCTCCAAGCTTAAACGGGGACTATTGATTGCATTGCTGGCATTTCTGGCCATCATCATCATTGTCCTCGGTTTTGTATGGTACAGCCTGGCCAGATTGTCGATTAACCCGCTCAACTTTAGGCCGCTAGCTCAGACCGATGGCCGTACTAATGTACTGGTGCTAGGTGTTGGCGATCCTGGACACCCCGGTGAACAACTCAGCGACACGATGATGGTTATTAGTCTCGATCGCGCCACCAAGCAGGTGGCCATGATTAGTATGCCCAGAGATATGCGGGTGGCTATTCCCGGCCATGGCAGTGGTAAAATAAATTCCGCTAATGTTTATGGCGGTCCTGCACTGGCTGAGCAGACCGTGGCCAATACACTTGGTATTCCCATCCACTATTACATTGAAACCGATTTCAGCGGCCTTAAAACGGTTGTAGATGCTGTTGGAGGTTTGGACATTGATGTCAAAGAACAGCTCAAAGATGCCAGCTACCCTTGTGAAAGTGATTCTGGATACTGCGGGCTGAATATCCAACCCGGACAGCAGCACATGGATGGCAAGACGGTGCTAGCATATTCCAGGTGTCGTAAGGGCACCTGTGGCAATGACTTCGGTCGGGCAGCCCGCCAGCAGGAAGTAATTCAAGCGCTGGAAAAACGACTCGGACAAAAAGGAGTTTACCTCAATCCAAAAACTGCCACTGTTTTGCTAAATGACCTACATCAATTTGCCAAGACTGATCTTAGCGTCAATGACCTGATCAGCTTTGGTTGGGGTATTCATAATCCTACTCGCACCATTCATTTCGTGTTCTCAACCGCACCCGGTGGTTACCTCAAAGGCTCCGGATATAGTTCGGATCTGTTGCCGGTCGGCGGTGACTATACTCAGATACAGAAATTTACTCAAAATATCTTTAGTCAGCCGCCACCGGAAGAAGATCAAACTTCAGGTTGACGGTAGTCACAGTCAATCTCTAGTCTCAGCTTCAGCATTTTGTTTTCGTTCTCGAGGTCTCTAATCATGTACTCTCGGCCAGTCATTCTCAGATGCTGCTCGCGCATGCGGCTATTTAGCTCCATCACCTCCTTAACGGTTTCTTCCAGTTGATGGTAGGCCTGGCGCATTTTGAGGTCGGCTAAGTGGCGATTGGTCATGTCAAAGGCAATTAATCCATAACCAATGACGGTTTCATTTTGATCTAACAAAGGACGAATGGTGGTGTGGATCCAGCGCTTATCTCCGGCGGCAGTCAGTTGCCAGCCTTCGCAGTGAGAGTGACCTTCTTCTCTGGCCTCAGCTAAGCTCAGCAGCGGTTTACCAACCTTATTATCTGATTCTGGAAACAAACTACTATATGACTGTCCCACCAAACCGGCTTCAGAATGGCCGTAGAGCGTTTTAGCACCCTGGTTGCAAGCAATAATCTTCGAGTCTGTATCGAGAGTAATAATGCCGCAATGCAGACTATCTTCAAAAAACTTGTAGTAGTTTTGTTCTAATTCCTGGTTGGGCTTAGTGACCCGCTTATCAGTTAGGGTTTCATAAAAGTTATTCAGTTGTTCTGGCTTTCCCGGCATATCGCCACCTCGTTTAGGCATCCCGTCTATACTAAAGCAACGGTTCTGACAGGCCAGTCAATAACTAACAAAATTTACACACAAAGCCTGCAAATATTTAGCATCATAACTAAATCAAATGGCGTCTGTGCTTAATTTGTGGATAGAATTAAGTCAAAAATAAGCATAAGCATTAATGATAATTTTGACATAGCTTCTTCATAAGTTTTTGCAAGAAAAATTAAAATCTTTGCAAGTAACATATAACTCTAAGTTGGATAGCAATCGTTCCTAGTACTCTTTTGGGGCCAGGCGTTATCAAAACTCGAACACTAATCGTCGCTAATGTTAATGATGTTCAAAACTACTTAATCATTATTCGCGTCTAGTACGGCTAAGCATTTGCGGACAGCCACAGACGCTATATTTTACGCGCGATAATTGGGCTGTAAATTTTGATACTTTCGTACACGGCCAAACATAATATTACAAACGGTTTAGGTATAAAGTATGTTTCTAATTATTGGCTCCAAAAACCGCGTTCAAAATCAATTTTATTGACCTAGATTAATAACTTAATTGAGAACGAGCCCAGGCGGTCAGGCTACTGAGTAGTTTAGCCAGACTTAGTAAGTGCAATTCGAATAGAAAATGAGTCTGGGCGCAGCAGTGAGTGGGGACCGTTTGGGGTATGTATTTATTTGACCGGCTGCTCAACACCATTATTTGGTCCGTTGCTGGCGAGCAAACATTTGGACATGCGCATAGAACTCAATGTTCTCATAGTTCTCAAATAGCGATGACCATGCGCGATGCTGAGCATGGATGTGGCCAGTTAGAATGCAGCCAAACTGCTAAATAAATAAGTGTAAATTTGGCGGGCAAAAAGTGCTGATACTTTGGCGGGTTGTTTAGTTCCAAAAAGTTAGCCTAGTGGCTAATTTTTATTTCAAAGTCTGTAATTTAGTGGTCAGCCGAAGTTATAAGTAGGGGGAGTGTACGCAAAACTGCTACAACTGAAAAAACGGCTTGTTTAAGCCGTCTTTTCAGTGGGAATTGTTGGGTTTTTGTTTTGAGTACTTTTTTTATGCAGGTACCTATTAGTTACTCTAGAGCCCAGAAACTAGGCTGTCAAGACTTTTTGTGGCCAGTTCGATTTTTGACTGCGCGGCTAAGTTCGCGGGTAGTATCACGGCTCTTAATTGTCTGGCGTTTGTCGTATCGTTTTTTGCTGCGGCCGATGCCGACTTCAACTTTGACGAAGCCGCGCTCAACGCCTGCTGCCAGCGGCACCACACTCAAACCGGCTTGTTTGGCGGCCACAATTTGGTCCAGCTGGCGGCGGTGTATTAGCAACTTGCGACTGCGCTCAGGCTCATGAGGGACATGGGGACCGGCCTGGGCGTAGGGCGTAATGTGGGCACCGGTGAGGTAGGCCTCGCCGCCAGCGGTAGACACAAAACTGCCCTTGAGGCTAATGTGGCCAGCCTTGGCGCTTTTGGTTTCGGGGCCACTGAGTACAATGCCGGCTATTAACTTTTCAGCTATATCGTAGTCGAAGCGGGCGCGCTTGTTGCTGGCGATAACCTTCATGGGCTCATTATAAGCCAGTTTGACTCACCAGGCAGCCAAAAGTGCTTCAGGTTGATATAATGAGGGAAATGATTACCGAAACCCTGCAGAAGGCTTTAGAAAAGCTAATCCAAGATAGATACCAGTTAAAGGCGAAGCCGCAGCTCGTAGCCGCCGATCCTAAATTTGGCGACTACAGCTCTAATGTGGCTTTTGAACTGGCTGGTCAGCTGAAGCGCTCACCCCAAGAGATTGCTAGTGAGTTGGCTGATAGTTTTGATCATACCGATGTAGCCGGGGTCAAAGCTGCCAGTGGTTACCTCAATCTGACTTTGCAGCAGGACTATTGGCTGCAGCAGCTGCGGGCAGTTAAGTCAGGCTTTGCTCGGTCGGACCTGGGCAAGGGACAAAAAGTTCAAGTTGAGTTTATCTCGGCCAACCCGACAGGCCCGACTACAATTGGAAACGCTAGAGGCGGATTCTTGGGGGATGTTATTGCTCGGGTTTACGACACCCTCGGCTACGACGTAACCAGGGAGTATTACTTTAATGATGCTGGCACGCAGATTAGTAAGCTGGTCGAAAGCGTTAAGGCGTCGGCAGGGGTGGTACAGGTTAAAGATGAAGACTTACAATACCGCGGCGATTATATCCAAGACCTCGCAAAGGAATTTAAGGATGATTTGTCGAGCAAATCAGATACTGAGCTGGCTAAACTACTGACTGATACCATCCTCAAACGCTACATCGAACCAGCTGTTGTCAAAATGGGCATTAAATTTGATGTTTGGTTCAATGAATCCGACTTACTGGCAGACGGTAGGTTGGACGATGTCATTAAACGACTAGAAGCCAAGGATTTGGTCCACCAGCGCGAGGGAGCAGTTTGGCTCGACACCAAGAAACTGGGAGTGGCCAGAGAAGAGCGGGTACTAATTAAAAGTAACGGCGATCCAACCTACCTGGCACCCGATATTGCCTACCATGATGATTTGTTTGGCCAGCGGGGCTTTGATCGCTCCATCACCGTGCTGGGAGCTGACCATATTGATCAATTTCCATCGGTTCGGGCTGCCACCCTGGCCCTCCACCCGAAGGCCGTGATGGATATGGCTCCTCACCAATGGTTTCGCTTAATTAAAGACGGCAAAGAGGTCAAGGTCAGTAAGCGCTTGGGCCAGTTTGTGACCATTGATGCTTTGATTGACGAGGTCGGCATGCCGGTGGCTCGGTTTCTCACCATCATGCGCGACCCCAACAGCCACATGGACTTTGATTTGGATCTAGCTAAAGAACAGTCACAAAAGAACCCTTACTACTATGTGATGTACAGCTACGTCCGTGCCCAATCAATCCTGTCTAAGGCCAAGGACCAGGGTTTGCAACCAGGTACTGTTAGTATGCTTGCGGGGCCCTCTAAGCAATTGGCTGTTAAAATGCTGGCTCTGCCTGAGGTTATAAGCCAGGTGGCTACTGACTTCGGTGTGCACCGGCTGGCCTACTACGGCCAGGAGCTGGCCAAGTTGTTTCATGACTACTATGAGTCGGTTCCCATTCTGAAATCAAAGCCAGATGTGGCTACCAGCGAGCTGGCATTAGTGCAGCAGTTTTGCCAGCTAATGGAAAGCTACTTTGACGTCTTGGGCATCGAGCCCTTGGCCAAGATGTAACTAGTAAGTAATCTTATAGAACTTTTGATCGGCCAGAACGTAGAGATTCTTATCAACACCATTGCCCAGGGCAGAGTAGACTTGCTTAGCGCCCTTAACCGCCAGCTGGCCATTATAAGAAACGGCTGCACCATCAAAGCTAAATAAGCCAATGCGCTCGGACTTAGCATCAACCATGATTAGTGATTTGCCGGCATTCACCGAGGCTATCTGACGCAAGGCCTTGAGGTTACTGGGAATCACCAGATCTGATTTTTGGACAACGCCAGAGAAAATGCGACTAAAACCGTTAGGATTTGCGACATAGATGCTACCGTCGACAGCCATGGCGGTGGAGCCTTTGAGTACGCTAGGGTCATTAACCGGGTAGGGACTGGGCAGGCTAAAGCCGCTGCCGACTGGCGTTAGTTTACTGACTCCACTGTCATCTGCCAGCAAAATATAGAGATTGCCCAAATAGCTAGCAATGGCTTTGCCCTTGGGCCAAGCACCACTGGCCGCAATCTGGCTGAGGTTGTTGTCGCTGGTGCGTAGGAACCAAACCCCTGGTTTGTCTGTTAGCAGGTAGACACCATCGGAGTTCGATGAGGCTGAGATGGCTACAACTTTGCCACCTAGTGATGGGTGATTGGCTACCACCGATAACTTTGAAGTTGCCAGGTTATAGATATAGATCGATGAACCATCAGCCGGGCCAGAGAAAACAAACTGATTACCAACTTGGGCCATTAGAGTGGGCTTGGCATTCGATAGAGCAGAGAAATCGGCTAGCTGGCCGCCACTAACTTGAGTCAGGCCGTCAATCTGATCAATCTGGGCTTGGACCAGGTTTCTAAGTTGCTGCGGCGAAGCTGGATCATCGCTATCCTTCTTATGCTTGGCTAGATAGGCCGGTAGTTTAGACGACTTAGGGTTAACCAGAATTAAGTTCAATTGGTCGAGAGCCGCTTGGTAGTTGGTTTTGGCGCCCAGCTTGTCGCCGTTGGCCAGCTGCTGGGCGGCAGTGGCTTGCTTGGCGTAGGCTTGGTCGTAGCTCTTGGCCATGCCCGCCAAGGCCTTATCGGTACCAAGGTGACTAACCGACCAGACGATAGTAGCGATAACTAGTATCAGAGCGGCGAGGGCCATCCAGCGACCCGATTTCTTTGACAGAAGTTTCCGTAGCATCTGGATCAGGGTGAGAGTCGTCGATTTTATCCAAGGTTGAACCGAGCTGCGCCAAAAGCTGCCAAGCTTGGAGCCAGCCGCGAGTGACAGCGCTCCGGCCTTAGCCAGAGCCGGTTTGGCCCCGTCACGAACCCTAGCTAACCCGGTTTCTGGCTTGCCCAACATGGCTGCTTTGGGCAAGCCAGTTTGCGGCACCATGGCGGCTTGATCGGGGGTGGTCAGCTCACTAATGGTGGCGGCAAAGCGCTCTAGGCTTTCGCCGGGTCCTAAACCCACCCTAAGCTTATCGATGGCGGTAGTGGGGGTGTTTTGCGAGATCGTATCGGCCAATTCTTCACTACTGAAGTGATGTAATAAAGCCGGGGTGGCCAAGAACAAGCGGTCACCAATTTCCAAGCGGCCGCTTGCCATATTGGCGAAGGTCTTACTGGGCCGGTGCGGTTCCTTGCTAGCTAGCCCAGTGGTAATGCAGCTAGATTGCTTTCCGCGGTAGAGAAAAGCCTGAGCTGAGCCAGTTTGAGTCAGGTGGACTTCATTACCAACCATGACTGCCAGGATGGCACTGACCTTACCGATCCAGCTCCCGTGGCCAGCTGTAGCATAAACTGCCAGTTCTTCGTTAATAGCTTTGATGGTATCCTCGAAGCGATCAATGACGGTGTCAGTTTCATTTTCGGGGTCAAGATAATAAGTCCGGGTGGCAGTTTCTAAGATTAAATTGCTAACCTCGTTGGCTTCCTTGATCGGTGCCAAGACTTCGATAACGGCCAGGATATCTCCGAGAGCTGCTTGAGGCCCCGAGGCTTCGTAGTGAAAAGCCGTAGTGCTGGAGGCACCATGGCCGCTGCGCCTTGGGTAGGGCAGAAGCTTAGCAGTAGTCGTCAGATACTGACTGGTGGCCGTCATAATTATCCTGAGCATATCATGGCCAAACCATAACCACAATCTGATGGACAGCTTGAGCGTAGGGTATACTGTGATGGTGGAGGAGCCTCAGCTAAACCCAGCGCAGCAGCAGGCCGTCGACCATACCAAGGGGCCGATGTTGGTTGTGGCTGGAGCCGGTACCGGTAAAACCCACGTTATAACCCAGCGTATTGCCAAACTTATAGCTAGTAAGGCCGCTAAGCCAGAGCAGATCCTTGCCCTAACCTTTACTGATAAAGCCGCCGGCGAAATGTTAGACCGCTTGGATGGTCTTATTGGCTGGCAGGCCTATCGGGTGAATGTTATGACCTTTCATGCTTTTGGTCAGCAGATCTTACAACGTTTCGGACATCATTTAGATTTGCCAACCAGGGGTGAAGTGATTCCAGATGTAGGCAAAGTGTTGCTACTTAAACAACACTTATGGGAAATTAAACTAAATTACTATGGCCGGGCAGGCAATTCGATTGAGTTTTGCCAGAGGGTGATCTCTTACATTGAAGCTTTGCAAAATGCCGATATCTCGGTTGCAGGTTACCAGTCATATGTTGAATCATTAATGCCGGACAAACAGCATGAGATGGATATTGCCGAAGCTCATGATTATTTGGAGCTGTACAAACTGTACGAGAGCATCAAAAGGCGAAACCGACTGGTAGACTATCACGACCAAATTAGCTTGCCACTACAGCTGCTGGAGGCCAGACCCAACGTCACTAAACAACTGCAGAAACAGTACAAGTTTGTGTTGGTCGATGAGTACCAAGATACTAATCGGGCCCAAGATCAGTTGCTGCGCCTTCTAGTCACACCTGGTGGCAACATCTTTGCTGTAGGTGATGATGACCAAGCCATCTATGGCTTTCGCGGCGCCCGGCTAGATAACATCTTGGACTTCAGTAGTCACTTTCAGGTAGATCACCCCCTGGTACTGACTGAAAACTACCGTTCGACCCAGCAGATCCTGGATGCCGCTTATCGGATGATTCGCCACAATGATCCGGAGCGATTGGAAGCCAAGCTCGGCCTTGATAAACAATTAAAATCCACTAGCCAGGGGGCTGAACCCGAATTTAAGCCATATTCGGATGTGCGCGCGGAGCACCTAGCGATCGCTGAGGCCATCAAGGAGCAGTTAGCCAAAGCTGTCATGCCAGACCAGATTGCGGTGCTAGCCAGCTCCCACCAGGTACTGCGTCGGCTGAGTCGGGTATTAACTGGCGCTGGAATTCCGTTTCAACTAGTTAGCAGCTTGAACATCTTTGAAACCAGGGAAATGCTGCAGCTATGGCATGTTCTGAACTGGATTGGGCTGACGGCTAGCGATGAGGCGATTATGAACCTCTTACACGGGCCATTTGTGGGCTGGAGTACCGGGCAAGTACGGCAGCTGGTTGATCTAGCCAAGCAGCGTCTAGTGAGCCTGGAAGCAGCCTTAGAATTAAAAGCTGAGGTGGACAAGCCAGCTCAGCAACTAGTCGAACAACTAGCCAATTGGCGAGCTCGGGCTCAAAAGCTGGGGGTCAGCCAGCTGGCCTATGAGCTGGTGTTTGAATCCGGCCTCGGTCAAGATTGGGCCCAGCAAGCCCAGGAAGTGCCGCGGATGGTGCGGGTGTTTGAAGATCTGCAACTGTGGCTGCGGCAAATGCAGCAGTACGAACAGGTGGCGATCGATCCCAATCTAGCAGGCTATCTGGAAAACTTCCCGCAGCCACCCGAGATTGAATCTGAAGATGTGACCGGCGATGAATCTGGTGTCTCACTGCTTACAGTCCATGCCGCTAAAGGTCTGGAGTTTGAAGTGGTGTATTTAGCGGGAACTACAGGCGAGGCTTGGGGCGAGAATCCGCTGGGCAGAGGTGCGGACTTGCCTGAGGAACTAACTAACCAAGGGTTGCACCTACCACCGGAGCACGAACGCCGAAGATTATTATACGTGGCCATGACCCGGGCCAAACGAGAACTTATTATCTCAGCCCCGGTACTAACCAGTGATGGCCGCCCCCGGCGCAGCAATCCATTGCTGGAAGAAGTCTTTGGCCAGCTGCCGAGACTTAAACCCGAGGCGCCTAACGACGACCGCTTGTCCAGGTCACTGGCCAGTCTCGAACAGTTTGCGCCTCAGACAATGATCTGGGAGGGCGACCGTTTGCCGTTTGAATCGGCCGGTGGCTGGCTGGAGTTGTCGGTCAGTGATATTGAGCGGTACAACTACTGCCCCTACGAGTTCTACCTGGAGCGAGTGTTAGGTATTCGCATGCCCTTTGGGCCGCCGGCTGTGCTCGGCAGTCTATTGCACGGCTTATTCAGAGATTATTACCAGTCACGGCTGGAAAAGCGGCCACTTAACCTGAAGCAGCTACAACAGCGGCTGGCCGAGCAATGGACTGATCGCGGCTACAGCAGTCAGGATGAAGCTGATGTTTCTCGGCGCCAGGCTGAGCAGACCCTGGTTAGCTTCTTTAAACGTGAAGAGGCCGCTGGCCGGGTAATCAGATCGAGCGAAGAGGACTTCGGTATTGCTATCGAAGAAGCCAAACTCAAACTCAAGGGCCGGATTGATGCTAGTTTCGTGATTCCTGAAGGTATTGAAGTTAGGGACTTTAAAACCGGCCGCCTCCGCGATCAAGAGCGCCTAGATCGTGATGCCAAATCCAGTTTGCAGCTGCGCACCTACGCTTTAGCCATTCAGGAACTAGAGGGTGAACCGCCGGCCAGGGTGGTACTTGATTACGTGGTGAGTGGCATGGAGGGGACGGCTGACTTGTCGGCTACTATTTTAAAAAACCACAGGAGCAAGTTAGGGGACATAGCCGATAAAATTCGCCAAAAACAATTTGCACCGCCGCCCGATCCGTTTCACAATTGTGCTAGTTACCGTTATTGGGGGAGTGGAGATTTAGATGATGCGTGATGATAAATGGCTACAGCAGCTGTTAGATGATACCTGGGATAGCTACTTTGGCGATGTTCCTCAAGATAACATCGTGCGGATTCGTTTCGGTCGTAAGGCTAAGACCAGATTGGGGTCTATTGCTCTTGATAGAAATGAGCCGGATGTTAGTTTAATTACCTTAAACGGTCTGTTTCGAGACCCGTCCATACCCCAGTTTGTAGTTCAAGCCACCCTGGTTCATGAGCTAACTCACTATGCTCATGGCTTCAATTCGCCGCACGATCAAAAGCAACGTCACCCTCATGCTGGAGGAGTCATGAAACGAGAGTTTGAGGAGAGGGGAGCTGGCGAGCTGTATAAACAGCAAAAACAGTGGCTAAAGGATCATTGGAAGGGCATTATTTTACAAAACTTTAGTCAAAAAGCGGCTCAAACCGCTGTTGTAAGAAAAACTGCAAAAATCCCCAAGCCCTTCTGGTTTCAGTAGTTTTTACACGCATACTTTTATTGTTCAGGCCCAAAAATGAAACAGCGACTACCGAAGTAATCGCTGTCTGGCCTAGTAGTCGGAAATACGCCGGGCAGATATGGCGGTTATTGTCCAGTTTGGTAGGCCGAGTTTAATCCTGGCAGCCTCTACTAAGCCAAGACCTTCCTCAGATGCAGCTCTCTGGTTCGCAGCATTGACCGAAATCGTGATCGCAAGTCTGCGACTACTTGCTTCAAGGTCGATCGAGCCTTCGTGAGGCCCAAGCTCCTGATGAAGCGCATCTAATTGATCACTGCCATCAGGGTCCGGTTGTTTCTCGTGGTCAATGATCTTGGGTCGGTATTTCTCGACATCATCGTGGGGCAGACTGC
>CAYYRL010000006.1:0-3702 GCA_964474165.1 uncultured Candidatus Saccharimonadales bacterium
TGAAGGCGACATAGATGCCACGTGGCCGCTTCAGACCAAGCAAGCCTGAAAGATCCCGGTTGAGATAGCCCTTTTGCGGCAACTGGGTGGTATCGCAGGTGGTCATTCGCCGGCGCTCACCCTTACGCGGAACAACAATCTCGTTAGACACTCTAACCCCTTGTTGTCGAGGTACCATAACAAAATAGCACCTCTCGGTGCAAAAATCTTGGCTAATTTACAAAAAACTTAACTTTGATAGATGTTGCCAGTCACCTTGGCCTGACCTTTGACGACAGTTTTTTGCGTCAGCGCCACAGATTTACCCTTGCCGATCGGCTTTAAGCGAAAAGCGCCGTCATCCAGTTCCACTTGCCCGGCCACCCCATCAATTTCCAAAATATCGCCTTCATAAATATCTTGACCCTGAGCATCGGTCAGACCAGAATACTGCATCACCTCAACCTCTTCCCTGGGGCAGGTCCGCTCTGTCACCTGGTCCTGGATCAAAACACCGCCCCTGGCAATCATAATTACCGGGTAGAGCTCACTCTCAGACTTATGCCAAGCCCGAAACCGGTAACGCCGGCGTTCGTTATTTCCACTTCCCACAACTTAACTATAACTAACAACTAATGGCTTCGTCCAGAAGCCATGTGCGTTATTACAAATCTTGGGGCGAGTGATGGGGCTCGAACCCACGACCTACTGGACCACAACCAGTCGCTCTAACCAACTGAGCTACACCCGCCAGGTGCTGCTAATAGTTTAGCAAAACCAAATTATAACAGGAAATGTGGCTTAGAGGAAGTTAGCGGACAGTTTCTTTGAGGCGTTTGCCGGCCCGGAATCTGGGCATAGGCATTTCCGGAATTCTAATCTCAGATCCGGTTTGCGGATTTACTCCGCGGCGAGCAGCTCGTTTGCCGAGATCAAAGGTACCAAAGCCAGTAATTGATACTTTCTCACCGCGCTTGATAGTTGAGCCCACAATCTGAGTCAAAGCTACCACCACGCTTTCTACTTGGCGCTTAGTCATTCCAGTTTCGCGGCTGAGGTTTTCAATCAATTGCTGTTTGGTCATTGCTTCTGCTCCTTTACGGTTGTCTAGTTTAGCCCCCCGTAAGCCCAAATTCAAGCGTGCAATCTGTCAAAAAAAAGTCCCTATTGTAAGCAAAAATCGCACTTACAGCCCTTTTACTTGGCAAACTCGGTAGCTCGGGTTTCACGAATAACGTTGACTTTGATGGTTCCAGGAAACTTAAGTGTGGCTTCGATCTTGGTGGCGATATCGCGGGCTAGTTTAATGGCCTGCAAGTCATCGATTTCTTCTGGCTGGACGATAATGCGAATCTCGCGGCCGGCAGAGATGGCATAGCTCTTAGAGATGCCGGGGAAGGTGTTGGCCAGGTTTTCTAGCTCAGTCATGCGCTTGGCATAGTTTTCTAGGGTATCGCCTCTGGCTCCTGGCCGACCGGCTGAAACGGCGTCAACTACTCGCACAATTAAAGCTTCCGGTGTAGTTGCTTCCATATCATCGTGGTGGGCTTCAGCGGCGTGAGCAATGGCTTCGTCCATGCCGGCCTTACGAATCATGTCACCAGAAATGTGGTGGTGCTTACCTTCGACTTCGTGGCTGACGGCCTTACCCAGATCGTGCAGCAAGGCGGCGGTTTTGGTAATACGCACATCGGCGCCAATTTCGGTAGCCATCATGCCGGCCATCTGGGCCATTTCCACTGAGTGGTTGAGCACGTTTTGCGAAAATGAAGTTCGAAACCGCAGTTGGCCCAATATTTGTACGAGCTCTGGCGGCACGCCCACCACTCCAGCATCCTTCATGGCCTTCTCACCGGCCTCTTTGACCATCTTATCGACCTCGGATTCAGCCTTAGCTACCACTTCTTCGATCCGGCCGGGGTGAATCCGCCCATCTTGTAACAGTTTCTGGAGGGCAATTTTGGCAACCTGGCGGCGAAGCGGGTCAAAACTTGACAGCACGATGGCGCCCGGGGTTTCATCAATAATCACATCAACGCCGGTGGCGCGCTCAAAGGCCTGGATGTTGCGACCCTCCTTGCCAATCACTCGGCCCTTCATTTCATCATCCGGCAGTTCAACGGTTGACACAGTATGTTCGCTAGTCTGATCACCAGCCACTCGCTCCATGGCGCTGGTAATGATCATCCGGGCATCATTGTCGGCTTCTTCTTTGGCATCGTTTTTCAGCTTCTCGACTAAGCCGAGCAGGTCAGCCTTGATGTCGCGCTCGGTCATGGCCATTAGTTTTTCTTTGGCATCTTCGCGGGTTAGCTTAGCAATCTTTTCTAAGTTTTCTTGCTGCTTAGTGCGGATAACGCGAATTTCATTTTTAAGATCTTCCAGATCGGCTTCGCGCTTACGCATCGATTCAGCCCGCTGATCAAGTTCTTCGAGCTTTTTATCAAGCGTCGTTTCGCGGGTACTTAACCGGTTCTCAGTTTCGGTTAACTGCTTACGGCGATCGCTCTCCTCTCGCTTAGCTGCGTCCAGAATTTTAATAGCATCACTCTTGGCTTCGAGCGTGGTTTCTTTGGCTTTAGCCTGCGCGTCGTCCAGAATCTTGCGAGCCTTGCTTTCAGCCGTATTGGTCTTGTTTTTGGTAGTGGCCACACTGGCAGCATAACCAGCTGCTCCACCAGCAGCCAGCGTCGCTACCACGATAATAGGTAGCATCGGTAAGCCTACTTTCTTTCAGATCGCAGTCGAGAAAAGAAGCGGATCAGTCGTATGAAATAAATTCTAGATCATCAGACTCGACAAGCGAGTTCAAATTACAATTGGACAGTCGAAACTGTATCTTTCACTTTACGCCCAGCGGCCGCTGGTGGCAAGCCATCTTGACATTGAAAAATCAAAAAACTAACATGCCTGTACGCGTTCGCTATCGTTAGGTGGTGAGCATGGCATGCGGTGTCTGTAATAACACTGGTGCCTGCCCTAGCTGCAAAGGCACCAAAAGAGAACCTTTTCAAATACTACCCGTTGATTGCCGGCACTGTCGTGGTAGCGGCAAATGTCCGGCCTGCAAAGGGAGGCCTCGATGATTTTGGTTGCCGGAAAGAACCATGGCTGAAGGCTGGATCGCAATCAAGAACGGCGAGTTAGTGGCGTCAGCCAGTACTAGAGCCGCCTTTCTACAGCAGCTCGACGCAAACCAGGTCCGGGATGCTGTGTATTTCCCGATTAGCAGCTACGCGGCACTCAAACGCGTCCTACCGCCAGTCATGTGCCACAAGTACCCAACCCTTGACTGCATGGATCCTGAGGGCTGCCCCAATGTCTACGCCAGGTGCTGGCAATACTGGATTTGGGAACGCTAGAGCTCGCGTGTAAACGCGGGCTCAGTTACTTTTTGGGCTTAGTGATGTTGGCTTCAGCTCCATAGACTGGCATAACATAATCGCCAAGTTTAGCGATTTTTAGTTTTGATAAGGCAATTTGAATCCAGTCATCGCCAGTGGCACCAACTATTGGGATCTGCTGGGCGTAGGCGATGGTGTTAGCCACGGTTAAGCCGATGCGCAAGCTAGTAAACGACCCAGGGCCTTCGAAGACGATTATGCCGATAAGATCGCCGAATTCAGCCTGGTTTTTCTTTAATAAAGCTTCAATGTGAACCAACAAACCATCCGATAGTTGGCGGCCGGCCGCCCAAACCTCGTGATCAACTTGATGGCCGTC
>CAYYRL010000006.1:3802-24041 GCA_964474165.1 uncultured Candidatus Saccharimonadales bacterium
AGGCCTTCAATGATTTGCTGGTAGCGGTCACCGCCTGAGAACGTAAACTGGCGCTCGGTTTCGCCGGTGGCTTCGATGGTGACCGTCATACGATCCTCTGGCAAACGGCTGCCGACTTGGCCAGCCCATTCAATTAGCACGATTTTATCCGGTTGGCCGGCCGCTTCGGCCAGTTCCAGGCTGGTGACATCGTCAGGTGCCAAGCGGTAGAAATCGAAATGATACAGCTCCTTGCCCTTGGGCAAACGGTAAACGCGGCTGACAGTAAAAGTCGGACTGATGATGTCGCCGGTATAGCCCAAACCTTTAGCGATACCCTGGGCGAGAGTAGTTTTGCCGCCACCCAGATCGCTGGACAGTTCAATAATTTCGCCACCAGCCAGCAACCCGCCGAGTCGTTCACCGAGAGTGATACTTGCTGCGGAGGCGTTGGTAGAAGTTTTGAATGTCGTAACGGAATTCATAGATGGCGTAACCAATGGTAAGGGTTGCCAGACCAATGATCAACCATTTGGCGGCTAGTCCCGAACTTTGACTGGCGGCGGTTAAGCTAGTAGCACCAGCCTTGGCCTTTGGAGCCTTCACCTTGGCCGCCTTTATAGCTTTGACCTTTGTGGCTTTTTTCTTCTTGGCCGCAGTTTTCTTGGCAGCTTTCTTTTTGGTGGCCTTGGCTGTGGTTTTTTTAACGGCAGCTGCTTTAACCGCTGGCGCCGTAAAAATGTTGGCACTACTTGGAGTCAAATTAGTAGTCCACTGCCAGTCATCACCAAACCGGGAAAAGCTAAAACCATTCAATGAGCCGTCATACTCCGCCGAGACGTCAATGACATTGCCAGCTGGATCAACCAACTCAGCTGCCCCGCCACTATTGGTTAGACTGAGCTTGGTTTGGGGAGCATAGAAGACTTGGTAGGTGCCGGGGGCAATTGTCAGGGCTGGCAAGGTGTAGCTATCATGAAAATCGGTGCCAGTTTTGAGCTTATAGCCAGTTAAAGTGGCCGGCGCGGAGCCAGGATTGTATAGCTCAATGAACTCATCCTTGCTGTCAGTTTGCGGTGACGCCGGATCGATAAACAGTTCATTAATGACTACAGCTGGCGGCACTGTGGCGGTAACAGTCACTGCGCCGGGCTGATCTTCCGGGGCTTGACTAGTCGGGTTTGGCTGCTCAGTCGGAGTTTGATCTGTACCTAGATTCGAAAAATCAATCACTTCGCCAATTTCTCCCGGAACTTCAAGATCACTTGCGCTGGTTTGAGGTTGTGGTGAGATGCGCACCAGAAAATCATCTTGGTTGTTGTCACTATCGCTGCCATTGCCACCAGTTTCATTAGTCTCGCCGGGCAAACGCTCAATACTGGATCCGGCCGCTGGGGCTTCGGCCGGCGATGCTTCAAACTCCACGCCTGTTCCCCAGCCCACCATATCAATACCGTTGCTGTCAGTATCAATAATCCGCAGCGATCCACCGCCCGCAGCCATGCCACTGGAAAAGGGGTTGTCGGCATTAGATAGGTAGGCAGTGGAAGCAATCAGAAAGAAACCGTGAGCTGGAATGGTGCCGACAATTCCTTCCCCGGTGCGATTGGCCCAGCTACTAGTCGAGCTAGCTGCCCGGTACTGCACCTGCCAGCCGTCTAAGGCCACAGCCTGGTCGGTAGGATTGTAGAGCTCCACAAATTCCTGACTAGCACTGGCAGTCGAACCAGTTTGAACCTCGCTAATAACAATGTGATCGGTATCACTAGCCGCCTGAGCCTTGATTGGCCAGATGGTTACTAAAAGTAAAACAATAATTGCAAGCCGAGAGTGTCTCATGCGTCCCCCTGTCAGTTGGTTGGAGCACCCTCTGAAAATTGAGATTAAAAGACCAAAAGCCCTTCGTCAAGATATTTTTTTAACTTTGGCTTGCATACGGGTAGCCGCATCGCTACAATCTACCCAGTTCTTTGACAGACCTAGGGGAGGTGAGATGTACTCAATTCAGGCGGATTTGGCAAACAAGCTCTACTGCTTGCTGGAAGAGACCGGCCCAATGCAACCCGTTCTTGGCGATGTCTATGATGCAATCGCTACGGCGCTTGATATTTCGCGCGACGCCGCAGTAGAGGTATTTCGCAATGCCACCGCCAGAGGGCTGATCAGCCGGATAAAAGAAGGCGGCATGCTGGTTGGTATCAAAGCCGCCAACGCTTCCGACCTCAAGGCTGTTCCAGTGAAAAACCACCTCTCAAAACACGACAGTGTGCTGGATTACCAGCGCTATGAGGCCAAACTGATGCGTTTCATGGTGCGCAAGAATGGTTACTGGCAGATCCAAGTTGACCGCCTGTGGCCATCAATAGGTCAGTCGCTGGGAGTGGATCCTACCCATGCTCGGGAAATTTTCGAGCGGGCGAAGGCTAAGCAGCTGGTACTGATGACCTTCCCCAAAAAGGAAATCGGTGGTAGGCGCATGGTCGATGTAACATTCGGCCCAGCCGCTGAGGCTGCCATCAATTTGCTGCCAACTGAACCAGTTGTACTGACTTCTCCGTTGCCGAAACCAGTTAGGATTTCAGCACCTAAGCCAGCAGCTAAGGTCGTCCGCCCCAAGTCGACTATCGCCCAAACCCAGACTAAGCCCAAGCCAGGGCGTAACACAGCCAACGACCCGCGAAGTATTTTGGCTGAAGAGCGCCGGGACAAGATCTTTCGGACCCTGTGCGCCCAGCCTGGGGGTGAAATAATTTCGCGGAGCGGCGCTGTCAGCGTGCTGATGAAACTATGTGATTTGGGTATCACCAGTTCGCCCTTCCAGCGACACGTCGATATCCTAATCGAGAGGGGCTTGTTTGAGCGCACTGGTTTTTTGCGAATAGCTGTCGGCCAGGGTGGAAGAGCTCGGGCAGCAGAGCTTGGTGTAAAGATACCTCCGCCAGCTCAAGTCTCGGCTGTACTCAAGATGGGATCGCTAAGTATAGTGCGCGGGTCTAATGCTCATAAGGCCCTGCTCTATTTACGCGATTCATCGGAACCCGAATCGGCAGTTGCAGTCCGAAAAGCCAATAACATTCCTGTGGGCTCTATTTACCAGCTGTTGGACAAGCTGGAAGCAGCCGGTTTAATCGAGTCAAACATCCAGGGCAAGGTTTTGGTTTACAAGCTCTCGAAGGCCGGCCGAACGTATGTTTCGAAATTCGAGGTGGGCAGGCCCAGGCCCAAGGTAAGCAAACGCAGTTTGGTTAAATATAAGATCCTGGTCTGTCTCAAGTCGGGTCAAGTACTCTCAATTAGTGAGATTGTCGCTAAAACGGGGGCAAATAGAAATTCTGTTTCCGAGGTGCTCATCTATGAACGCACCAAAGGGAACATTGAACGCTCTGGAACCCCCCAGTCATTTCGCTACACTCTTACGGACGCCGGGAAGAAGTACCTGCAGCTTCATTCCCGTGAAGCCAAGCAGGCGCTCGAAGAAATTAGCGTCCTCGCTTAACAGCCCCGACACATGTGTCGGGGCTGATTCAATACCAATCCCCTTATGCTATAATTTTGACAACATGCAGATCGCTGATGCGGAGTTAAAAAAGCTGCTGCTGGCTTCTGATAAAGTGAAGCCGGTAGCGCTCAAAGACGCCGAAAAGCTGATGGCTGAATCGGGTGATTCGCTGTTGCAAACAGTTCTTAAGCGCAAGCTAATCGGCGAAAAAGATTTAATGAAACTGTACGCCACTAGTATTGACGTACCGTTCGTCGATCTAGCTGGCGCCAAAGTGCCCAAAACCACACTCACCAAGATCCCTGAGCGTATCGCCCGCAAGTACGTGGTGACGTTATTTAATCCCAAGGAGGGCCAGCTCGGACTAGCCATGGCCGATCCGGAGGATTTCCAGGCCATTGATTTTATTGAAAAACAGCTCGGTTCTTCAGTTAAAGTCTATGCTGCCACCAGCTCTGACATTATGGCCCTAGTTGATCAGTACAAAGGCAACATCGATAGTGAAATTACCAAGGCCATTCGCGATTCTAGCGAAGAAGAATCCAAGAAGACCGAAGTCAGCGCCAAAGATTTGGCCGAAGATGCGCCAATTGCCAAGACCGTCAACATCATCCTTGAATACGCTGTCAAAAGCCGGGCCTCGGATGTCCACATTGAGCCCCGGGAAAACATGGTCCAGGTGCGATACCGGATAGACGGCGTGTTGGAAGAAAGTATGACCCTGCCCAAGCCAATCTTGAATGCCGTTATTTCCCGCATAAAAATCCTGGCTAACTTGAAGATCGATGAACATCGTTTACCTCAAGACGGCCGATTCAAGTTCACACTGGGATCCAAAACCGTAGCCCTTAGAGTCTCGACGCTCCCAGTCATGGACGGAGAGAAAGTGGTCATGCGGTTGCTCGACGAATCAACCAAGGCTCTAACCTTAGAAGAGCTGGGGTTTGAAGGTCAGTCCCTAGAAATTATTCAGCGCAACCTCAAAAAGCCCCATGGCATGACACTAGTCACCGGACCGACCGGATCAGGTAAGTCAACCACCCTGTACAGTGTGCTGAGCCAATTGAACACTCCCGGAATTAACATTTCAACGGTCGAGGATCCCGTTGAGTATAAGATTCCAGGGGTTAATCAAACCCAGGTTAATACCAAATCAGGCATGACCTTTGCTAATGGCCTGAGGGCTATGCTGCGCCAAGACCCCAACATCATCATGGTTGGAGAGATCCGGGACAAGGAAACGGCAGATCTAGCAGTGCAAGCGGCTCTGACTGGCCACATCGTCCTTTCAACCTTGCACACCAACAATGCCGCCACTACCTTGCCGCGTCTGCTAGACATGGGAATTGAACCATTCCTAATTGCTTCAACCGTAAATACCGTGGTTGGTCAAAGACTGGTGCGTAAACTGTGTCCCAACTGCCGGGTGGCTTACAATCCCAGCGCCGAAGAGCTCTCAAGCTGGCGCAAAATTTTTGAAGTCGACAAGGCCTTAGCCGCCGCCGTTGCCACACCCGCGCCTCACCCCGCAGACCCAGAGCCGCACAAAACGGCTGGTATGCGGGAGCGAATGGTAAAGCCGCTGCACGACACCATTACCAAAGACGCTTCAATTCTCGACAAAATTGCCACCGACCCAAATATTATCAATCGCGATTCTTCCGAGAAAATCCCGGAGTCGGTTAGTGAACCAACTCCAGGGCCGGCCGCTGTGCCGGCAACTAGCAGCTCCTCTGGTTTGACGGCCTACCACCCCGGTCCGGGCTGCGAACAATGTGGGCCCACTGGTTACAACGGGCGGCTGGGCATCTACGAAGTATTGGAAGTCACACCTGGAATTCAAAAGTTGATTGTTGGCCACGCCACTAGTGAAGACATTCAAACCGCCGCCGTTAAGGCCGGCATGACGACTATGCAGCAAGACGGCTTTGCCAAAGCCATGCGCGGACTGACGACCGTTGAAGAGGTCCTAAGAGTTACCAAAGAATAATGGCCGAGTTTAGCTACACCGCCAAAACCAAGGCTGGCACAATGCAGCAGGGAAAATTAGTGGCCGCCGATCGCGGTGCCGCTCTGGCCAGCCTGGCTCAGCAAAATTTAACACCCGTCCTGGTTAAGGAGAACACCGCCGGCAAAGGTCTTAACCTCAAGCTAACGGGCCGCAAACGCAAAGTTAAGCTCGATGACAAAGTCATCTTCTCCCGTCAGCTCGCCACTATGGTCAATGCCGGTGTCCCCATCGTCCGGGCACTAACGATTTTGGCCGACGAAGCTTCCCAGTCCAAGCGCTTACAGCTGGCCCTTAAAGATATTGCCAAAAGGGTCGAGGCCGGGGGTGCTTTGGGTGACGCCATGAGCCAGCATCCGGATGTCTTTTCCGGTGTTTACGTTAACATGGTGCGGGCCGGTGAGACTGGTGGAATTCTAGATGAAGTGCTTGAGCGCCTAGCCACCCAACAAGAGAAAGATGCCGAGGTGGTGGGCAAAGTTCGCGGTGCCATGATTTACCCCAGTGTGATTTTGGTGGTGACGATCGTCGCCTTTTTCTTCCTAATGACAGTAATCGTCCCTAAGCTATCGGTCATTTTTGAGCAGCTAGGCGGCAAATTGCCAATCTATACCCGAATTTTGCTAGCCACTAGCAACTTTATGACTCATTACTGGTACATCATCGTGGCCATCATGGGTGGGTTGGTATTCGGACTGATTCGCTGGCACAAAACCACTAGCGGCAAACGAGCCATTGATAAGTTTTTGGTTAGAGCGCCGATTATTGGTCCCATCGTCATCAAGGTGAATGTGGCTAGATTTGCCCGAACTTTCGGGTCCCTATTGTCATCGGGCATAGCCGTCCTTGAAGCCATCCGCACTACCCGCACCGCCTTAGGCAACGTTTGGTTTCAAGACGTTCTAAAGGAAGTAGAAAGAGCCGTTAAGAATGGTAAGCCGTTATCTGAGCCGCTGCAGAACTCTGAACTATTTCCGGCTATTGTTGGCCAAATGACATTGGTCGGTGAAGAAACCGGTAAGTTAGATGAAATATTGGTCAAAGTGGCCCAGTTTTACGAACGGGAAGTTGATAATGTGGTCTCGAGCATTACCTCAATAATTGAACCGGTCTTGATCATTTTCTTGGGTATTATGGTGGGCTTTATTGTGGTATCGATCTTTGGTCCGATTTCCCAACTAACAAACTCCATTCAGAGTTAGTACTAGAGTTGACTTCATAGCGTAAGCACTTTATGATTAAGGGGATTACAGCCCGTTGCCTGGCTGAATCGTCATAATGAAGGAGGTGAGCACTCACTATGCAAAGGCTACTTAAGAAGCAATCAGGTTTTACCCTGCTTGAGCTTCTAATCGTCATCGTCATTATTGGTATCTTGGCCTTAATTATTGTGCCTGGACTAGCCAGTGGGCCAAAACGAGCCCGGGACGCCCAACGTAAGGCTGACTTACGCGGTGTTAAAAACGCCCTTGAGACCTATTACAATGACAACAACGCCTACCCAGCCGGTGACTACCCCGGCCTGTCGACGTACCTGGTTAACGCCTACATCCAGAGCTTACCCACCGACCCCAAGAATACTGGATCTTACGTCTATGGCTACACTCCGTCACCTAGTGGTTGTGCGGCCGGTGCTTGTACTAGCTACGTCCTGACAGGACACCTGGAAAACACCAAGGACTCGCAGATCAAGTCTGGGACTACCGACACTTACGAAGTCGTCAGTCAAAACTAAGGTTTAGCCTTTCAAAAAACCGGCCAGCTGGCCGGTTTTTTGATCCGAAACTCTCCTGTACCATGCTATAATTTAAAGTGCTAATGCTGAGGTGAGGTTGCAAGCCCCGCTGGTATATCGTCGTAGCCCCTTACTGGGTATCGACATCGGCAGTCACTCTGCCAAAATAGTTCAGCTACATCACTCGTCTAAGACCATCGAGGTCCTGGGCTATGTTTCGATTAACTTTCCACCCGAGCTGGTGGTTGAGGGCATAGTAGTTGATCCCGATGCCATGGCCAAGGCTATTGCGCCGGCTTTTGCCAGCAAGGGCATGAAATTTAGTGCCAAGCGAGTGGCTACCGCCTTACCAGTATCCAAGGTTTTCACTCGCGTGCTGCAATTGCCTGCCATGGAAAAAGCCGACCTTGAGGAAGCCATCCGTTTAGAGGCGGAGCAATCTATTCCGGTGCCAGCCACAGATCTAGTAATGGACCATGAAATAATTGGCAGCAGCCATACCGTCAAAGGTGAAGCCCAAACTGATGTGCTAATGGTCGCAGCCCCCAGAGCCATCGTTGATTCTTACGTTAAACTGTTTAACGCTCTGCATTTAGAAATTGCGGCCGTCGAGATTACTCTAATGGCAATCGCCAGGGCTTTGGTGACTGCCGGCGGCTACCCGACACCCGCCCTGATTGTCGATTTCGGCTCAACCTCAGCCGACCTGGCGGTCTATGACCAAGTCATTCGCTTAACTGGCACTACGTCCGGAGGCGGCGATCAAATCACTGCCGCCTTGGTCAAAAACTTGGGCGTAACACCGGAGCAGGCCAATGAAATTAAGATAAAGTTTGGTATCGGCCCCAGCGGACTTCAGCCAAAGGTGATCGAGGCTCTAAATCCCCTGCTCAAAAGCTTGATCACGGAAATGAAAAAAGCCATTAAATATTACCAGGATCGAAATCCTGGCAAGCAGATAAAGAGCGTGGTGGTGACCGGCGGCAGCGCTAACGTTCCTGGTTTAATCAATTACCTTAATCAAAACCTGGGACTAGAGCTAAGCGTAATGAATCCCTGGACCAATCTGAAGTTAAAGCACTTAAAGCCGCCGCCAGGGCTAGAGTCTAGCCTCTACTCCACTGCCATCGGTTTGGCCCTAGCCGAGGTCTCAAATGATTAACTTATTGCCGGCCGGCGTCAAAGCCGAAACCGGCTATGCTAAACGTAACCGAATTTTGCTGCGCTATGTCTGGCTCTTGGTGGCTTTGATTGCTGTCCTAGTAGTGATGTTTGGCGGTACTCAAGTTTACCTTAATCAGCAACGCAGCCAATATAACCAAGCGATTGCTGCCAAAAAACAGCAGCTCGACAGTTATAAGCAGCTGGAAAAGCAAGCTAAGGTGGCTAATGACAAACTTAAAACCTTTAAATCCCTAGTGGCTTCCCAAAGCCGGTTTTCCACCTTGCTTCAAGATTTAGCCGCCCACACCCCCAAAGGCGTGTTTATCAATTCAATAAGCTTTACCAGCGCTACCAATCTAGCCGTACAGATTTCGGCCACCGCCAATTCTTACAACTCAGCTGCCAGCTTGCGCGATGCCCTGGTTAGCTCCTCTCGAATTAAGGGCGCTGCCATCAATGCCATTACCACCAATCCCAACGGCAGCTACAATGTGACCTTAACCGTGGCCTTCAAACCGGGGGCTTTCCAATGAAACCCAAGCAGCTCTACTACGGACTAATTGGTTTGATTGTAGTCCTAGCTATTGGACTAGGTTATGGCTACTATCAAGCGGTTGGCAAAGTCAAAGCCCAAACCAAAGCGCTGTCGAAGTTAATGGCAGATGATAGTCTCAACCAAGAACACCTTGACCAGTTGTCAGATCTTAAACATAAGCTCAAGGATCTGGAGCCCGTGCTGGCCAAACTGGATATTGCTCTGCCAGCCACAGAAAATCAAAGTCAGGTCATTTTGCAAATTGAGCAACTAGCCGCCCAAGCCGGCATGAATTTGCCCAATGCCAGCTTCCAGGCTCTAAACGGCTTACCAACCGCTACCAGTCAAACAGTCAAAGCCGGCCCGGCGCTGGCGCTGCCGATTTCGTTCCAGCTTAATGGCACCTACGAACAACTGCAGACTTTTCTGCAATCAGTTGAGCATCTGGGCCGCTACAGTAGCGTCTCCTCACTGTCGATTACCCAAAGCGCTACCAACGCCAAGGCTCTGTCCTTTAGTATTACCCTAAACGTCTACGTGAAGCCATGAACATGAAGCTTAACCTCAACCCAACCAGTCTCATCGGACGTATCGGTGGTTTAATTGCCAAATATCGGGGCCTGATCTTAACCTTGGCGGTTGTTGGTATGGTTGGTTACGCTGGATATCTGATTAGCCAACTTGTCTCAGTAGTGCCGGATAAAGCTTATCTGGCCGAGCAGCAACAAAAACTAGATAAGTCCAAAATCAGATTTGATAAGACTACGATTACCATCATAAATGGTTTGAACCAGGTTAACCCCCAAGTTGATCTATCGAATGTCGGTAAGGATAATCCCTTTGCGCCCTAGATACAAGCCCTAAACTGAACGATGCTCGCGTTCGGAGCCTGATTCTAGCCTTTCGTGGGCTTGCATGATTTGGTTGGCGAGCGCCTGAGCCTGGGGCAACTGCTGAAACAAGAAGTTTTCACTCTCACCGGCAGTTTCAAGTTCGATATTGCCATAACCTAAAACATTGGCCAAAAATCCCCTCTGCCTAGCTGATACATCTTGAAGTTTAATTAGACTAAACTGGGCCACAGTATGATCAAATAAGCCCCGCCGGGTATACTCCATGAGATGATGATTGGTCAGTACCAGCCGATTTTGACGATAAATCCAGATCGATAACAGCAAGATGCCAACAACCAGGATCCAAAAAAAGAAACTAAAAATAGCAATGTATGCGGCAGGCACGTACTTATGAATATTATCCATGTGAGTGTCGTAATAAATCGTGCCGAAAAAAAACAATAGCACCAGAATAGCTGTAGATAATATAACCGGCGCTAAATTGATCCAGTGCTTACGACTGGTAGTAATAATTACTTCACCGGTTTCGAGACGCGGTTGATCGGGATTTGATTGGGGGCTGGGGGTAGCCAAGTTCAGTCTCCAGGTATGTTTTTATTATAGCGCGGGCACCGACGGCGCTCCAGAGCTGAACCAGATTCATTGGACCCTCGGCCGTTGGCTGGTCGTTATAGAAATGCGCCGCTCCGGCTTTGTCATAGTGTAGCTCGGGCACAGAACCCAGCTGCAACCAAGCCCTAATGCTGGCATAGGCGGTCTGGGTAATGGTTTTGGTTAGCAGTTGCTGGGCTGACCCAGGCCAACCCTCATTACGAGCCCGTTTTAACTGGCGCGCCAGGCCAGCCACAGCGAAGGCAGTTTGTTTGGTCCAGATTACCCGGCCGTGGTACTGGCGGGTGGTGTAGCCATCCCCGGCACCCACAATGGTTGGCCCAGATTTAGTCCAAAAATAATCTGGACTAGCCATGCGCTGAGCAAAACTAATGACATCGCTGCGGCTCGGCTGGCCATAAAACAAATCATAGGCTTCATCTAAGTGGTTGACTTCGAGGCGCTTAAACTTAGGCTCCGTTCCTTGGCCATGAATATTGTACAGCGCTAGGGCATAGGCCAATTTGCCATCGTTGTTCTTAAATTTATACCACTCTCTGGGTCGTTGCCATTTGGCCATCAGCTCTTTGATCTCAGTGCGATCAGCGCCCAATGCTCTGGCATGGCGGCTGATAATTTCCAGGGCCCGGGGGTAAAACACCACGTTAACATCATAGGGCGCAATGACTTCATGTACGCGGCGAAAGGCAGTTTCACTATCGCGCCAGTTGCCGGCACTGTAATAAACGTCATATTTATGACGACGCATTAGCCGCGGAATCTTCTTGAATGTGATCAGTTGATTGGTGCTAGCTTGCAAAGTGATAAACTTAGCCACTCGTTTGGCTCGGTCGATGTCTTGGGCGCTCAGTAACTTCGGATCAACCGAATTAAGAGCAAACAAGTAGCGCGGCTCGATATCAACCATGTTGCGAATAATGTACATTTCGGTGATCTGACTAACCAGTTCGCGTAAGCTGTGTCCAACGCGGTTCGATTGATCAACTAAGTCATCCAGACTCTGACTGAGTTCCCTAGCCTCTTCCTCCTTTTCATATTCAAACTCACCAACAATATTTTCATGCCAGCCCAGGCCTTGGGGATTCACAAACTCATAAGCTCGGTGATACATGTAGGCCACGGTTTCGGGTGTCAGATCGCCCAGACCGAGGTCGGCTGACTCCATCCAATCGCGAGGAAAGACCGTACCATAGTCGAAGCCACTAGTTTTGTTATTTTTGACCAAATGGGTGATTTCAAACATGGTGCGATCAAGCAGGTGATTAATGGTATCTTTGTCGGCTCCAAACTTGGCCGTGGCCAGCGGATCCGGTCCGATGACATGAGCCAGCTTCGAGTCGGGCAGTTCGTCAGCATCAGTAGTTAGCTTGAAGTGAATTTCTGACAGACTGGTTTTGAGGTTATACCCTCGCCGGCGATCGTGGCGATGAACACTAACTCCGGGAGCAAACAGCAGTTTGGCGCCGTACCAGTGGTTTTGAAACAGGCGTTTGTAGCTAATTTCATAACCACGGTCGGTGTCCTCGACGCCGATATAATTTGGAGCCAGATCAGTGGGATAACGTTTATAAATCGATTCAAACGATGGCTGGGGCTTGCCAGGAATTTCGGTCAAATCTCGGACTCGTTTAATGTGGCCAATGGCCGGATCATGCAAAAACATTTTGTCGGTCAGGAACTTGCCTTCGAGCACAAACTGACCTCGCTCAGAATAAGTGCTGGTGATCTCAAGTAGTTCCCTGGGGACACCGACGCTGGCATAGTGCAAATGATTGTTAGGACCAACAATTCTCAGTTGCCCCAGCACATCAAAGTCGACGTAGTAGGCTCCTTCTATCCACATGTTGCTGGCTAGCTGCATAACCCTCCTACAGTAATTGACTTTGACTAGTCGAGGCTGGCATCTCAGCCCCAAGATGCCGGTAAGCTTTAGCCGTCACCCGCCGGCCGCGATTAGTTCGTTCCAGTAATCCAATTTGCAGCAAGTACGGCTCATAAACATCTTCAATCGTGGAGCGTTCTTCAGAGCAAATCGCCGCCAATGTTTCGACGCCAACGGGTCCGCCAGCATAGTTATCAATAATTGCCGATAGCAGCCGGCGATCAGCCGAGTCTAAACCAAGTTCATCGATCTCCAATCGATCTAAGGCCTGGCGAGCAATCGGACCACTAATGGAATCAACTTTTTTGACCTGAGAATAATCACGCACCCGCTTCAATAGCCGGTTGGCAATTCGAGGCGTTAATCTGGACCGGGAGGCAATTTCTTTGGCGCCCGGATCTTCAATTTTGAGATTCAAAATCCGAGCTGAGCGGGTTAAAATCTGCATAATTTCATCCGGCGTGTAATAGTCCAGCCGGTGGATCATGCCAAAACGATCACGCAGCGGTGCTGATAGTGCTCCAGCCCTGGTGGTGGCGCCAATAATGGTAAACGTCGGCAAATCCAAGCGAATCGATTTGGCACTGGGGCCCTTGCCCAGCATCACATCCAGGCCAAAGTCTTCCATGGCCGGGTACAAAATTTCTTCTACCGTTCGGGGCAAGCGATGAATCTCATCGATGAATAAGATGTCGCCATCGCCGAGGTTGGTCAGAATCGAGGCTAAGTCCCCGGCCCTCTCAATGGCTGGGCCCGACGTGACACGTAAATTAGCCCCCATTTCTTTGGCAATTACCCCAGCCAATGTAGTTTTACCCAGTCCCGGCGGGCCGTATAGCAAGATGTGATCAACTGCCTCTCCCCTACCCTTGGCGGCAGTCAAAGCATAATGCAGATTTTCCTTAATCGCCTCTTGGCCAATGTAGTCGTTAAAGGCTTGCGGCCGCAGCGTCTCTTCGATCTGCTCATCTTCGGGCAGATTTTGGTGAGCATTAATACGCTCAATCATTTAGTCATCCCCTTCAGAGCTAGCTTCACGCGTTCGGCCGAATCGGTGACTTCAGCTGGCAGTTCGGCAACGGCGGCCGCGGCTTGGGATCCAGAGTAGCCCAGCCCGACCAGGGCTTGATAAGTTTCATCACCGCTGTCCCCGGCCGTTTGGTTGATCTTACCGCGGAGTTCTACAATAATCCGCTGAGCAGTTTTATTGCCCACGCCGGAGACACCGCGCAGCATGTCGGGATCGCCGGTAGCGATGGCCTGCTTCAGCTTATCAATCGAAGCTGCCGACAAGACGGCCAGCGCCACCTTCGGACCAACGCCGCTAATAGTTAGTAGCTTGGCAAAAAACTGGCGTGATTCCGGTTCCCGGAAACCAAACAACGCATGTTGGTCCTCGCGGATGTGTTCATAAATTGAGAAGCTAACCTCGTCACCAATTTTGACATCGGCCAAATCGCGGCTAATTGCAAACACTTCATAGCCCACGCCACCGACGTCGACAATGGCTGTGTCGAAGCTCTTTTCGATTACCCTACCTCGAATCCGAGCGATCATAGGGCCTATTGTACAGGGTCTGCCATCAGATTCAAAACGCTTACAAGTAATTGACTTTTTACGGAATTCAAGTATAATACTGCCAGTTCACTTCATGTACCTACGAGCTCTGGAGTGTGAGGCATGCCCATCCGTGGCGTGATTTTCGACGGCTTTTCGACGCTGTTCTCAGCGCCGAACCTGTTCTGTGGACCGGAAGTTGCGGATCGCCTCGGTGAAAGGTACGGCTACTCAATCAATCCAGCTGACATCAAAGCTGGCATCAGTCAGTATTGGGGTGAGGCCGAGATCAACGTTATCAGCGACGACGAACGCTGGATGAAGATTCTTCAGTCGTGCGGCGATTTCAGCCCCTGTGAAGAAGCTATCAGGGAATGCATCTTGGCTGAAGACTCGGTCGTAATGCGTGATTGCTATCCCTTCCCAGGGATGTACTACACCCTAAACCGTCTGCGCATGGCGAGCATACCGATCGCCCTGTGCAGTAACGCCAGCCGCATCCACCTGCAGCTTGAGGAACACCTTGGCCTTCGCCAGATATTCGGCCAGGGTTTCATCGTCAGCTACGAACAAGGAATTAGTAAGGCCCACGGCACGACCTTGTTCGCCATGGCAGCCAGCAGCACCGGTGTGCCTGTATCCGATTGCGTCTTCGTCGACGATGGTCTCAATCATCTCGAGCGGGCCCACCAGATAGGCATGACCACGGTTTGGGCCGTACAAGGCGAAGTTGTCGCAAGGCGCGACAAAGCTCTGTCTGAGACCGAGTTCCGGCCCGAATACGAGATCCATTCGCTTCCTGAACTGATTGCTCGAGTTCTTCCCGAGCTCGGCATCGTGGTGCCTTACTAGGCGCATACGGCGCCCTCATCTGAGGGCGCCGTTAACTTTTATGAATCAAAGCCCTCGGACCAGAACCACTGCAAATCTTCTAACAAGTGCTTGGTGCGCTTAGTGACACCAAATTTGTGGCGATCAATGTAGTTAATCTTCAGCCAGTGCAAACTATAAATCGTCAGATAGACTTTCAACCGCATCCTAATTGTGTCATCTTCGAAAGCCCGTTCGTATTCTTCTATCATCCCGGCCAGGAAATTGTTGGCTGCCTGGATATTGCGCTTTTCCTTCCAGAAGCCACCGAGGTTATGATGCAAGTTGCGGTGATCAAACATCACCCGCAAGAAGGCTATATCTTCGAGGTAATCACCTGTATGGACGGCTTCCCAGTCAATTAAGTAAACTTCATCCTTGGCCACAATCACATTGTCCCACCATAGGTCATTGTGGATCAGTGAATGTTGCACTCGAAACTGATGGCGGTGCTTATTAATTAACGCCATGGCTTGACGATGAGCATCGAGAACAATGATTTCGCCGTCTTTGCCGGCTACTTGCCGGGCAATGGCCCGGGCTTCATCAACCGTCTCATCCAAGCGATTAATTAGCGATTGGGCCGAGACGGTGCGGCTGCGGCGAATGCGGTGTAGTTCCAATAAGTGATCAGTCAGCTTTTCGCGCACCCACTCCAGCAAGGTTTCCGAAGTTAGTTTGCTGCCCTCGGGCACACTGGTAATCACTAAATCATAGCCCAGCGAATTATCGTTGTAGCGGCTAGTTAGCACAATCGGCGAAGGCCAAAGCAAACGGCGACGATTACGCATTTCGCGAGCATAGCTAGCGGTTTGAGTATAAACTTTCAGCACATGGTACTGATTGTTGATCAGGAGCGACCAGACGCTGGAGTGGGCGCCGCGGCCGAGGAGTCCAATCGGCTGGATATCTTGGACGTCAATGCCCCGCCGCTGCAGTAGCGGCACAATACGAGATTCCAGCTGCTCTAGCTGGTCTAGATTGAGTTCAGATTCGGGCATTGTTATCTTTCTGAAATTACGGCGTCCAGCGCGCGATGAGTATTAATGTTACCTTGATTGTCATTAATTGGAATCGGCAAAACATCTTGTCCGAGGCGCTCGGCAATCGGAATGGCCGGATCATCGACGTCGTGCAGGCCAATGGTTTTGATGCCGGCGTTAACGGCGCTGCCAGCAAAGCCGTGATCGGCTATCACCAAGTCGACATTGCCTTTGAGATACTTCAAGACCTGATCCATTGGCTCGTGGTCATGGGTGTGCAGCAAGGAACCAACATCGCAGACCACTAGCACCGAGCCCACGCAGTCGATCCAGTTAAACTCACTCACCCGCCAACTCTTATCCAACGTTACCATCAGTTGCTCTTCCTGATGATCACGAATGTATTGCTCGAGCCTGAGATAAAACTGCAACATTGAGCCGGGGTGACCGGTAGCCATTAATATCCGGCGGCGGTTGAGGATGGCTTCGTCGATGACGCCCATCATGTCATGCAAGCGCTCAACTGTCAAGTCTGGATCGATGTAGCTAGGTCCATTTTTTTCAAATCGCTTTAGGCTAATGCCCAGGGCTTCACTCATCCACTGCTTGGCAGTTTTGGCATTCAATTTATGACCACTGGCTTTGGCCACCGACTTGATGCCAAAACTAAAGTAAGGATTACCGGCCAGCATCTGGACAACCGCCTTGTGGGTCATTTCCTGGTTATGATCTTTAATCTCGCCAGCTACGCCGGATTCGAGTACGGCGTCGGTGACCCGTTTGCGCCTAAACACCCAAAGCCTCCAAATCCTTAGCCCCTAGCGATTGAGCTGCCGTGATGGCTATAGCCAGGGCATCGGCGGCATCATCGGGCCGCGGCAGCTCGGCTAGCTTCAACAGTGTCTGCACCATCTCTTGAACTTGGCGTTTAGCCGCTTTGCCATAACCGGTCACTGCTTGTTTGACTTGCAGCGGTGTGAACTCAACCACCGACCGGCTGCGCTGAGCGGCAGCTAGCAGCACCACGCCGCGAGCCTGACCAACCGTAATAGCCGTGGTGACATTTGATGCAAAGTATAGTAGTTCGACTGCCACAAGATCCGGGACGTACTGGTCCATAATTTCGCCAATCTCACGGCTGATGATAACTAAGCGATCAGGCATGGCGGCATCGGGTGTGGTAGTCACAACTCCGGCATCAATACATTTGAGATTTTGGTCGTTCACCTCGATGACCCCGAAGCCGGTGGTGGCGGTGCCGGGGTCAATGCCTAGTATCCTCAAGCTGTCTCCAATTCTGGAGCCAATTCAAAATTGGCCGATACACTAGTGACATCATCAAGATCATCGAGGGTTTCCAAAATCCGCAGGATCTGGCCAGCGGTTTTATCGTCTGAGACTGTAATGTTGTTTTTGGACTGATACACTAGTTCAGCTGATTCCACCGGCTGGCCAGCAGCCACCAGGGTCTGACGAACTTTATCCAACTGACTGGGCGCCGTATAAACATACAGCTGACCAGAATCGGTTTCGATATCATCGGCGCCCGCATCGATGGCTGCCAGCTCGGCATCGTCGCCGCCCGTCTTCAGCACGATCTGACCTTTGAGCTCAAACTGATAGGCAACAGCTCCGGTTTCGGCCAGCCGGCCGCCGTGCTTGGTAAATGCCGAACGCACCTCACTAGCCGCCCGGTTGCGATTATCAGTTGCCACCTCCACCAAAACGGCTACTCCACCAGGGCCATAACCTTCATAAATGATTTCTTCGATTTGGCCGCCCCCCAGCTCACCGGTCCCCTTCTTGATGCAGCGCTCGATGTTGGCCGTCGGCATATTGGCGCCTTTGGCTTTATCAATGGCTAGGCGCAGCCGGAAATTAGTGTCTGGATCGCCCCCGCCTTGCTTAGCCGCAATCGTAATCTGGTTGGCTAGCTTGGTGAAGGCCGCCCCGCGCTTGGCATCGGCAGCCGCTTTTTGGTGCTTAATACTATGCCACTTTGAGTGTCCCGACATCTGATTCCTCCTTATCATTATACCAGGTCCCGGCTCGCTTCGGCTGGCGCGCCAGCAGGGTAGTAAACAGGCCCAGTAAACCGTACCAAGCCATCATGGCCGGCGTCGACATACTAATACTGCCGGGATGGACTTTGGCGGCTTGTTCAATCACGCCCACCATAAAGCGCAATATAAAAATAGCTGGCCAGGCTAGCCAGCCGCTGGCTAATGGCACGATCATGGAGGCCAGCGCCGCTAGAAAACTGGTCAACATGGCCAGCGGCACTAGCGGCATTACCAAGAGATTAGCAATCGGGGCAATGGGCGTAAATGTACCGAAGTTATGAACAATGATCGGTAGCGTCACAATGTAAGCTGAAATCGCTTCCACTGCTAAGGCCACAATGGGATGACGCTCGCCACCTAATCTCTGATTCAGCCGCGGCGCTAGCAGCAAAATACCGGCAAAGGCTGCAAATGACAGCTGCCAACCCAAATCATGGTACAGAGAGCTGGGATTGAAACCGGCAGTTAGGGCGGCCGCTAAGCTCAGCAGTAACCAGGGCTTAATTTCCCGGCCATAGTAAGCCGCTACTAGCATCAAAGTTGAAACCACGGCCGCCCGCACAATTGAAGCACTGGCGCCGGCTACCACTACGAAGCCGCCAATTAACCACAGACTCAGGCCCAACATTAAGAATTTGCTGGAACCTTTGAGCCAGCGGCGGACGCCATCAACGATAATAGTCAGGTTATAACCACTGACGGCCACCAAGTGACTCAGGCCAACTGCTGATAGCTGGGCGTTCAAAGTTTTGGGGATCAGCGACCGAGCCCCAATTAGTAACCCCAGCGCAAAGGAAGCTAGCGGTTCAGGAATGGCTGAGCGCATCCCCGCAAAGAACTGCAGCCGCCAGCGCTCCAACCAATTTAATTTGGTCGATAGCACTTCGACTTGGGGAAAACTGACTTGGGCAGCTGAGGCGCCGAGAGTGGGTTTGGGTTTGGCCAGCATAGCGATTCTATAACCGCGGTGCATCGGCATACGGTAAGTATAGACATTAATCTTGGCTTTGTAGGGCACCCCGTTCATATGATCGGCCGCTAGCGTAAAACTCAACCTGTTAGCGTCGCTGACACTGGGGTCATCTTTGACCGTGCCACTGAAAGTGGTTAACTGACCCATTCTTTGTTGCAGCACCAGGTCATGTTGGTGGGATAACCCGGCTCGCCACAGTCCGAGAGTTAAAAACAGGCCGATCAGCATCAGCGGTCGCCAGCGAGTGCGCCAGGTAATCAATAAAGTTACAGCTGCTAGAAGTACTGGCCACAGCGGCACGAAGGCCCAGCGACCAGCCAACATCCCGGCTAAGAAAGCTAGACAGGCTGCGGTGACAATAGTAGTTTGCTTGAGGGTGGTTGTCATGACAGGCGCACCCTCGGATAGTAATTATTAGATGCTAGCAAATATCTGAATAAAAATGAAGGGCCGTCCATCTTCGCGTAAAGCTTCGATGGACGGCCAGGGTTCGTTAGAGCTGCGGTGGATGATGGCTGTGACCGTTGGATCCGGCAGTAACCACCACTGGCTTGGGTTCGTTGTCGATAGCCACGTAAGCAGCATCCTGTCGAAGATCCAGTTGCCAGCCCTCAGCCGACTTGGCCCCGAACCCGATCCACAGGTTGCCGACAAACGTCGGCTCGATGTAGCCCAAGACCAGCGGCTGGCCGTCCACCCACTTGATCATCGGAATCCGGCTGCTGGCTACAGCCTGCTCCGGAATCATGTAAGTGTTGCGGTTGCCAATGGTCCCCGGATTGACTGAAAACGGAATTTCCGGTTCGCGCCCGTTCGGCCAGTCCAGCTCTTTCGCCCGTTTGGGGTTAGCAGCCATGACTGACTGGAATTTGCTGACCAACTCGGCTGTCCATTCCAGGTCTTCGAAGGTTTTCTTCGGCTTTGAGCTGTTGTCGCTCATCATGCCTCGGCTTTCACGTCGAGAATTCTCGGTTCCCAGACCAGAATTTCGGGCTCGAGCTCCAGCTCGACAAACCGATCGAAAATCTGCTGAAGACTGGCACTCCACCGTTGCGGACCTGACGGCGAGAAGCCATCCCGGCTGCGCACCGTGTAATACTGGCCATCACCAATTATTGGCATGGCATCCATGTAAACACCTCTTCCGAACGTTTCGAACCAAATAATTATCTAACTTTCAGGAGGGATTTGCAAGCATAAGAGTTTTATGGTGTAGCTACGATTCAATGCCTGGCATTGGCAGCATTTCTAGGACATCGATAGTGTCGCTGGCGTGACGCAGATGGGGATGCTTTTCCAAGGCCGCCACCACTTTATCCTTGTCCCCCTCGATAATGGCATAGCCGCCAATGTCGCTCTTGCCAGGCACTTCCCCACCGGTATTAATGTGGCTAGCCAGCGCCAGCGGCATCCCCCAGTCAAAGTTTAGACTGGGATCCAGGTCATCCTTCCACTTCATCCATGATTCCATGCCGGCCTGCATCTCTTCGGGCGATGAATTATCCATGCGCTCCCGAGCGGTCAT
>CAYYRL010000007.1:0-7381 GCA_964474165.1 uncultured Candidatus Saccharimonadales bacterium
ATAACCAATAACCAGCCGGCCAATGTTTGCTCGAATTCGACCATCAAAGATTTGCAGACTAAGATTAACAGCGGTAAATGACCGAATCTGAGTCAACGGCGCTCCCTCGCTGGTTGCCTTGGGCCACTACAATTTTGTGCATGATCGGCTTGGGCTTTGCGCTTTATTTAACGATTGCCCATTATACGCAGCCAACCCTGCTAGCCTGCCCGGAAAAGGGCATTGTTAACTGCGCCAAAGTCACAACTAGTAGCTACGCCACCATTGTCGGCATCCCAGTGGCATTACTGGGATTATTGTTCTTCGTCGGACTAACGCCGCTGATGCTGCCCTGGGCATGGAAACAGCACTGGAAGCCACTAATCTGGGGGCGTCTAGCCATGGCCAGCTCCGGCATCCTAATGATTCTGTGGTTAATTTATGTCGAGCTCTATAAACTTAACGCCATCTGCGCCTACTGCACCGGAGTTCACATTGTGACGTTGATCATTTTTGCGCTTACGGCCTATGGCACAGCCTTGATTGTGTAATTACATCAGCGCCTTATAATGAATTCCAGGTGACAAGTTGTCGCCTTGTTGTTTGAAAAACCGAGGTGAGCATGGTGGGTGGAGGTACTGGCTCTGGCGGCGTGATTGCCCCAGCTGAGCGCATCATCTGGAGCGCCGATGTGGCGGATGAAGCCACCTTGATGCGGATTCTGGATGACTTGCCAGAACTCCGTGTCATCAAGATCGATCGCTACTTCGTCGAAGGTCGCGACTTTGGCGTGTTCGATCGTCTTCGCGAGCGAGGATTGATGGTCTTCGACGACGCCAAAATCGTTGAAGTTCCATCGAAGGGGGAGAGTCTGGCGGAAGACAGGCACCTGCCTCATCGGCCGTGGATGCTCAACTGCATGGCTGGTATCGAATCCAGCGACATTCTCGATGACCCCGATCCCGAAAAGATCGACGGTCTGAAGCGCTTCGCCGACGCCTGTCACAAGGTGGGAACTAAGGCTTGCGCTGTGACAGTCCTTACCAGCAAGAAAGAAGAGGTTGTTCGCCGCGAGTTCAATGGCCGATCGTCGATCGAGCAAGTCCTCTATTACGTCGAGTTGCTCTTGAACTGCGGCTTCACGGATTTGGTTTGTTCACCCCAAGAGGTGGCTGCCATTCGGGCCGAGAGCCGATTCGACGTCTTGGAAACCAACTCGCCTGGCGTGCGTCTGGCTGGTAGTGACACTCAAGACCAAGCCCGCGTCGACACGCCTGAAAACCTGATTGTCAGTGGCGGCACCCGCATGGTGGTCGGCCGACCGCTAACCAATAATCCAGTTGCCAATTGGCCGATCTGGCTCGACGCCGTGACGGCGGCCTGCTATAAGGAGCCAGCATGACACTAACCGGCAAGCAGGCGCAGCTGGCTGACTTGCTCTTCCAGCTCGAAGCCATCAAGTTCGGGGCTTTCAAGCTGAAGTTGCACGAGAAGCACCCAGATGCGCCGTTGTCACCGATCTACCTCAACCTCCGAACCGATCAGCATCCCAAGAGCCCAGGGCCATTGACTGAAGAGGCAATGAACCTAATCGGCGATTTGTTTGCCGAGGTTCCCGGCATCGTTGCAGATTGTTTCGCCGATATTCCAGAAGCCGGAGCTCCGTTCGGCGATCAGTGGCAGCGAATCGATCAGACCATGAACCGGTTGACTCTCCACAAAGAGGAGTTAGCGGACGGCAAACGGCGCATCACCGATCAAGTCGATGGGGTCTACTTCCAAGGGCAAGTTTGTTTGGTGATCGACGAGCTGATCACCCACGCCGACAGTAAACTCGAAGCCATTCGGGCTCTGGAAGAAGTCGGCCTGGTGGTTCGTGTCGTGTTGGTACTGGTCGACCGCTGCCAAGGCGGCCGGCTGCAGCTGGCCAATGCGGGCTACGAGTTGAAGTCTGTCTTCACGCTCGATCAACTACTCGATCACTTTGTTGATCGCGGCTTCATCGACAGTGCCAAGGCCCACGAAGTTCAGCAGTACTTGGCCGCTAACCAGGCGGCCTAAAAGAAGGCCCGGTTCCGTAATTCGGAGCCGGGCCTTAATCATTAAATAAAGGCTTGTATCACGGCGGTTTTGGTCTTTATAATTCTTAGTTAGGCTGCGACGAAAGGCGAGGCATGACCGCATCCGTGCAAGCCGTACCTCTCAAACTCAAGGAAGACCGAGATCCCGAAAAGCGCTTCAACTGGCGCGATTCTCGCGACTTTTTGATCATCCAAGCTATAGCGGCTCTGTGCTTGGCTTGGCTGATCTGGGCCGCTATCTTTGACGGACGCCTGTGGCTGGCAGTCTGGGGAGCTGGGTTGTGGTTTGGCCGCAGCTTCTTCATCACCGGCTACTACCACCGTTGTCTGTCTCATGGCAGCTACAAGTTGCATCCAGCCGTTGAAGCAGTTTTTGCTTTCATCGGTACTACCGCGGCTCAAAAAGGCCCGGTGTGGTGGGCCGCTCATCACAAGGACCACCACAAGGATTCAGATGGACCGGGGGATCCTCATTCACCTCAGGATGGTTTCTTGTGGAGCCACATGGGCTGGATCAGCTCCCCAATACATAGTCGCACTCGAACCGAAAATTTCAGGCCACAAAGGTTGACCCCTCAGTTGGTCTGGCTGGACAAGCACGACGCGCTAGGTCCCTGGACCCTGGGTAGCATCTGCTTCCTGGCGGTGGCCGTTTTGCACGCCCACGCGGGTGTGGTGGCATTTCTCTTGGGTGGATTAGCTGGACTGGCGATGTTCTTCGCTTCAACTCTGGTCCTGTGGCACAGTACCTTCGTGGTCAATTCGTTGACCCACTTGCCCAAGTTGGGGCGCAAGCCATACGTGCTGCCCAATGACAACAGTCGCAATTCGACAATCGCAGCCGTACTGACCGGTGGTGAAGGCCATCACCGCAACCACCACCGTTTCCAGTGGTCAGCTCGCATTGCCAACCACTGGTGGCAATGGGATCCGGCTTGGTACGTCATCTGGACGCTGGGCAAGCTGGGCATTGCCAAGAGCATCCGAGTCGTAAAGATCGCGGATATCAGGGCCGCCGAACAAGACGCTGATCCGATCCTGGCCGCCTAGGCCTCAGCCCCGAGCTCTTCAAGAGCTCGGGGCTTTCCTTTATCATAGAGGCATGCTTGAACCGGAAGCCCTGTCCTATGATTGGGAGGGCGACTACTTTGAGCCGCCCCCTGAGATCGAAAACTGGTCCAACGTGCAGCGGCTAATCATCCCTGATAGCCGCCAAGTAGGCCACGAAGCCTTCATCGTCAGTCCGCCCGCGGTTAATCCCGAACCGAAACAGCAGTTGGTGCTGATCATCGGCGGCATTGCGCGTGGAACCGAGAACCAGAATCTATCGCCTTTGTCGGCCACCTTTACCAGCTATGCGCAGAAGCTAGCCGCGAACGGCGTTGCCTCCCTGGTCATGAACCCAGCCGGAATCGGGGATAGCCAAGGCGATACCTGGCGAGAAACTTTGCTCACGCGGATTGGCAGTTGGGATTGTGCTGTCCAGTACGCGATTCGTCATTTCAACGTTGACCCTGAGCGAGTGCGTATTATTGGCAACAGTATGGGCGGTCATATTGGTCTGCGGCTTATCGCCAGACTAATCGCAAGGGGTATTACGGTTGATCGCATCGCCCTGTTGTCGCCGTTCTTCTATGGCCCCCAGGCAGAGCGTGCCAGGTTTGGTCCAGCCTTTACACTGGCAATTCGTAAACAGGTTCAAAGCGGTGACTTTAGTCTGTCCTGGTCACTAGAAGCTCTATACAAATTCCAAGGTCGGGTTTGGCTGGGCTATGCCCGCGATGATGAGCCGCCGATTCCAGCAGGGATGCAGTCAGCTGGCTATCAGGCTTTGCAACCAGCCATCGGCCAAAGTCGGGCGGTGGTGATTGGCTTTGACCGGGTGAAACACAACCTTAGGCCTATGGATGAATCAAATCCAGTGGCCATCAGCGATGCTGAGCTAACCATTGCCGAAGCGGCCAATGAAATAGTCGGCTTTCTGTCCTAGCGACCGAAAGCCGACTAAACATAAACTTTTTGCTCTCACCGCGTTACAATAAACTTATTAATTGAGGTGGGCGTGCGGCTAAAAACAGTTGAAGATCTAAAGGTCGACGGCAAAACAGTACTGCTGCGCGCGGCTCTCAATGTGCCCATTGCTAAACGCAAGGTCAAAGACACCCTGCGCCTCAGGGCAGCCCTGCCAACCATCGAATACTTGGTCAAACATAAGGCCAAGGTGATCTTGATTGGTCACCATAGTACCGATAAGCAAAGCTTAGCTCCGGTGGCGCCAGTATTAGCTCGGCTTTTGAAACGAAATATCGCTTTTGTGTCCGAATCAGTGGGACCAAAAGTCGAAGCGGCGGTTAAGGCCATGAAATCTGGCGATGTCATTATGCTGGAGAACTTGCGTTTCCATCCGCAGGAGGAGAAGAACGATGCCAGTTTCGCCAAAAAGTTCGCTGGCTTAGCGGACCTTTATGTCGATGATGATTTTACCGTCATGCATCGCAGGCATGCCTTGGTGGTGGCGATTACCAAACTCTTGCCGTCGGCCGCCGGGCTTCAGGTGCAAACAGAAGTTGAAAACATCACTGCGGCGCTGGACAAACCAGCTCGGCCGCTAATGGCCGTTGTCGGTGGCGCCAAGATCTCGACCAAGATCCCCTTAATCAAAAATTTGTTGCAGAAAGTCGACTTCATGCTGATTGGCGGGGCCATGGCCAACACCTTTCTAGCTGCTAACGGCCAAGAGATTGGTAAAAGCTTATTTGAGGCTGATCAATTCCAAACCGCCCGCGACATCATGGACGAAGCCATTAGCCAGCAGGTGTCATTGATATTACCTGACGACGTGGTTGTCACCCGGAGATTATCCAAGTTGGGACGGGCGGTGGTGAAGCCAGCTAGCGAGGTTGATGACAATGAAATTATCGCCGATATTGGACCAGCTACTACGGCCCGGGCTTGTGACGCCATTCATTTGTCGGCCACCATTATTTGGAACGGACCAGTGGGCGTGGCTGAATTGTCGCAGTTTGCCAAGAGCTCCAAGAAAATTGCCAAGGTGATTGCTGACAGTTCGGCGACGAGCATCATTGGCGGCGGCGACACCGCGGCCTTCATTGATCAGGTTGGTTTGGCCAGCCAATTTAGCTTTGTCTCCACTGGCGGCGGTGCCAGCCTGGAACTAATGAGCGGGGAGAAACTGCCTGGTCTGGTTCCCTTGGTCAAGAAGTAGTGGCACAAGCCGGCAAAAACGCTTATGATAACAGCAACTAAAAGGTGAGCATGAAACGACTGATTGTAGGTAACTGGAAGGAGCACTTTACGCCCGGGGCGGCCAGCACCTACTACCACAAATTGGCTAAAGCTGTCGAAAAACCCGGTGTTGAGGTGGTTTTGTGTCCCTCAATGCTCAGCGTTTACGGACTGAGCCGGGAAATTGATGGTAAACGCTTCAAATTAGGCGTTCAAAACCTGTACCACGAAGACCAAGGCGCTTTTACTGGTGAGGTTTCTGCCGCTATGCTTAAGGGGTTGGTGGACTATGCCATTATCGGCCATAGCGAACGCCGGCATGTTTTTGGAGAATCTAACTTATTAATTGCAAAAAAGGTTCAAGCTGCAATTCGTAACCGGATTCAGCCCATTCTGTGCGTCGGCGAAACCCTGCTTGAGCGTGGCGATGAACTGACCAGTCGGGTGGTGGTGGATCAGATGACTGTGGGATTGCATTACGTATCGAAGAGCGACCTCGATCAAATAGTCATTGCCTACGAACCGGTCTGGGCCATCGGTACTGGCGATTTCGCTAAACCTGACGACGTCACCCCAGTGGCTCGCTTAATCCACAGAACCATCGAGGAACTCTACGGCGAACAGGCCAGTCCGGTGCGATTGTTATATGGTGGCAGTGTTGAGCCCGACAACGCCAAGGCCTATGTTGATCTTGGTGATATCGATGGCTTGCTAGTGGGTGGGGCTAGTGTTAGCGCTGATAAATTTGCTCGCATCATTAAGGCCAGTGAACCGGAGTGAATTGTCCGCAGTGCCAAAACAGTATGACTAAGTCTAAAGTTGGCTATTTATGTGTGGATTGTGGTCATGCTCAAATTGATGGCCAAGCCCAGACCTCGACTTCATCAGCTCCTAAGCCAGCCAAGCATGTGCCATCAATAGACTCACTTTCACCTCAAATTCGTCCGGCCGCCCAGGACTTGCACCGCTAGACCAATTATTAATTCTTGAGCTTGGCAGGGCCAAATTTCAGGCGCACAATGGATTGGTAACATTTATAAACTACGGAGGTAGGTATGAAATTTAATACCGTCATGATCAACTCAGAGAATCCTGATAAGTTGGTCGAGTTTTACGATAAAGTATTAGGTAAAAATGAGTGGAGCCAAGAGGGCTTTACTGGTTGGAAAGTTGGCGACAGCTATGTCATGACTGGCCCCCACAGCGAAGTACACGGCTCAAACAAAGAGCCTGGTCGCATCATGATCAACTTTGAATGTGAAGACGTTCAAGCCGAATTCGATCGCATTAAGGGCCTGGGAGCCACAGTTGTGTCGGAGCCTGAGCACCCCGGCGGCGAGCCGTCGATGACCCTGGCTTGCTTGGCTGACCCTGATGGCAACTACTTTCAATTAGCCTCGCCGATGCCAGAGGACATGAGTAAAGATAAATAATTGAAGGGCCCCGACCGTAAGGTCGGGGCATTGGGATGGTCAGCGCTTAGCGAAGTAGTCCAGTAGCAGTCCCATCAGGGCAGTATGAAATTCTTCCGCGAACTCCTTGGTTCTGCCTATGATCCACTGGTGGGCTTCCGGAGTGTGCTGAACGTCTTTTTCGCCCTTCCAGTGTGAGTTGTAGATTGTATAACCAGAACGAATTTCGGTTACAGGAAATGTAAAGCCGCCGGCTATCCCACCGGGTACAAACACCACATTTGTTCCTCCACAGCGGTATCCGAGCAGCCAGTGCTCGGTGTTGAAGTAGTAAGGGAGGGCAAGGACTTCGGAACTGGTGTGTTCTGCCTTGACTGCCTCAAGGGCAGCTAGCAACTGTTCTCCGGTAACATCGATATCGACGCGGATGCGAACAATATCGCCACGGATTCTTTCCGCGAAAGACTCAGGCACAATGGTCCTCTCGACAGACAATCGAACCAAGTTATTTTATGATAAAAACATATAAAAGTCAATGACTTAAACCTGTTACAATAGTTTGGTGACTGATTTGCTCACAGACCTAAATGATCCTCAGCGTGAGGCCACCACCACGGTGAACGGCCCGGTTTTGATGTTGGCGGGGGCGGGGAGTGGCAAGAC
>CAYYRL010000007.1:7481-22010 GCA_964474165.1 uncultured Candidatus Saccharimonadales bacterium
CCACCACGGTGAACGGCCCGGTTTTGATGTTGGCGGGGGCGGGGAGTGGCAAGACAAAGGCCCTGACGCACCGCATTGCTTATCTGATCGCCGAACACAAAGTCAGCCCCTTGAGTATCCTGGCGGTGACTTTTACCAATAAGGCAGCCGGGGAAATGCGGAAACGCGTACTCGGGCTGCTTGGCAAACATCCAGAGAATCGTAATTATTTGCCGTTCATGGGCACCTTTCACTCGATTTGTGTGCGAATTCTGCGGCGGGAAGCCCACGATTTGGGCTTATCAGTCAGCTTTACGATTTATGATGCCCAGGATTCGTTGGCAGCAGTCAAGGCGGCTATGCGTGAGCTGGGTGTGCCGGAGAAGCAGTTTGCGCCGACCATGATTCATAATTTGATCTCCAGCGCTAAGAACGAACTAATTGATGCCAGTCGGTACAAAGCCATGGCCTACGGCCCAGCCCAAACCACTGCCGCCCGGGTCTACGCTGTCTACCAACGCTTGCTGCGCGAAGCTAGCGCCCTGGACTTCGATGATCTGATCTTTGAAACCGTTAAGGCCTTCAAAAATCATCCGCAGATTCTCAAAAAATATCAAGATCAGTTTCAGTTCATCATGATCGATGAGTATCAGGATACCAACCGTGCGCAGTACGAGTTTGCGAAGCTGCTAGCTGCCAGCCACAAAAACATTTGCGTGGTGGGCGATGACTGGCAGTCGATTTATTCGTGGCGGGGAGCCAACTTCCAAAACATTTTGGACTTTGAAAAAGATTACCCTGAGGCGGCGGTGATTAAACTGGAGCAAAACTACCGTTCCACTAAGAATATTTTGGCCGCCGCCCACAGTGTGATTACCAGGAACGAACTGCGCAGTGATAAAGAACTGTGGACCGACAATGATCACGGCCCGCACGTGGCGATTGAGCAGGTTTACAACGAAATCCAAGAGGGCGAGTTCTTGGTTCACGAAATAAACCGTTTGGTGATCGAAGAGCGCCGGGAGCTGCAAGACTTTGCCGTCTTGTATCGCACCAATGCCCAGTCACGAACTCTGGAAGAAGCTTTCTTGCGCGGCAACTTGCCATATAAGATTGTCGGCGGCACCCGCTTCTACGAGCGGCGGGAAATCAAAGATGTCATGGCTTATCTGCGCTTCGTCTACCAGCCTGAAGATTTGATTAGCTTCAATCGCATTATCAACTTGCCGGCGCGGGGCTTGGGCGAAAAAAGTCTAGAGCGGCTGATTCAGTACCGCAACCAGAAACAGCTAGCCCTACTTGATGCACTGGAGGCGGCTGACGACATTCCGGGACTGACGGCCCGAGCTGTCGGTTCACTGATGGATTTCGCCACGCTGATCCGGGGACTGAAAGAACCCAGCGAGGGCATGCTCACCAGTCAGTTCCTTGAGCTAGTGGTCAAACGCAGCGGCTACCTGCAATGGCTGGATGATGGCACTATCCAAGCCGCCGAACGCGTGGAAAACGTCAAAGAACTTGTCAGCGTGGCCCAGACTTACGACGAACTGGGACTGGAAGGTTTTCTGGAAGAGATCTCGTTGATCTCGGACATTGATAATTATTCCAGCGACAGTAATGCTGTGACGCTGATGACCCTGCATGCCGCCAAAGGCCTGGAGTTTCCAGTCGTCTTTATGTCTGGCATGGAAGAAAATGTCTTTCCCCACAGCCGCACTCAAATGGACCAAGCCGAGCTGGAGGAGGAACGGCGGCTGTGCTACGTCGGCATGACTCGGGCCAAGCAGCGTTTAGTGATGATCCATGCCAATTCGCGCTTGTTGTACGGCATCACTAGCCACAATCCGCCATCGCGGTTTTTGCTGGATATCCCGCCAGAGTTAACTAAGGATGTCGATCCTAAATCATTACACCGAGCGGCCAAAACTGCCAGCGACAGAGATCCATTCCCGGATGAAAAGTTTGATCTCAAGGCCGGCGATAAGATTCGTCATAACAAATTTGGTGACGGCATCGTGGTGAGCGTTGACGGCGATGAACTTACGGCTGCCTTTGCTGGTCTAGGCATAAAAAGACTGAGTCTCAGTTTTGCGCCTATAACTAAGGTATAGTAAAACCCCGCCTCTGGATGAGACGGGGCTGGCCTTACTTGGGCCGGAAGATCAGCAGCGAGGGTCCTTCGTGGATGCAATCGGCGCTGGCCCGAAACTTCAGTCGGCCGGCCGGGCTGTGATGAGCTTGAGCCGAAGCCTCCAGGTGCGCTTCCACCCGGTGGCCGGCGATGGCCGCGCTGACTGGCTGCGGTTCCCAAGCGTATTCCAGGAAACTATCCTGGCAGCGCCACAGGCAAACCGCAACGTGTTCGCCGTCGTAGGCCGCGATGGCCAGATCGCCGGGGCAGTACCGCTTGATGTAGTCGGCGATCTGATCATGAACGGTTTCGTTACCCGCTTCGTCGCGTAGCGGGATGTGTGACTCGTCGACTTGGTCTCTGGCTAAGGTTGCAAGCAGACCCGTTCCCATCGGACCTCCCTAGGTGCCAGTCGTCTCCACGACTTATTATTCTTTTACTCCTTAAAAAGTTCCGGGTCAATTAGAATTTGTTACAACTGTCAATAATTTAGCTGTCAGAGCCCCAAAAACTTGTAAGAATTGATAAAAGACTGCCGCCCATCCAAATTTCGGATGGGCGGGATAATTACACCGCTCGCTTGCGGACGTGGCGTCGCACCAAGTACTCGAGCTCTTCTTCCGCTCCGATGCCACTGTGGCGGCTGTATTCCCTGGCAGTCAGGACGAGCGTTCGCTGCTCGCTGGCCGGAAGGGACATGAAGGCGGTTCGAACTTCGGGGTTGAGAATCTCAACCTCCTGGCTCATCCCACCACTCCCAAGTGGTGATGGTTGTGGAAGGGAAAGGGGCTGATGGTCAGTGATGGCGATCGGCCCTGGGCAAACCAACGCAGCAGACCGTCTTGGAAGTGCAGCTTGGTTCTGACATCGGCCGGCAGGCCACGGAAATGGTCGATTGCCAGGTTTGCCAGATCGCCGGGCGCGGCCGATGGCGGTTGATGCCACTCATGCCAGTAGTGCTCGAGAGAGTGATTCGTCGGCAGAACGTGAAACTCAGCTCTGTCGGTAAAGAAGGACAGTTGGTCGCTATCACACATGGCTTGGATGATGCGAGTCAAGCAAACCGGCCCAAACCCGACAATTGGTGGCATGTGAATGTGACCAATTGCCTCGGCCACAGGATCGGTTTGATCTCGAGCTGGAGTTTGAATCATCGCAGACCTCTAAACGTACGGGCCGCAAGCTTAGGCGGCTTCTAAATGTAACTGTCTCACCATGATGCGAAATTGTCAAGCATAATTATTGTAATTGAAAGCCCCGCCCAGTTTTTATATCTGGGCGGGTTAGTTGTCCTTTGGTCGCTCGACCTTTTCGCCGCCGGCAGGGTGCCGGCGCTTGGCTTGCTCTCGCTGCTCCTTGACGGAAGGCTTGGCTGGCTGTTTTGCCCCGCCGCGGATAAGGCGCAGGGCTCGGCGTTCGGTCATCAGGCCACCTCAAGTGGGCAGGCTTTGAACACCAGCACCGAGCGCTGAAACTGGAAATCGCGTTGCCATGTGCAACGGCTAGCTTCCCAGTATTCGAGCAAGCATTTGGCGACTTTTTCGGCCACGATCAGACAGTTGTCCGTGCGCGCCTTACCCAACCGGATCCAAGTTCGCTTGTTGTCAGCCGGCTCGTCGCCAGCCGTCTCCAGAGATACGAAAAAGCCGTCGTCGCAATCGTCGATCATCAGGGCCGCTTCGCAGCCAAAGTGTTGCCTCAGCTGGGCAGCAATGGCTTCGACAGTGACAGGCAGCCCTAAACGCGAGCTCATGGCCGCTGCGGTCATAAGACCTCCAAGGTCCACGCCGTTTCCGGCATCGTCAGCTAGCCTAGTTCACTACTAAGCCCGCCGCAATGTTCATTATCACAATGTTTTGGACATTGATTTATATCTGTAAATATGGTACTATGCCAGTCCGTTCGTTGACACAATTGTGAGGTGATCATGCCGCACGTGACGCCTCAGGGCGCCATGTTTACTCCCAGCGACTTGCCGACTGGCAAATATCCGCATGCCTGGTACGCCTACCCAATTACTAATCCAGATTTCCGCACCAGTAAGTACCGAGTGACCGGCGGAACCCTGGTTTCCTCGCCTGCTGACATTGACTACATCGGCGAGATCACATATTTGGTGTTGCCGGAAGGTTCTGTCGAACGAGCTGAAGGTGATACTACTTCCCCAGTCAGCCGGCCCAAGGCTTACTTTCAGTCAACTACACTCGACGCCCAAGAGCGTGGTGCGGTTCCAATTGACCGTAGCTTGAAGCATCGACGTGAGGCTTTGATTAGGCTGACAGCCGATACGGCGTCGGCCAGTCTGGAGCTTGCTCCAGAAATCTGGATCGGAAACCGGGACGATCCCGAGTTTATTCCCCGCCGGCGCCAGCGGGCTAAGGGCCAACTGGAACTACTGGAAAGAAGTCGCACCCCAAGGCGGGTCGAAGTTCGCGGTCGTTTGCCTGAAACCGTCGAAGTCCGTCGCCGCGAGGAAGGTCATTTCAATCCAGGATCAACCCGGGCGGTACTGGCGGCTATCAGCGACCGACTTTGGGGTCAACTGGGGTTCGACGCCGCTAGTGAAGCATCGCTAGGTGTTCGGGGCTTGCTGTGCCAAGCCGAAATGCGGTCAGACCTCTTCGACCTGGCCATGGCGGTGAGGCTGTTTGCTCATGCCTCCCATCAAGTCATTCGCCAGGCCTTGCCAATAATTTTGCACCGCCTGTGTGCCAAACCGTTCTTGTATTGGTCGACCTACGTCGATTGGTACATGATTGAACATCCGGAACAAATGCCGCGGCAAATGTGGCGGGAGAACTTTGTCAAAGCCGCCGATGCCGAACTCAAGCTGCGTGCCTTTAACGGCGTATTGTCGAGTTGGCTCGATGACCGGCAACTGATCGACTCGGGGACAATCGCGGCTCAGCGCGCCATGCTGATTGAGATCGGGTTCGATGACACCTACCGCCAGTTGTCACAGCGGCTGCAAGACTATCTGCGAATTTTGCAGGGCATCTTGGATCGACCAGACAACAAGCGGGTTGATTCCGTGGCCAGGGTGATAGAAAACCTCAAGTGCATTATGCGCAACCGATTTCAAGTGCCCTTGGAGGGTACACCCAGCACATATCCCTGGACGCTACGAAAGGCTGTCAGCAATGATGGTCGCCAAATTTTCGTAGCACAAAGCCGCTTCGGCTACCGGCCCGAGGTTTAACCTCGGGCCACTTTCTTTTATTAGCCTATACTAAGGACATGTCGCGCGATGTCATCCTAATCCCCGGACTGGGCAAAATGCCGCACAGCTTGCTGTTTATCTGGCTGGTACCGTTATGGCGACTATTTGGAGTTAACCTGCACGTTTGTGACCTACGCTGGGAAGATGGCCAGCCATGGGAGCCCAAGTATCAAAAGCTAAAGCAGTTAGCGCAGGGCCTAGATAAACCGGTTGGCATAGTGGCCTATAGTGCCGGCGCCAGCGCCGCGGTCTGTCTGTTAGCCGAGCGGCCGCTGGTAGTTGGCCGGGTAGTAACCGTTTGCGGATTACTGCACGTTAGCTATCTCAACCCGCAAATTATGAATCGCCGCAGCCCGGCCTTTCTAACCGCCATGACAAAGGCCGATGGTCATCTTCAGCACAATCAGGGGCTGACTTCCAAGCTAATGACCATCCGGCCGAAACGCGATCGAGTGGTCAGTCCCGAGGTAGCGACTATCGCCGGGGCCAAGGATGTGCGAGTGGCTACAATCGGCCACGGCCTTTCAATTGTTTACAGCCTAGTTTTCAAAATTGGTTTGATCAAACGCTTTTTAAAGCAAATTGACGACTAGCCATAACCATTGTCCTGCCATGTGGATAACCATTGACAGGACTAACTGATCTGTTAGGATCAGTGATGAAAACAAATGACCTAAAAAACACAAGCGCTTTTGATTAAGTATCGAGGGTGCCATTTTAGGCCAACATTCCCGGCTGAGAACCAGCCAAACACCGGCCGCTCCCAAGTTATTCGGCTTGGTCGGTGTCATCATTGTGCTTGCAACCTACGCCATTTTAACCGGTAAGCTGCCGACAACCCGCTCAGCCTATGCTGATAGCGCCAAGGTCGTCAGTCTCTATGCTGATGATCAAAAACGGATGTTTACGACCGATGCCTCAACTGTCGGAGAGGTTTTGGACCGCACCAATATTAAGCTCGGCCCCCATGATACCGTTGAGCCGGCCGCTGGCACGCCAATTCCAGCTGGTTTTTTCAATATTAACGTCTACCGGGCCCGGCCAGTGCTGGTGGAGCTGGGAACTGATTCTAAGGTGGTCGAAACTCCAAACGATAGTCCCCGTCTAATCGCTGCTGACGCTGGGATCAAAACTTATCCCGAGGACAAATATCAGAACGAATTCGTAACCGATTTTGTGGGCGATGGTACCGTCGGCGAAAAGGTGACCGTAATCCCTGCCAAACCGGTGACGGTGACGGTTGATGGCGGCACCAAGGTACTGCGAACCCAAGCCGATACGGTAGAGCAGTTAATAAGCGATTCCAAGATACCGATGGGGGAACAAGATACCACTTCCCTGCCTCTCGATCATCCTGTGGTGGCTGGCACCGAGCTGACTATCACCCGGGTAGAAGAAGTTGACACCACTAAGCACGAGGTCGTCGATAATGCCACCAAACGCATTTATGATTCCAGTCTGTATATTGGTGATGACAAGGTTACAACCGCCGGGGTGCCTGGTAGCCGGGATGTGACTTACCATATTGAATACCACAACGGCCAAGAAGTTAGCCGCCAAGTGCTCAAAATTGAAAATGTGGTTGATCCGGTGACCCAGGTAGTGCACGTTGGTACCAAGATTCGCGAAGATTCCTGGTATAAGCTGCGAGTCTGCGAATCGGGCAACAACTACAGACGCAATTCGGGCAACGGTTATTACGGCGCTTATCAGTTCGACCTTGGCACCTGGCAAGCTAACGGCGGCACCGGTCTGCCTAGCGACGCTAGCCCAGCCACTCAAGATACCATTGCCCGCCGGGTGCAGGCTCGCCGCGGCTGGGCGCCGTGGCCAGATTGCTCAGCCCGCCTAGGCCTATAACTTGTAAACCGAACAAAAACCGAATACAATCAAGGTGAATTCGATCGACGATGGAGGCATTCATGGAAGCGATTGAAAGCACCTTGGCAGCACAGCAATTTCCGCCGCTGGGTCCGGTGCAGGTTTTAGTTCGGCGCCAGGCGGGACGAGTCACCGTGCCAGTAGGGGAGGGGCAAGTTTGCCTCGATGTGGTTCCAGACCAACTGGTTAGCCACCACGGTCAATGGTGGCTAAGAGGTTACTTGATCGAACGGGTCAAGGAACCAGGACACTATTACGGCTGGCGTTTTTATGGCCGAGTGGCTGCCGGCGATCTGCGACTTGATGTGCCGGCAACGCAACTTAAGGCGGCCTGATGACTCTAGTAGCTCCGGCTTATAACCAGCAGGATGTTAAACAACAACTGTTTAGTCTGATGGACTGCCCGGAATGTTGGGTGCCAGTCGATCGGCTTGATGGTTCGGAGGCATTGCTTCGGTTGTTGATTCATGCCGGCCAGGTTCAGGTCCGCGGCGATACGGTTCGGCTGCGCCGGATTTTGTACCAAGCCATGAGCCGGCAACTGCTCAGGGCTTGACCACGAGCCAGTAGCGGGAGCATAATGGCCGCCAGACCAAGCCGAGCGGCTTGGTTGCAAGGGGGGACATGAAGAAGGTTGCAGTTCGGTCACTCGGAGTGGCCGGTGGCTTGCTAGCCGTAGTCTTGGCGCTGGTTTTCTACGGCAATGATCCCGAAGGCACCGGAGAAAACGGCAAAGCTGTGCCAGCCGGTCGCTATCAAACTCGGCCGTAGAAGCGGCGCTAGGAAGAGGACGACGAATTAGGACCAACCGCTTGTCGATCTCCTAGCGAGATTTTGTTGGAGAAGAGGGGAGCTTGCATACAGACCAGTTGTCCACGGAAATGGAACGTCGGCAAATAATGGCTCAGCTGGCCAGCCTGATGACCGATGAAGACAGCCACATCGGGCTGTCCCTCATCGAGGGCTCACCAGCCGCCATGAACTACTTGCTAGGTTCCGGTCACATCGAGCTCAGGGGCGACGAAGTCAGACTGTGTCGGCATTCGTTTCGAACCAGTCGATCGTCATCGGTACCAATCGGCTAACGCAAACGGCGACCCTCGGGTCGCCGTTTTCAAATAATGATAGAGTAGGGGAGTGAAGTCCCCTACTCCACCCCTATCCGAAGATGATCGCTTGCGACTAACGGCGCGATTGGCGGCCGCCAACCCCAAAAAAGGCCTTGGTCAGCACTTTTTGGTTGATGATGCCAGCCTGGCCATGATTGCTGATGCGGCCCAGCTGGAAGCCGGGGATACGGTGCTGGAAATCGGACCTGGGTTAGGATCGCTAACCCTAAACCTGACTAGGCAGGCTAAGCGAGTGGTTGCCGTCGAAGCCGATGCTGATTTGGCTGAGCAACTGGGTATTGATGCGCCGGATAACTTGGAAATCGTAGCGGCTGACATTATGGATTACAGCCTGGCCCAGCTGCCCAAAGGTTACAAAGTGGTGGCCAATATCCCCTATTACCTGACTTCAAAGTTAATCCGGCACTTACTGGAGAACTCTAATCGGCCGACCGTCATGTCGCTGTTAGTTCAAAAAGAGGTGGCCGAGCGAATTGTAGCTGAGCCCGGTCAAATGTCGATCCTGGCAATATCGGTGCAGTATTACGCTCATGCTAAAATAATGGGGGTGGTTGAACGTCATAAATTTTGGCCCGCCCCCGAGGTTGATTCGGCGATTCTATTGATATCGCCAACTCCTGAGCCAGCTTTTGCGGCAGATGCCGCTAAGTTGTTTCGGTTGATCAAAGCCGGCTTCGGCGAACGTCGCAAACAGCTCAAAAATTCACTGGCCGGCGGCCTCAACGCCAGCGACGAAGTCATTGCCCAGGTTTTGAAAGCTGCCAAAATTAAACCGAGCAAGCGGGCTCAGGAATTGAGTCTGACTGATTGGCAACGTCTATATCAGGCGGCCTCATCTCAAGAACTGATATGAAATTCATTAATCATTTTTTCATCTTCATTTTTGCCTTCTGCTTGTCGATGGCGGCTGTGGCCTACTGTATCAATCAAACCTTACTTAAGGCCGACTTTGTGACCGCTCAGCTCGATAAATCGGGTATCTATTCCGATCTGGCGACTCAGTTGCCGACCCAGCTAGTTAAAGATCCGGCTCAGGCCGACGTCAAATCAGCCCTAGGCCGCACCATTACAGCTGATTTTCTAAAAACTAATATTGATCCCTATATTCGCCAGTTAATTGCCGCCTACGCCAAGGGCAACACCATTCCCACTCTGGATCTCTCGAGCGCTGTGACGTCAGCCCAAAACCTAGGAGCTAGTTTGACGCCAGATCAGGCTCGGGAACTGGCCGAAAAGCTGACAATCAAACCCAGCAGTCAGACGGCTGGCCAACCTAACTCCGGCACTACTTGGTATAAGCGCATTGCTAACAGCCAATGGATCTTTGCCCTGATCGCCCTGGCCGCTGGGATCATGGTAGTGCTTACAGCGCCGCACCATCATTTAAAATCACTCAGCCGTGGTTTCATCTACGCCGGCATTTGGCTGGGGATTTGGTTTGCTGTCTTCCACTTCATACCGAGCATTGCAGCCCATCAGCTTAAAAACCTAGGTGAGAACCCGTTGACTGGCTCAGCCAATAATTTGGTGGCCTTGGCGGCGGCTGGCGTGGCCAAACAAATTCTAATTGCCATGATCGCTACGGGCGTCATTGGTATCGGCTTGTGGCTGCTCAGTCACTTTGTACCGCACATTCATCACGGCAAAGACGGTGATAAACGCACGCCACTGCCCAGCCTGTTTCACAAAGCATAGTTTCGGAATGCTAAAATAATAGGGTGAAGGCCTTAACGTTAGCTCGTCGGATTATGCTACTGCTAGCGCTAGCGGCTGTTATTACTCTTATCTTGCCGCATGGCAGTGCCAACGCCGGCAATTTTAGTTTCGTAGCCACCACCACTTACCGGGCGATTGATGACCAGACGATGGCAGTCAGTGAGCAGTATACTGTCACCAACCTCTCGGCGCGCGAGTTCTTAACCCAGTTGAAGCTGACAACGCCAGTGGATGATGTGTCAGGTTTAGTGGCCAAATACGGCGACGGGGGAACGATTCCGACCTCGGTTCAAGCCGAAGCCAGCAACAAGAGCGGCGTCACTTACCACTACCAACAAGTAGCGCTAAACTTTCCGCGGCAAAACTACGGCCAGGGCAAAACCTGGTCGTTTAGTCTCAACTACCGAGCCACTGGTTTAATTGAAACTCATGGCGGTGCCCACACCGTTTATGTGCCAGCCGTTGGTTCCAGTGATAACTATTCATCTTACCAGGCCAAGATCGATGTGCCGGTTAGTTTCGGTCAGCCGCACTTCCAAGGTAATCAAGCCTCAAGTTCAACCACCACTGATTCGCGCCAGATCTACACTTTTAGCCGCCAGACATTGTCTGGCCAATCGCTGTCATTGAGCTTCGGCAGCGCCACCATCTATAAAGTTAACTTCAGTTTTCCGCTTGATAACTCTAGCTCGGTAACTAGAACCCAAACCGTTACCCTGCCGCCCAACCTCAATAACCAAGGGGTTCAAATTGAGTCATATAATCCGGCGCCGGTGGCCACCCATTTGGACACCGATGGCAACATCTTGGCCGATTATCGGGTGCCGGCCCATGGCCATCTCGACGCCAAAGTAGTGGTTACGGGTCAGGTGAAGTACTTAGAGTACAACCTGGCTAAGGGCGGCAAAATCTCGGCCATTCCGGCAAATCTGGTTCATCAGTACACTGGCGCCACCCAGTACTGGCAAACTAGCGGCGCTGTCGGAGCTGAGGCTAGAAAGCTGACCGATCCAAGTAAACCAGTTATCGAAAACGTGCGGGCCATGTATAACTTCGTGGTTGGTCATTTGACCTATAATCCCAATAAAATTAAGTTCAACATCCGCCAAGGTGCTGCTAAGGCCCTAGCCAACCCCACTAATGTAGTCTGCCTGGAGTATTCTGATTTGTTAATTGCTATGCTGCGCTCACAAGGCATTCCGGCTAGGATGCCGGTTGGTTATGGATACAGCGGCAACTTAAAAACCAGCGATAGCGTGACAGATTCATTACACTCTTGGGTGGAGGCTTACGTGCCGGGCATCGGCTGGATGACATTAGACCCAACCTGGGGCGAAAAGTTTGATTTGTTTGGTCAAAGCGATCTCGATCACTTTGCCTTTGCGGTCTGGGGAACCAAAGACCAGATGCCAGCACCGGTGGTTGTCGGTGGTAAGGACGCTGATTACCAGTACGAAGACACCACTCTGGGCTATACTAGCGCTATTAGCCCGGCCAACCAGCCAGCCACTCTGAATGTGCAGCAGTTTGCGATTTTGCCCTTTGTCTCAATTGAAAAAGTCGATGTGGTGGCGGCCGGAGGTCAGGTTAGTACTCAGAACGCAGTCAAGATTGGACACACTACGACACCGGTAAAGAACCTGGCACCGGGCGAACATCACAGCCAGTACCGCTGGATCATTGGTAAGGACTGGTGGCAGGGCGGCCAGGCTAGTTTATTGAGCACCCTCGGCGGCCAAAACTTGATTGTAGCCCACGCCGTGGTTGGCCTAAGCGGCCGGCCACTGGTGTGGCTGGGGGCCGGGCTGGCTATTGGTCTACTCCTGCTCGCCATGATAAGATTACGCTCTGGAAGGCGCCAAAACCCGCCTGGGAGTTCGTCATGAGTAAGTATTACGTCACTACCCCAATTTATTACATTAACGATAAGCCCCATATCGGACATGCCTATTCAACGATTGCGGCTGACGTTTTGGCGCGCCATCAGTGCGGGAAGCTAGGTGCCGACAATGTCTTTTTTTCCACTGGTTTGGATGAAAATTCAAAGAAAACCGAAATTGCGGCTCGCGAAGCTGGCCAGACGGTGGAAGCCTATATCGATGTCATGGCTAGGCAGTGGCAGTCCGTCTGGGATTCACTAGGAATTAGCTATACCAAGTTTGTACGCACTACTACTCCGGAGCATGCCGCCGGGGTGCACCAGCTAGTCCAAAAAATCTATGATGCCGGCGACATTTATAAAGGCGTCTACGAAGGGCCGTACTGCTATAAATGCGAGGAATTCTACAAAGAAGAAGAACTCGATGGCGGGTTGTGCCCGGTTCACCATAGCGAAGTCGAGCATATCAAAGAAGAAAACTACTTCTTTAAGCTGTCTAAGTATCAAGATCAACTGCGTCAGTATATTACAGCTCACCCCGAGTTCATTTCTCCTGACAGTCGCCGCAACGAAGTGCTGGCCTTCATCGACCGCGGGCTAATCGATGTTAGTGTCAGTCGGGCCAATCAGCGGTGGGGGATTCCCCTGCCATTTGATACCAGCCAAATTATGTACGTCTGGATTGATGCTTTGATTAACTACCTGAGCGCCATTGGATATCCCAATCCAGACTATAAGCAATGGTGGCCGGCTAGTGTTCAAGTTGTGGGCAAAGATATCATTAAGTTTCACTGCATCATTTGGCCGGCCATGCTGCTGTCCGCTGGTCTGGAGCTGCCTAAACAAATCGTAGCCAATGGTTTCTTCACCGTCGACGGCCAAAAGATTTCTAAGTCGACTGGAAACGTGATCAACCCTCTGGATATCACCGAGGTCTACGGCAATGACGCCTTGCGGTACTACCTCCTAACCGAGTTTCCCTTTGGCGGTGATGGCAACTTCAGCCATGACCGCTTGGCCAAGGTCTATCAAAGCGATTTGGCTAATGATCTTGGTAATTTGGTCCAGCGGGTTGTCAAGATGATAGTCCAGTACCTGGGTGGCAATCTCACCGACAATAAGCCGCACAGTCACGACACCAAAGAACTAGAAACTGCCATCATTAATTTTCAGTTTGAACTGGCGCTGAGGGATATTTGGTCGCGGATTCGCGGCCTCAACCAACTGATTGACGAAGAAAAGCCCTGGGTGCTAGCTAAGACCGATCCGGAGCAGCTGGACAGGGTTTTGAACCATATTGTGGCTGATCTGTTGCAGATTGCCGATCTGCTTGAGCCGTTTTTGCCGACTACGGCCCAGAAGATCAAACAAACCTTCGGCGGATCCACGGTCGATGTCAGTGTTGGTATACTGTTTCCAAGAATCGAGGCTAAATAATGGATGAAGAACAAACAGTAAAGGACTACTTCCAGGCTCAAGAACTGGCGGTGGTGACAACATTAAACACAGCCGGTTTACCGCAGTCGGCCCTGGTTGGCGTGTCGAAGCATGATAAATACAAGTTGGTGTTTGCAACCCAAGAACACACGCGTAAGTTTCAAAACTTGCTTGATAACTCAGTTATGACAGTCGTGGTTGGTCTAGCCATGCCGGCAACCATTCAAATGGAAGGAGAGGCCAAAATTCTCCGGGGTGATGAGCGGGCTAAGTACGAGCCTGAGCATTTAATTCAGCGGCCAGGATCGAAGTCGTTTAGTAATTTACCCGGCCTACACTACATCTTGTTCACACCTAAGTGGCTGCGTTACACTGACATCACCCAAAAGCCGGAACTGATCATCGAACGCAAATACTAATGCTGGTTGATACCCACGCCCACATTCATCAGGCCAAGTTTGATGAAGACCGGGATCAAGTTTTAGAGCGAGCCCGGCGGGCAGGCGTCACCAAGATTATGGCTGTAGCGACCGACGATAAAGATTCACAGCTGGCCAGCGACTTCGCGGCCTCAACTGACGGTGTTTGGGTTAGCGTCGGTCTGCACCCACATGATGCTAAGCTCAGCCAAGCGGCCTTGGCAACGGTTAAACGACTAGCCCAGCAACCAAAAGTGGTAGCCATCGGTGAATGCGGCCTGGATTACTTTTATAATCATTCACCGAAGGAAGATCAGCTAGCAGCCTTCAAAACTCAAATTGAACTTGCCCAGTCGCTTGATAAACCTTTGGTTTTTCATGTTCGCGATGCCTTCGATGACTTCTTTGCGACTGTCGATCAGTATGAAGGGTTGCGGGGCGTAGTTCATTGTTTCTCGTCGGACACGGCCACTATGAATAAAGCCTTAGACCGGGATTTCTATATTGCTTTCAACGGCATCATGACATTTACCAAGGATCAGTCGCAGCTGGAAGCCGCCAAGGGGTGCCCCCTTAACCGGCTGCTACTCGAAACCGATTGTCCGTATTTGACGCCATCACCGCACCGCGGCCAGCGCAATGAACCGGCCAACATCAAAGTTATTGCCGAGTTTTTGGCTCAGCTGCGCGGGGAAAGTTTTGATGAACTGGCGACGGCTACCACCAAGAACGCCGAA
>CAYYRL010000008.1:0-16869 GCA_964474165.1 uncultured Candidatus Saccharimonadales bacterium
AAAACAGCTGGCCGCGGTGGTTCTGCCCATAAAGATACGCAGATGCGCAAGTTTAGCGACCGGACGGAGGAATTCTTAAACCGCTGGGAGCTTTTGGGGCTGTGACCGCTCGCACTCATGACTTGGCCGCTTTCACAGCCCTCGGCATTGTGGCTATCTTTGCCTTCGATGCCAAAATTACCCTCGGCACGGCCTTAATTGCCTTAGTTGCCAACCAACTGGGCGGCATTGCGCCCGATATCGACCAGCCAACGGCGCCGTTTTGGCGCAATTTGCCGATTGGCGGCTTCTTTGGCCGGATTATCGATAAAATGCTCGGCGGGCACCGCTTTATTTCGCACTCAGTCATTGGAGTAGCCCTGTTTGGCGGACTCAGCTATTTGCTGCTGCAATTTTTGCACCCGGTCATGCCGCACACCAATATGGCCGTAGTCTGGCTAGCCTTCATGATAGGCGTAGTCAGTCATTTGGTGATGGACACTTTTACGAAAGAAGGCGTGCCCTGGCTGCTGCCCATTCCGATCAAATTTGGCCTGCCGCCAATTAAAGATTTAAGGATCACCACCGGCGAGTTTGGCGAGCGGGTGATTTTTATCGCCTTATTAGCCTTTGACTTCTGGTTTGTGGCCTCCCATTACGCCCAGCTATTAGCGCTAGTGCACCGGCAAATCGTCTAATCATGACATAATGATGCCATGGATATTATTGGTTTAGCCTGGCGCTCGGTGGTGAACTACTGCCGCTTGGTGGGCCATTGGCAACTGCACTTGGAACCCGGCCGGCTCGGCCAGCACTATCACACCGATTGGGGCAGCTACGAAGTCTTTCGCGATACTATCAGCCGCTTGCCCTCGCCGGAAACGCCTGTCGTCTTGGTGGTGGTGTTTAGATTGAAGCTAATTAGATCGAGCCGCTGGCTACACTGGCTATTTCAAAGGTTATGCATCCTCACCACCCCGTTTTGGAGCGGTTTTGCCGGCTTTCACATTAAGCTATGGATGGTTGATAAGCCCACCGGTAATTATGCCGGCATTTATAGCTGGTACGGACAGGACCAGGGCCAGATTTACACCCAGGCGCTAGAAAGAGTGCTGCGAGCTGTCAGCGTTCCCGGCACGGTGCACAGTCAAATCATATCGGGGGCTGACTTTGAGACTTTTTTGCGCCAGCATCAGGTGAGCCAACCTTAAGAGTTTTTCCACTAGTTATCAACTGGCTTGAGTGGCCGGCTGGTTTATAATGGTATAAGAAGGAGGGTAGGTGGCAGATCAGGCTTTATATCGTAAGTACCGCAGCACCACCTTGGATGAAGTGGTGGGCCAAGACCAGGTGGTTACCACCCTCAAGGGGGCGCTAGCTTCGGGTCAAATCAGTCACGCCTATTTATTTACCGGCCAGCGTGGCGTCGGTAAAACCAGTGTGGCTAGAATCCTGGCTCGCAGCCTCAACTGCACTGGAGAGGGCACTAAGCCTTGCAACCAGTGTCCCAATTGCACCGCCGCCTTAAATGGCAACCTCGATATTATTGAGATTGATGCCGCTTCCAATCGCGGCATTGATGAAATCCGCGACCTCAAGGAGAAGATTGTGCTGGCTCCCAGCCTGGGGAAATACAAAGTTTATATTATCGACGAAGTTCACATGCTAACCGACCCGGCCTTTAATGCCCTGCTCAAAACCCTGGAAGAGCCGCCGGCCCACGCGGTCTTTATTCTAGCCACCACCGAGGCCCATAAATTGCCGCTGACGATTATCTCCCGGACCCAGCGCTTTAGTTTTCACCATATCCCGGCTCCAGTGATTGCCTCTCACCTCAAATCTGTAGCCGCCAAAGAGCAAATCGCCCTCGACGATGAAGCCGCCAGCATGATTGCCGCGGCTAGCGGCGGCAGCTTCCGGGATGGCTTGTCGCTGCTCGACCAATTATCAGCCGGCGGCGAAACTATTACCGCCAGCCTAGCTCAGCAGCTGCTGGGTTGGGGCAGCCAGGCCGAGGTCGAGGCGCTGCACCGCATGATCATTGAAGATGACTTATCCGGCGCCCTGGCTCAGCTCGATCAGCTGGTGGAGCGCGGCGCTCAGCCCAGCCAGCTGATTCGCCAGTTAATTAGTCTGGTGCGCGCTGACCTGCGCCAGCGCCTGGAAGCCCGTAATCCGACTGGGCCGCAGCTGCGTCTGCTCAGTGATCTCACGGCCACTACCAAGTCGGCCCTGCCCCAGTATGCTCTAGAGATTGCCATTGCCCGCTATCGTCAGTCGGCTCCGGCCGCGGCAACCGTTCAAACACCAGTTAAGGCCAGGCCGGAAGCAGCAGTTTCTAGACCTGAACCAGTAGCCGCCCAACCGCCGCCAACACCAGCGCCCCCGGCCAGGCTCAGCCCCCAGCCGGCCGAGCCTGCGAGCCAGCCAGCGACTAAGACGTCCAAAGATGAAAGTTTTGATATTCGCTGGATGAAAGCCTTAGCTGAGATTAAGGCTCACAATAATTCTTTGTATGCCCTGCTGTGCTCCTGCGACGCCGTTCAGACCAGCGGCGGCATTGAACTGGTGACCCGCTTTAACTTTCACCGCGACCGGCTAATGGAACCTAAAAACCTAGCCATTATCGCAGCCGCCGCCAAAAAGGCCCTTGGCCAAGAGCAAGTTATCACTAGCCGGGTACAGCAAGCCGGGGCTCCGGCGGCTTCTACCGATACTGAGCTTGTTAGCTCAGCCCTCGAAATTTTGGGCGGTGAGGTCATGGAATGAGCGCCGTTCAGCGCAAGGGGACCGAGGCTAGCGCCGTCAAGGTTGGCGACACTATCAAAGCCGAAGCTGCTGGCACCATCCCGCCGCACAACCTCGAGGCCGAGGCCAGTCTAATTGGGTCCATCTTGATTGATCAAGAAGCCATTATCAAAGTGGCCGATATTGTCACTCCCGATGACTTTTACGCCGATCGCCACGGCCTAATTTATACCGCCATCATGGACCTGTACGAAGCCCGCCAGCCGATTGATCTACTGACTTTATCTAATAAACTCGAGGGGGCCGGCGAACTAGAACGCCTGGGTGGCACCAGCTATTTAACTGAGCTGATTAATAGCGTGCCCACCGCCGCCCACGTGGTCAACTATGGCGGCATCGTCTCGCATAAGGCCACGCTGCGGCGGCTAATTAGCGCCGCCCGGGAAATTACCGGCCTGGGTTATAAAGAAGATGATGCCCTCGATAGCCTGCTCGATCAAGCCGAGCAACGCTTGTTTGAGGTCTCGCAAAAGCACCTCAAGCAAAACTTTGTCACCATTGGCTCGGTACTGGCCGAAAGTTTCGATCGCTTGGACGACCTGCACCGCGACAAAAATCGCTTGCGCGGTCTGCCGACCGGCTTTCGGGCCCTCGATAACATCTTGGCCGGCCTGCAAAAATCCGACCTGGTCATCCTAGCCGCCCGGCCCAGCCTGGGCAAAACCTCCCTAGCCTTAAACATTGCCCAGCACGCCGCCGTCAAAGAAGGCGTACCAGTCGGTATCTTCTCACTGGAAATGAGTAAGGAGCAGCTAATCGACCGGCTAATTGCCGGCGAGTCTGGGATTGATGCCTGGCGGCTGCGCACTGGCACCTTAGAGGATAGCGATTTTCCCAAAATTAATAATGCCATGGCCCGCCTGAGTGAAGCCCCCATCTATATTGATGACTCAGCTAGCGCCAATGTCATGGAAATGCGCACTAAGGCCCGCCGCTTGCAATCTGAGCATGACCTGGGCCTAATCGTAGTCGACTATCTGCAGTTAATGACCGGCCGCAGCTCGGGATCGGCCGAGAACCGGGTTCAAGAAGTGTCGGAAATCTCGCGCTCGCTCAAGGGCCTAGCCCGCGAGCTGAATGTGCCGGTCTTGGCCCTGTCGCAGCTGTCCCGCGGCGTTGAAATGCGCAATCCCCAAATCCCGCAGTTGTCCGACCTGCGCGAATCCGGCTCCATTGAGCAAGATGCCGATGTGGTGATGTTTATCTACCGCGAAGACTATTACAACCGTGATACCGAGCGCCTGGGCATTGCCGATATCTTAATCCGCAAGCATCGTAATGGCCCAGTTGGCCAGATTGAACTGTTGTGGCACCCCGAGCAACTGGTGTTTCGTAATCTCGATCGGGCCCGGGCCAGCGCCCAAGGTTAGCCGGCTGGACGTCAAGCGGGATTTTGGTTATGCTTAAAGGTAATTATGGCGAAAGCTAAGGACACAGAGATCAAGCAGGTCGGCCGCTTTGGCCTGGTTGGCATTCTAAATACCGCCGTCGACTTTTTGGTTTTCAATCTATTGGCTCTGGCCATGGCGGCCACTTTGGCCGGCGTTATCTCTGGCACCGTAGCGATGATTAATAGCTACATCTTTAACCAGCGCTTTACCTTCCGCGCCAAAAAAGTGTCAAGCACTCAGACAGTGGCTTTCTTTGCCCTAACGGCCGTTGGCATCTATCTCATCAGGCCAGTGGTGATCCACTTCTTTACTAAGGTTTGGCTGTGGCCGGGAACGACGGCTTACAATATCGCCCGCGCCCTGGGTTTGAAGTTTAGTCTCCAGTTTTGCCTTAACAACACCGCCTTAGTGGCTGCCATTGCCATCGTTCTGGTCTATAACTATTTCACCTATAAACACTGGGTCTTTAATGAGAAGCGGTAAGATCACCAAGTTCGTCAAAGCTCATGCCGGGCTGATTATGCTAATTGGCATCTTGCTGATTGCCGCCTTCTTCCGTCTCTATCATTTGAATCATTTGCCGCCAGGACTGCACCCCGACGAAGCCGCCAACGGCCTAGACATCTTCCGGATGCAGGACCATCACGATTTGCGGGTGCTATATGCCACCAATGGTCCCCGCGAGGCCTTGTTCTTTTATCTGCAAGGCATCTTCGTGCTGCTGCTGGGCAATACCATCACCGCGCTCAGAATCGCCCCGGCTCTAATTGGCCTAGCCGCGGTTTACACCACCTATTTGTGGGCTAAAAGCTGGTTTGGTGAGCGAGTGGCTCTGATGTCAGCGCTGCTGATGGCCGTTAGCCCCTGGGCGGTCACCATTACCCGCGACGGCTTCCGCGCCAGTATGACGCCGCTGATGGTGACGCTATCAATGTATCTACTCACCAGGGCCGTCCAGACCAAGGCCAAAAAATGGTTTATTGCCTCAGGTTTGGTGATTGGACTGGGTATGTACACTTACCTGGCCTTTAGATTGTTCCCGCTGGCTCTAATTGCGGTCTGGATTTGTCTGAAGCTTTGGCGTAAGGACTTTTTGAAGCCCATCGCTGGCGGCCTGCGCATAGCGCTGATAACTTTTGCCATTACTCTGGTGCCACTGGCCCTGTACGGTATCCGTCATCCTGGTGATATCAGTGGCCGGGTGGGCGGTACTAGCGTCCTTAATTCCGGCCTCAACCACGGCGGGCCAGTCGGGGCCCTATTAACTGTCACCGGCAAAACCGCCTTGATGTTTAATATTCACGGCGACGACAACTATCGCCACAACCTGGGAGGCCAACCCGAACTGAATGTCTTTGTCGGCATCATGTTTATTCTGGGCATTATTATTTGTCTGTCTAACCTTAGCCGGCCTAGATACTACGGCTTATTATTTATCTTTGGCGCCATGCTGCTGCCCGAAGTTTTAACCGCCGAAGGCATTCCCCATGCCCTGAGGGCCATTGGCGCCCTGCCGGAAGCCTTAATCTTAGCCGCCTTAGGTATTGAATACATGCTGGAGCGTTGGTACGCCACCTTCCCGGTCAATAGCGCCGCCAGAAACAGCGGTCTGGCCGTAATTTTGCTACTTTTATTCCTTAGCGTCTACCAAGGCTACCAACAGTACTTTGTGGCCTGGGCTAATTCCGAGCAAACCTACGCCGCCTACAGCGAAAACGCGGTGGCTATGGGCAATTATCTCTTAGGGCATCCGTTTAATGGTGCTAAGTACGTGGTCATTGATGGCTATAGTGATAAAACTGTGCAGTACCTGACGCACGCTCACACTAGCTACCGGCGCATTGATGCTACTGACATCGCTAGCATCCCGGCCGATGGCCAGCCAAAATTGTTTTTGATCGTCAATTCTCAGCACGATGCCTCGATTAAAGCCTTGAAGGCCCACCTGCCGGGTGGCACTCTCAGCCCGCAGTACTCAACCTTTAACGGCGCCGAGCTGTTCGACACCTACACGGTCACTAAGTGAAACCGGTCGATCTTAGTATCATCATCCCGGCTTACAACGAGGGGGAGGAGTTCGGTCCCCGCATGCGCCAGCTGGCGGGGGACCTAGCCAAACACGATCTTGGCATGACTGAAGTCATCTTAGTGATGCAGACCGATGACAATTCCGGTGATGTAGCGGTGGCCGAAAAGTTTATTAAAAACCACAAACACTTCCGCATCCTGCACCTGGGCAAACGGGCCGGCAAGGGCGGGGCGGTCAAGGCCGGTATGTTGGAAGCCACCGGCCGCTACCGGATGTTTATGGACGCCGATTTAGCTACGCCCTTGCACCACTTAGCCGAAATTAAAGCCCTGATGGATCGCGGCGGCCGGGCCGGCATTGCCATTCGCGATTTGGTTAGTATCCACAAGGGAGTTCTGCGCAAGTTAATCACTGGTTTCGGTAATGTCTTGGCCCAAGTTATATTGCTGCCAGGGATCCGCGACACTCAGTGCGGCTTCAAAGTCTTTGAAGCTAGCGTGGCCGAGACCGTGTTTAAGGCTCAAACCATCATGGGCTGGGGCTTTGACCTAGAAATCCTAGCCTTAGTGCGCCGGATGGGCTACACCATCGAGACTTTCCCAGCTAATGATTGGAAGGACCCAAAGACCGCCGGCCTGGTCGGGGATTCACCGGCCAAAGCCGCCATCCAGGTCTTTCGTGATCTGCTCAAGGTCCGCTGGGGCCTCTTAACCGGCAAGTACCACCTGCCCGAGCAAAGTGAGGAAAAGCCTACCAGTCGGGTCCAAGAGCACCTAGCTGACGCCATCGACCGCTGGTATTTAGCCGGGGCCCTGGCCGCCGGCGCCATTGTCCGGTTTATCGGCATTTCCCGGGCCAGTATTTGGCACGATGAGGGCTATACCATGATGCTGGCCCCGCAGTCACCTGTGCAAATCCTGCTGCGCACCGGCCGCGATGTCCACCCGCCGCTGTATTATCTGTGCCTGCATTATTGGATGAAGCTGTTTGGCAGTAGCGAACTGGCGGCCAGAGGCATGAGCGCCGTGCTGATGTTAGGTACCATCATAGTCGGCTTTATGCTGGCTAAGCGCCTGTTCGGACACCAAGTGGCGAGGCTAGCCGCTGTTTTCCTCGCCCTGGGACCGTTTCTGGTGCGCTACGGCCAAGAAGCCCGCATGTACGGCATGGCAGCCTTCCTAGCCGTCCTAGCCAGCTATTTACTGGTTCGTGCCAGGCAGTCAAATCGCAACGGTTTTTGGGTAGCCTACAGTCTAACCATAGCCGCCGGACTCTATACCCACTATTACATCGTCTTTGTGATTGCCTTGCACTGGTTGTACATGGTGGTAAAACAAGATCAGCAGCGGGGGCTGGTTAATCCCAAGTGGTGGCTGAGTAATGTCGCTAGCTTAGTACTGTTCTTGCCGTGGGTGCCCACCGCCTACCACCAGTTTACCCGGGTCCAGGGCGGATTCTGGATTCCCAAACCAACAGTTCTGACTTTGCCATCGACCATCGGCCAATTTCTGACCTTTACTGATCTGGGCGTGGTAACCAATTGGATCCGGATAATCGTGGTGCTCGGGTTTTTGGCCCTGTGCGGGGCCTTCATTGCCAAGAAAAAGTACTTCCCGGGCAACTTGCTGGTAGTTGGACTGACTTTCCTCGCCCCGGTGGCGGTACTGATCCTGTCGCTGAAGCGGCCAATTTATGTTGATCGCTACTTTGTGTTTGCGGCGGTTGGTTTCTACATCTTGCTAGCGGCCTTACTGATTCTAATGCCGCCTTGGGACAAACGGCCATGGCTGCGGTGGGCGACGGTAGCAGTCCTGGTTCTAACTTTCGCAGTCGGCATTCGCAACGTCTATTCACAGGCGGTGCATAAAATGGCGGCCGTCGGCAGCTACGTCAATGCCGGGTACCAGCCTGGTGATGAAATCGTCTCCGGCGAGCTCTACACTTATTTTGACTTCAGTTATTACAATCACACCGGCCAGACGGCCAAGCTGATTGCGGCTGAGGGCGTCAGCGGCTACGGCGAGACTAGCTTACTCTATGATCGCTCGGCCGCCTTGGTCGTTGATGACTTTAGCCATGTTCACCCGCTGAGCGGCCGGATCTGGGTGGTTGGCAAGCCAGGCCCGAACGATGATTTCAAGGTACCAGCCAGCTGGAAGCTATTAGACCAGTTCCAAGCCGCTGACTCCAAGGTTGAACACTTCCAGGTTAACTAGCTTTACCCCCTTGCTGCATCTTGTACAATAGATAGGTAAGAGAGGTACTAGTTATGGCATTTGATCGCGCTAAGATGCTGTTTGAACTCAAGAAAATTCAATCAGCCCTGGCTAAGGAAATTATTGAAGTTGAAACCGGCGACGGAGCAGTCACGGTGAAAATTAACGGTGAGCAAAAGATTCAAAAGATCAGTTTGGATGCGGACAAAATTGATTTGGATGACCTCGGCCGACTAGAGAAGTGGTTAGAATCGGCCATTACCCAGGCCATCACCAGAAGCCAACAAGCGGCGGCCGAGAAAATGAAGAGTGTCTCCGGAGGCCTTGGCCTACCCGGCATGTAATGAGACTGATCCCGGAGCCAGTTGAGCACCTGATCGCTGAGCTATCTAAACTGCCCAGCATTGGGCCGCGCACGGCCGAGCGCCTGACTTTCTTTTTGCTCAAAGCTGACCCGGCTCAGGCGGCGGCTCTAGGCAACTCACTGCTCGGCTTGCACACTGGCCTGCAGCGCTGCCAGACCTGTTTTAATCTGGCGACAAGTAGCCAATGCGAAGTTTGCACCGCCAGCGGCCGTGACCGTAGCTTGGTGGCTGTAGTCGAAGAACCGCTCGACGTGGTGGCGCTCGAGAAAACCGGCCAGTTTAAAGGCCTGTATCATGTGCTGGGTGGCACTATTTCACCAATTGATGGTATTGGCCCCGATAATTTGGAAATCGAAAGTCTGGTTAAGCGCCTTGCAGGCGGGGAAGTCGCGGAACTCATTTTGGCCACCAATCCCAGCACCGAAGGTGAAGCTACCGCCCTCTACATCCGCCGCCGCCTGGAATCTAGTCCCGTTAAGATGACCAGACTAGCCCGGGGTCTACCGATGGGCGGTGATTTGGAGTATGCTGATCAGATCACACTGGGCCGGGCGCTGGAGGGCCGGCAAGCATTCTAGGATGAAATTATACAATTCGCTGACCAAGAAAATCGATAAGCTGACGCCGGTTAATGATGGGCTGGTTAAGCTCTACACTTGCGGGCCCACAGTCTACGACTTTGCTCATATCGGCAACTTCCGGACCTATATCATGGAAGATATATTGCGCCGAGCCCTTAAGGCCGACGGCTATAAAGTTCAGCACGTGATGAACTTTACCGACGTCGACGACAAAACTATTGCCCGCAGCGGCCAGGATTATCCAGGCATAGAGCCCAGAGCAGCCTTGGCGCAGTTAACCAGTAAGTTTGAGCAAGCCTTCCTAGCTGATGCCCACACGCTGGGAATCGATTTAACAGAAACTCAAACCGTCAGGGCCACAGCTGAGATCCCGGCCATGCAGCAATTAATTGCTAGCATCCCCAACCGCTACACCAGCGATGATGGCGTCTATTTTGATATTGGCAAAGCTGCCCACTATGGCACGCTGGTGAAACTTGATCACTCTCACGATCACCACCGCATCGATAACGACGAGTACGACAAAGACCACGTAGCTGATTTTGCGCTCTGGAAGGTCAAAAAGCCCGGCGAACCCAGTTGGCCCTTTGAGCTGGAAGGCAAACAAATTGATGGTCGCCCCGGCTGGCACATTGAGTGCTCGGCCATCGCCACCAAATACCTGGGGCAGCCCTTCGATATTCACACTGGCGGCATCGACCTGACATTCCCGCATCACGAGAACGAAATCGCTCAGTCCCGCGCCGCTTGCGATAAACCCTTAGCCAACATGTTTGTTCACGGCGAGCATTTGTTAGTCGATGGCACCAAAATGGCTAAGAGTAAGGGCAACTTCTACACCCTGCGCGATATTGAAGCCAAAGGTTATCATCCATTGGCATTTAGGTTGCTGGTCTTGCAAAGCCACTACCGCAGTCAGCTCAATTTCACCTGGGAGTCCTTAGCGGCTGCCCAGCACTTCTTGCTATCGCTGTACCAATGGGCCGAGACCAGCCACCAGCCTAGCATTCCTCAGCTAGACGACAGTGTTATTGAACTGGTTCAAGCCGCCACAGCTAATGATCTTGGGACTCCCGAGGCTATTGCCCAGCTAGCTAAGCTGCAAACTGGTCGACCAAGCCCTGAATTACTAGCTAAACTTGATGGTTTGTTGGGGCTGGCGCTGTCAAGCCGTCTTGACATCAGTTCTGATCTGAAGGTTCAGGTTGAGGCCAGAGAACACGCTAGGGGAGTCAAGGATTTCGCCGAATCCGACCGGCTACGGGCAGAGCTAGAAAAGCAGGGTATACTAGTCGAGGACACTGAACTGGGACCGCGCTGGAGGCGGGCAGCCATATGAAAGATATCACCAAAATCATTCGTTATTCTTGGAGCTTAAAGCCTTACTATCTGGCCACGGCCGTTTTGGTAATCTTAGTGTCATTTCTGAACCAAGCCCCGGCCTTTGTCAGTAAATCTTTGGTCAACAACATTGTCGCCAAGGGCACTGGCCAAGCCGTAGCCAGCCAAAAATTTGTGATGCTGCTCCTACTGTTGTTTGGAGTTTGGGTAGCCATCTCGCTAATTAGCAATATTCAGGGCTATATCGGCGACCTACTGGGCGCCAAGCTCAACACGCTGCTGTCTCAGCGCTACCTCGATCACTTACTCAAGCTGCCTCTGGAGTACTACGACAACGAAATTACCGGTAAAATCACCGCTCGCTTAGAGCGCAGTATTGCGACCATTTCATCCCTGATGCAAGCCTTTGCCAATAACTTCATCGGATTTTTCCTAACCAGCTTCATTACGCTGATTATTTTGTCTCGTTATTCCTGGCCTATCGCTCTCTTGCTAGGGGCTCTGTTTCCGCTCTATATCTGGCTAACGACTTTTTCCAGTCGCAGCTGGCAAAAGAAGCAAGAGGGCATTAACCGCGATGTGGATCTAGCTAATGGCCGCTTCATCGAAGCCATCACTCAGATCCGCGTCGTCAAATCCTTTGCTCAGGAGTTTGCCGAGAGCAAGTTCTTTGGCACCAAGCGCCGCTCGATTGAAGGTCAAACTAGGTCCCAGTCCATCCAATGGCACAACTATGACGTGGTCCGCAGGCTCAGCTTAAACGTCGTCTTCTTTGGCATCTATGCCATCATCATCTGGCAAGCCATCAACGGCCACTTTGGCCCCATCCAGCAATCAGTCGGTACCGTGGTGCTGCTCTTGCAACTAACCGAGCAAGCTCAGTTCCCGCTATTCGCATCGTCCTTCATTGTTGATAACATCCAGCGGGCAATTGCCGGCAGCAAAGACTTCTTCTCAGTCATGGAGCTAGAGCCAGCTATTAGCGATCAGGCTGGAGCCGATGAACTTAAAGTGTCTAAGGGTGCTATCGAGTACCAGCACGTCGATTTTGCCTACAAGGATGGCAATCCGGTCCTCAAAGACATTAGTTTCAAGATGGAGCCCGGATCCAAGCTGGCGCTGGTGGGGGAGAGCGGCCAGGGCAAAACCACTATCGCCAATCTCTTACTGCGCTTTTATGACACCGCTGCCGGCTCAATTACGGTTGATGGGTCTGAGATTAGCAAAGTCACCCAAGAATCATTGCGCCAGCAAATCGGCGTGGTCTTCCAGGAACCAGCCCTATTTTCGGGCAGCGTCAAGGATAACATCAGCTATGGCAGCGCCCAGGCCACACCAGGCCAGATTGAAGCTGCAGCCGGGGCGGCTAACGCTTTGGATTTTGTGCAAAAATTGCCTAAGGGCTTCGATACCGAGATCGGCGAGCGCGGGGTTAAATTGTCAGGTGGTCAAAAGCAACGCATTGCCATCGCCCGGGCCATCCTCAAAGACGCTCCGATTTTGATCCTGGATGAGGCTACTAGTTCCCTGGACAGCCGGGCCGAGCGCGAAGTCCAAGAAGCCCTTGACCACTTAATGGCTCAGCGCACCACTCTAATTATTGCTCACCGCCTATCGACCATTGCTAGCGTCGATACCATTGTGACACTCAAAGACGGCAAGGTGGACGAAATCGGTACGCCGGCCGAGCTGGCTCAGACCGAGGGCATTTATGCTCAGCTATTAGAGTTGCAAACTCCCACCAAGGCCAACAAGGCCAAACTACGCAAGTTCGACATCGCTAAAGCCTAACCTAATGTCTAGTAAACTGATAATTTTACGCGGACCATCAGCAGCCGGTAAAAGCAGTGTTGCTAAGTTGGTCGGAAGTTCCAATGCCAATCTAATAATCATAGATCACGATGACTACCGGCCCCATCTGACAAACTTAACAACTGACGATATGCTCAAGGATACCCTGGAGGAGCTGAGCCAAGGTCACGACGTGATCCTTGATGGGATTTTGACCATGCCGAAATACAAACCACTACTTGATAAACTATTTGAGTCTCACCCTGATAACAACTTCATCTTTAATTTCGATACCAGCTTTACTGAAACCCTCCGGCGACACCACACCCGCCAAAAATCAAAATTGTTTGGCGAAGATAAAATGAAGGACTGGTACCAGACATCTCAACCCACAGGTTATGATTTTGAAATTACCATCCCTGAAGAATTTACCCTGGAGCAAGCGGTAAATAGGATAAAAGAAGTAACCGGCCTTAGTTAGAGCGTTTGCCGAAACCGGTATCGAAGTAGTCTTTGACCAAGATTTGCAAGCTGGCTGCTACCGGGATAGCTACTAAGGCGCCAAGCAGCTTGGCTAGTCCAGCGCCAATTAAAACTGCAACTAAAACCAGTAGGGGAGAGATACGCACGGTTTTGCCGTAGACAATGGGCTGCAAAACATGGTTTTCCAGCTGCTGATAGATGATGAAGAAGATTAGCATGACTATGGCGGCGGTGGTGGAAACAAATAGCGCTACCACTACCACCACAATCGAAGCTAGAGTGGCACCGACCAGTGGCACCAGATCCATGACGGCCACGAATATGGCCAAGGGGGCAGCATAGGGCACGCCCAGGATGGCCATCATCACAAAGGCCGTCATTCCGGCTAGTACACTGGTTAATAAGTTCCCATTAACGTAGCCGGTAACCGACTGGTACATCTCCTGGGCTAGTTTTTGGTAGTGGCGCTTGTGGGAAGACTGGTAACGGCGCCAAAATTTATCTAGCCAGCCCGGGCCTTCAAGTAGCATAAAGAACGTCAGGGCTAGGACCGTAACCGTAGCGGCGATGCTGGTAAAAACACTGCGTAAAACTCCGAAGAATGAGCCACCAAACTGAGAGGCTTGGTTAACTAGCTCAGCCTGATCGGCCTTGATTCTAGCCACCAAGTCGTAGCGGCGAATGGCCCGGCCCACAAAGTTATGGGAATTCACCAGCTTGTCGGTGTACTCGGGGAAATGGTTGAGTAAATCTTGAGACTGATGAACAATCGGCGGCACCAAAGAAGCCACTAGCAGGGCCAGCGCCAGGAACAGAAGTAGCAAGGTGATGGTAATTGACAAACCCCGCCGGCCGTTAGTTACCCGGCGGCTGAAATACTCTACGGCCGGGTTGAGTGCTACTGCCAAAAAGCCGGCTGTGCCAATCCAAATTAGTTGGTGATGGACTTTGATCGCGATCAGTACCAACAGCACAAAGCTACCAGCGATGGCCATAATCCGATAAATATTGCGAGCGGACGTATCCATAGCCATTATTAGACCACAAATCTCACCTTATCCGCAATCTGTCGCCCTGGAGGTTTTGTTTTCAGCTGACCTTAATGGCAGCTTGCTATAATGTCAGTATGAGCTATCTGGTAAAGGGAATTAGAAAGGTGGTCTTTGGCACGCTGGGCATGCTAGTACTTGCTATCGGATTAATTTTGCTAGTCTTGCCAGGTCCCGGACTGTTGGTCTGCGTCCTTGGGCTATTCATCTTATCGCTGGAATTTGACTGGGCTAAGGTCCATAAGGAGCGCCTAACGGCCAAACTGGGCAAAGTAATTAATGACTATAAGGACAAGTTGAACGACAAAACCTAGATTTGTCAATATACGCCAGATCAGGTAAAATAATGCGGTTATGATGGGGTGTAGCCAAGCGGTAAGGCAACGGGTTTTGGTCCCGTGATCCCAGGTTCGAATCCTGGCACCCCAGCCAAAAAAACTTATGCTGGCAATTTCTAGGTCAGTATGCTATAGTTGTATAAATTATTGGATGCGCTGCGGCGCTTTTTTTGATGCAAGAACCAACCAAAATCAGAAACATCGCTATTATTGCCCACGTCGACCACGGCAAAACCACTTTGGTTGACGGATTGTTAAAGCAGTCCAACACCTTCCGCGACAACCAAGCCGAGCAAAGCCAGACTTTGATCATGGATTCGGGCGACCAAGAGCGAGAACGCGGCATCACTATTACTGCCAAGGTGACAGCCGTCCAGCACGCCGACTATCGCATCAACATTATCGACACCCCCGGACATGCTGATTTTAGCGGTGAGGTGGAGCGCACTCTGGGTATGGCTGACGGCTGTCTATTAGTGGTTGACGCTGGGGAAGGCCCCATGCCACAAACTAAATTTGTCCTCTCTCAGGCCCTAGCCAAAAACCTGCGACCGATAGTGGTTATTAATAAAATCGATAAACCTGGGAGCCGGCTCAGCGCGGTTGAAGACGAACTGGCCGATCTATTTTTGGAGCTGGCCGTCCATGAAGATCAATTACACTATCCGATCTACTACGCCATTGCCCGCGAAGGTAAGGCCTGGGCCACTCCGCCAAGCGACCCGGCAGCTGCCGGCGACCTGGCGGTTATCTTCGCGGCCATCATTAACGATGTGCCAGCACCAGCAGCCACGCCCGATAAACCACTGCAAATGTTGGTCTCGGCCCTCGATTTTGATAACTACCTGGGCAAATTCGCCATCGGCCGAATTACCCGGGGCAGCGTCAAGCCCGGCAGCCAGGTCAAGATTTGTAAACCCAACGGCCAACTGGCAGCTAAGGTTGATGCGGTATTCGTGTCCCAAGGTTTGAATCGGGTCAAGGTAGAGCAGGGATTGGCCGGTGATATTGTGCAGCTGACAGGTCTGGGCGACGTGCAAATCGGGGATACAGTGGCTGATTTTGAGCAGCCAGAGGCCCTACCAGTCATCGAGTTGGAAGCTCCCACCCTGAAAGTCTATATTGGCCCCAATACCAGCCCCTTTAAGGGCACCGAAGGCAGTTTTGTCACCGGGCAGCAGATCGGCGCCCGCCTCTACAAAGAACTCGAATCTAATATTGGCCTGCGCGTCGAAGATTCTGGCATGGGTTTTCTGGTCTCCGGCCGCGGCGAACTCCACCTCAGCGTTTTAATTGAAACCATGCGCCGGGAGGGATTTGAGATGGAGATCGGGCGCCCGCAGGTGGTCACTCATGAAGAAAATGGGGTAACAATGGAGCCGGTTGAAGAGCTCAATATCGAAGTGCCAGCCGAGTATGTCGGCACCGTGCAGATGGAACTGGGCCAGCGCCGCGCTAATTTAAATGATCAGTTTATTGGTTCCCAGGGAGCTACCAAGCTGGTATACGAGCTGCCAACCCGAGCCAGCCTCGGACTGCGCAACCTTCTGCTCACCAGCACCAAAGGTACTGTCATCATGAATAGCTTAACCCAAGGCTTTAAGCCCATGGGGCCAGCCTTGAAGCAGTCTAGAAATGGCGCCTTGATTGGTTTCGAAACCGGCACTACCACGCCTTATGCTCTGCAAAACGCCCAGCAACGCGGCTCTACCTTTGTAGCTCCCGCCCAAAAGATCTACGCCGGTCAAATCGTTGGTGTCAGCTCGCGCGGAGAGGACATGGAGGTTAACGTTTGCAAAGAGAAACATCTCACTAACATGCGCTCTAGCTCAAGTGATGGCGTAGTCCAACTGGCCCCGCCAATCACAATGAGCCTGGAAGAGTGCCTAGATTTTATCGAAAACGACGAACTGGTTGAGGTTACACCAAAATCGCTGCGATTGCGTAAGGCCGAGCTTAACCCCAGCGCCCGCAAGCGGCTAGCCCACAGTCTGGCCTAACCAACAGGGTGTTATACTAAGCGCATGAATATGAAGCTGGAACTAGTTCCCATCCCGGTGACGGATGTTGACCGGGCCAAAGTTTTCTATGTCGACAAAGTCGGTTTTCACGACGATCATGATATCCAGGTGCACCCAGGCCTGCGCTTTGTCCAACTGACACCGCCCGGTTCAGCCTGTTCGGTGGTATTAGGTACCGGGATAACTGAAATGAAACCTGGGAGCGTCAATGCCTACCAAATGGTAGTTAAAAGCGCCAGGGCCGCGCATGATGAGCTAGTCGAGCGCGGGGTTGAGGTTAGCGAAGTTGACGACCAGCCCTGGGGCAAGTTCGTCTACTTTAGTGATCCGGATGGTAACAAGTGGTCTCTTCAGGAAATCCCGCCTAAGAGCTAAAGATTGCTTGCATTTCAATCTGAAGTTACTATTTAACTAATAATAACGAGGGTTAGTTATGCTATCAAAAATTGTCGACGAAGTATCAGAGGCCATGACTGC
>CAYYRL010000008.1:16969-18692 GCA_964474165.1 uncultured Candidatus Saccharimonadales bacterium
GAGGGTTAGTTATGCTATCAAAAATTGTCGACGAAGTATCAGAGGCCATGACTGCAGCCGTCAAGGGCGTGGATAACGTCTTTGACGCCGTCACTGACACCGTCAAAGACCAAGTCGTGGGCGCGCTAGGCGATGTTAAAGATATGACCGGCGCCGGCGTAGAGACCGTAGCCTCAGTTGCTAGCGGTGCGATTAAAGGGGCAGGAGAAGTCGGTGGATCCGTGGTTGATACCGCTGCCAGCACTATGAGTGGAGTAATTAAAGGCGTCAGCCAGGTGGGCGGCGATGTCACCTCCGGCATCACCGGCGCTGCCCAGGGAGTTGTCCACGGCGTCAGCGAAACTGGCGGCGATATTGGCCAGGCCGCCGTCGGCGCCGTCCAGGGCGCCATTAAGTCAGCCGGCGAAATGGGCGCCGATACTTCTGAAGCCGCCCAGGCTGCAGTCGGTGGTGCACTGTCTGCTGCCACTGAAGTTGGCGGCGATGCCGCCCAAACCGTTCGCGACGCCCTATTATCAGCGGCCGCCCTGCCGCGGGATGTGATTGAAGCCGCCATCAAAGGCAGCGACCACAAATAGCCCTCGGCGATATTTCAGTTTTTTGTAGACTCGGGCTGACGTAAAATCTTGGCCATGGCCTTTCCCTTGGCCAGCTCATCGATCAATTTATCGGCGTAGCGGATTTCCTGCATTGTCGGATCTTCGATATCCTCGACCCGCACCCCGCAGACTACGCCGGTAATCAACTTGCGATTGGGGTTTAGCTGCGGAGCTTGACCGTAGAAGTCCTCTAAGCCCACTTGTTTGTCGAGCTGCTCTTGAAACTCCTGCTCGCTATAGCCGGTCAGCCAGCGAATGATGGCATCCAGCTCGGCCTTGGTGCGGCCTTTTTTCTCAGCTTTGGCCACATAGTATGGGTAGATGCGAGCAAACGGAGTTTTGTAGAGATTGGCTTTGAGCATTAGGCCGTCCCAAAGCGTTTCAAAGCCCGCTCATGAGCCTTGCGGTGTTCTTCCTCGCGATTTTTCTTAGGCGCGGTGGTTACTAGCGTCTCGATTAGCTTCGAAGTTGCTACCGAAACTTCCGCCACGGCCGCATCAAAGGCCGTCTGGTTGGCGTCTGAAGGTTTGGTGTAACCACTGATCTTGCGTACGTACTGCAGCGATGCGTCACGGACCTCCTCTTTGGTGGCCGGCGGATCAAAGTTATATAGAGTATGGATATTTCGGCACATGACTCCTCCTTAAAGTCCATTGTACAGACAATAAAATCAGAAGGCATTTGTGAAAATTACTAATGGTAAAGTTAACCTTTAGTGTATAATGCCACCAAACAGGAGGGATTGAGGTGAGAACAACTATTAGAAGGATCGCGGCTACTGGTTTTTCAGTTGCTAGCTTGTTATTAGTTTCCAGCGCTGCCTATGCCGGTAGCGCCCAAAATATTAATTTCGAAAGCCCCACCTACTCAGTGGGGAACATTGACGGTCAAAACGGCTGGAGCAAAACCGGCCCCTTCGATGCTAATGTGACGGCCAATACTACTACCAATGGCATACTGGGTGGTCAGAGCCTCAGAATCTCTGATGCTGTTACCTCGGGCTCGTTTGGCGACCAAACATTTGCACCATTACTGGCCGACGCTGCGGGCGAAGCAGATTCGACTGATGGCACCTTTTCGCCAGGAGACTTGCAACGCCATTTTGAAATGCGTTTCAACTTTGC
>CAYYRL010000008.1:18792-20709 GCA_964474165.1 uncultured Candidatus Saccharimonadales bacterium
AAAACCGTACTCTTTCGCGAAAGCGGCACAGCCCATCCCTTGAATCTCGGTAAGGGCTTTCTAGTCGATAATTTAAGGTATCACACTGCCCAGTCGACATCCGAAGATAAAGCCAAGGGCGATCTAACGATGTCTGGCCCCAGCCAGCGCATCAAATTTGATATCGGTGGAAACAAACAGCCCGATACAGTCGAATACTGGAACTTTGATTATCCTGGCGGCTTGCATTACCAAGCCGATGTCACATGCTCCAACATCAATACACTCGCCAAGGAAGCGCGGTTCATGTTCCAGATTCCGCCCGGTTATCCCGGTCTCAGCGGCACGTACGTGGTGGCCTACGTCAAGGACCAAAAGCATGGCGCGGACTTGTACGGTCACCAGGCTACGACTGATCTCAACACCGCCACCCAGTGGTGCCAAGGGGGCTCGGACGCCGGCTATAGTCCAACCATGTACCCAGTGACTAGCGGTCAGGTCAAAGTCACGCCATCGTCTTAGCCAAGTCAAAATTTGACAACTCTGGCCTCTCGGAGTCACAATTAGCTTAGCACTAACTTACTGAGGTGGGGCAGGGAGGTATTGTATGAATCCACAAAATAAATCCGGCAGCTGGGTCGGCTGGATTGGCTTCGCCAGTGTCATGATGATGCTAGTTGGTTTTTTTCAAATCATTTATGGCTTAACCGCCGTAATTAAGAAGGGTTTCTTCGTAGTCACCGAAACTCATCTGCTGGCCTTTAACTTTACGGCTTGGGGCTGGATCACCCTGCTGCTCGGCATTATCATCCTGGCTGCTGGGTATGAGCTGATGCGCGGTGCCATGTGGGCCCGGGTGCTGGCCGTGATTTTAGCCGGTATGTCGTTAGTGGCCAATATGGCCCTGATGTCGGCTTACCCGCTGTGGAGTATCATGATCATTGTCTTTGATGTCTTGATTATCCACGCTCTGGTGGTTCACGGCGGCGAGCTCAAAAACCGCACCTAGTCTACGTCACTAAAAAAGAGCCCACTGGGCTCTTTTTTAGTTACAACTGCTTAGACTTTGACGACGTCAATCATCCAAGTGATGCCGTATTTGTCCTCCAGAAAACCAAATTTATCACCCCACGGAGCATCAGTTAAGGGCTGCTTGACGTTGCCACCGGCGGCCAGCTTGTCAAAAGCCGCGCTGAGTTTAGCTTCGTCTTTGCCGGAGAGGGCCAGCGCCACATTGTCACCGACGGTTGGCGGGAAATCCGGCATGCCATCGGAGGCCATAATGGTGGCCCCATCGGCCTTGAGCACGCCGTGCATGACTTGATCTTCCGGGCCCTCGACTGGTAGTAGTTTGCCATCAGCACCAAACTTGGACATCTCGAGCTCGCCGCCAATGGCCGATTGATAAAACTTCAGTGCCTCCTGGCACTTACCTTGAAAGTTCACATAGGGAGCGATTTCCTGAGCCATAATAAGATCCTTAATTACCGGCTCATCATGCCACGCCGCTCAGCCCTTGGCAATGACAAAATTGCTGAAGACGAAGCAGGAGCAAGGTTTATACTAAGACCAAGGAGAAATAACTATGTTTGTACATTCGTTTGCTGGCTTCTCGGTCAATGACCAAGACGCTGCCAAGAAATTTTATACTGAAACTCTGGGCCTAAAGTTAACCGACGACTCCATGGGGCTGCACTTTGAACTGCCCGGTGGCGGTGAGATTTTTATCTATGGCAAGCCCGACCATCAGCCGGCCAGCTACACTTGTCTAAATTTTGTGACCCAGGATATCGACGCCAGTGTCAAAGATCTCAGGGCCAAAGGTGTCAGCTTTGAGCACTATGAGGGCATGACCGGTGATGACAGCATTGCCCGCAGCAGCGCCGAGCAACCAGGTCCCAGCATAGCGTGGTTCAAAGACCCAGCTGACAATATTTT
>CAYYRL010000009.1:0-17234 GCA_964474165.1 uncultured Candidatus Saccharimonadales bacterium
TAATGGGATGTGGCCAAGCGGTAAGGCGCCTGACTCTGGATCAGGAGATCGAAGGTTCGAATCCTTCCATCCCAGCCAAGACGAGCACCAAAGATAACTTTGATGCTAGTTTTGGCTCAAAGGGAGGCCAACGGTTTGAGCGCAATAGAGGGTCTGACTGAAGCCGAACTGGAACAGTTCCGGCCAGGTATCTACTTGCACTTCAAAGGCGGCCTCTATGAGGCCACTCATCTGACTCAGAATGCCTCGGAGGATAATCGGGTTGAAGTTAATTACGCTGCCCTAGGGCTAAGCGCCGAACATGAAGGATTTCGTCACTGGACCCGAGAGTTTCGAGAATTCCTGTTCGATCAGGTCCATCTTGATGGCACGCGCTGTGTTCATCCCCGGTTTGATGATCTGAGTATGGAGTGCTCCGATGGCCAACTGATTACGCCTCGTTTTCAACGCCTGGGACCTTTCTTTGAGGCTTCGATGCTTACGCCAGACACCAGGCCATAGGTGCAAGTCCTGAGCATGACATTAAAAGGCTTATTTTCTTTAGATAGCCTATAATGTCGGTAATGACCGATAACAAAACCAAAACCGCCCGTAACCGCTCAGGCATTAAGGCGTTTTTTGTGGCAAATTCTTCGCTGATCATTACCCTGGCGGTTGTGGCGCTATCGCTGTGGGTGTTTGTGCCCCAGTTGTCGAACCTGCACGAGGCTCTCAGGGCCACCAAGCAAGCCGATAAGAAGCTGTTAACTGAGGCAATTGTAATATTTTGTCTCAGTTTCCCGATTGTGGCCTACAAGTATTACGCCATTGTGCCCAAAAAAATTGGTTATTGGCTGACTCTAAAAGTTCAGATTGCATCAGCCTTTATTTCCAAACTATTGCCCATGAGCATCGGTTCGCTGACGGTTAACACTTACTATTTAACGGTCGAGACTGGCAGTGTAACAATGGCGGCTTCGACCATGGCCTTTAACGCCGCCACCAGCTCGGTGGCCTTTGCGGCAATTGTACTAGTGGCTTTGCTGGGCAATCATAGCACCGTCACCCAGCAGGCTAGCGCACCGCACGATATCCATTGGCCTTTAATAGCCTTTGTGGTCTTGATCTTAGGGGTTGCGACCTGGTATCTTGCCCGCACCAAGCACCTGATGCAACGCGTGAAAGATTCAGTTGGTTCGCTGTGGGGTACTTTTAAGGACTACAAAGATCATCCGGGTCAAATTGTGGCTGGCGTGGGACTAAACGCCATTGGCTCACTGACCGGCATCGCCACGCTCTATTTGTGCGTTAAATCGGTTGGCCTTGACCCCACATTTGCGGACATTGTGCTCAGCTACACCATGGGCAATGTGGTGGGCAGTTTGGTGCCAACTCCAGGCGGCTTGGGCGGCGCCGAGGCTGGCCTGTACGGTGGTTTGGTGTTTTTGGGTTATGACAGTCAGCTATCACTGATAGCAGTTTTGGTTTACCGTTTGATAACCTACTGGTTGCCGCTGGCGCCTGGGTATTTAATGTACCGCCACCTGCGCCACTCCACGCTGGCCGATTTTCACTGGAAGCAAAAGTCAGCTAAGTCCTAACTGCAATCAAAATTATGGCGCCGGCGTTGATAAACCAATGCACCAATAAGGGGGCGATTAAACTGCCGCTGCGCCAGCGCAGCCAGCAAAAGCCAGCCCCGGCCGCCGCCGTGGCTGCAACAATGACAATCGTCACCAGCCAGACCGGTATGACAATGGTAGAAGTCAGTTGATAAGTTCCGATATTGCCGGCCGATGACAAGTGCCAGAGTCCAAAAGCCAGCGATGATACTACGGTGGCCACAATTTGGCCGCGCCATTTACTGACCACACCGAGCACGACGCCGCGAAACAAAAACTCTTCGAATAAGACCGTCCGCAACGGAACTAGCACTAGGGCGGTGTAGAGGGCCTTGGCGAGATTGCCGGAGTAGCGGGAATCATTAAAAATTTGGCCGCGCAGCCAATAAACCACCAGCAGGCCCATTAAAATCACGCCCATCACTCGGATGGCTAGCCACAGCCCAGGTACCAACTTTGACCTTGATAGACCAAGATCGCTCAGCTTGAGGCCAACATAGGCGCAAGTTGCCACCATGGCGGAGACCAAAATCAAGGCCCAGCCAAAGCGTTGCCAGCCTTGATACTGACTATAGATTAAGAAGCTGGCGACTAATGTCGACCCGAGCGTGGCATAGCTCAGTAGCTCTGGCCGCCCGGCTTTGGTCATGACCCCAGTTCGGCGGTCAGAGCTTCAGTCTTTTGGTCGGTCCAGCCGGTAGGCGGCGCCACCTGGCTCCAGGCATTAGTCGGCAAAGTGCCATAGTTATGGCCATGGCCATCAGGCACGCCGGTGGAGAAGACCATATCGCCAGTGACTTGCCAGAAGGTCACCCAGGGTAGCCAACGAGTAGCTGGACTAACATCGGCGCCGCGGGGTTCTTTGAGCCAATCCGGTTGCTGCCAAATTAGGTACGGAGACCACCAGACAATGGGATCCGAGGGGTTTTGCAAATAAGTTGCTCGTGGGTGCTGCCAGTCACTGCCAGGTTTCTTCAAATCGGCTGGTAGATTTGCAAATCGAACGATTTGACCGTTGTTGACGACTGGCAAAATCTCAGGACTGCCGGTGTCGCGATTGGCTGTCACCTGTTGCCACGATGAATTGCTGTGCGGTGGTCCAACCCAAACTGCACCGTTCGAAGTTGCCTGGAAGGCGGCCTTAGTGGGGAAGGCGGCTTCAGAGCCGAAACTACCCAGACTCTCGCCGAAGACCACGATCTTGGGCCGTTGGTCCGCGGGTAGTTTCAACCATTGATCATAAACAGCGTTGTAGAGCTCAATGCCGGCTTCTTTAGCCTTGGACTTGTCGACCAGGAAGGATAGCCAGCTGGGCAAATAGGAGTATTGCATGGCCACAATGGCTGAATCGCCGTTGTACATGTATTCCACCGGATCGACGCCCTGTTCGTCGACCCAACCGGTGCCGGTGGTGGTAACCACCACGATGATCTTGCGCTTATAGCCGCCGGCTCGTTTCAGATCCTCGGCCGCGAGTTGGGCCCGCTCGGCTGCCGTAGTCCCTGATTTAATTCCCGAATAAATCCGCACCGGGACCATTGCCGGCAAATGACTAAAAGCTGCCAATTGCTGAGGTGTCTTGGCTTTACCCACAAACTTGCGACCTTGCCGGCCCAGAGTGTCCCAGGCAATTAATGATTCCGGCCCACCGCTCTGATGTTGGTTGGTGGGCTGGACAATCCCGGCATCGGTGGTGTCATTTTTGGCACTGAAGGCGGTATTGAGGGCACTCATAGCGTTTGACACCAGAAACCCGCTTAGGATACCCCAAACGATCAATAGCGTACCGATCCAGGCTACGCTGTAGGCTAACCACTTGGGCACCTTTTTAGCGATCAGCCGTCCCAGCCAGACGTAGAGGCTACGAATACTGCGGGCAACCAGCATGATAAAGGCAATAATTAGCAGACTAACGATAGGTGTGCCAATTAACCACCAGTAGTTGTTAAAACTTTGACCAACTAGCTGGTTAACCTGTATCTGCCAGTTATAACCAACAATCAGGGCAACCGCATAACCAACGCCCAAGGCCGGAAATGTCCAGTTGCGGATATAGGATTTTTGGTCAGCCGGCAGTTCCTTGAGGTGTGACTTACGCACATAATGACTAATGATCATGCCAATGCCATACCAGGCGGTGAAGACCACGCCGGAGATAACCCCTTGAAGCACCCAGCCCCTGGGCAACAGTGATGGCAGAAAGCTGGTGTAAACAAATAGGGTGCCAAGCACTAGGCCCAGGAAATTGTAGGACGCCAGGTAAAGCTTAAAGCGCGAGGTTTTGGCCATTAGCTACTCAATTGGGGCGGCTGGTGGTGGGGTAGAGGCTCCGGTTTTGCGGGGAACCAGGTAGGCAATGATTAGGGCCACGACGAAGCTCAAAATACAGCTGAGCAAGAAGAAGAGCAAGAAACTGTAACCCTTGCGAGCAGCCACCCGGGCTGGCCAAAAGGCGATGGCTAGCCAGAAGACCAAGATGATGATGGACCAGATGCTACTGATGGTGAAACCTAATAAACCAATATCACTAAACATAATTGAAAGCTCCAAATTACTTCTGATGCCATGGTAGCACTTTTAAGTCTGCCCAGCTATTGCTTGACAGGTATAGCCATAAGCATCATACTAAAGCATAAGTATTATTAGAACAGGACAAAAATGCCAAAAGTCAAAAGCAGCGTTAATAAAACATCCAAAAAGTTAGTATCTAGTAAAAAGCTAACGTTCTCTAGGGGCCAGGCGATTGGTTTATTTGTTTTGCTTGGTGGTATTGGTGCTTTGTTGATCTGGAAAACCTTTGCAGCTGTCCAGCCTGGTCAGAGCATCAAGGGTAAAGAGTACTTTTATAATTATGGAAACGCTGAGCACACTAGTGGAGCCGGTAGGGCCAATGCCTTCTACCTGCAGCTGAGAGATGGATCGACTCAGTTTAAGGCCGTGCGAGAAGTTAATTCCGACAACGATCGCTCAGGGCACTACATGTGGTGGGGTGCTTACAGAGATCTAAATACTGATAAGCACCCCGTGATTGCTTGCTGGTATTTTGCAGCCCCTAGCCGTTACGCAGCCAATATCGATTTTAGTGTGACTCAAAAATTCAAGAATGTTGAAAAAGAAGTATTCACTACCCGACACAATTCGGCTCTATATACGGTAAAGCCAGTCACACATACCCAACTGCCATCAAATTATCCGCCTCAGTTATCGCCGTGGGTAATTCAGAAGCCATTTTGCGCGGCAGTAAACACTGGGGCTAACGGCTATAATAAAGTTGATATTATTGATAATCTCCAAATCAGGGCCAAAGACATGGGCGTACATCCTGGAGACGAGAACAGCTTTAAGCTCTATCAAACCAGCTATAAGATAGTCCCATAACTTGCAAATAACAACAGAATATGGTATGATTTGAAGGTTCTGTCCTCAGTGACAGTGTTCGTGTGAAGTGAAGTAGACCAATCCGACTCTCCAGAAGGAGCAAGCAATGTTCGGACGATTGATGGCCGTTGTGGCAGCCCTCGGGCTGTTCATGACGGCACTGGTGGTGGCCGCCCCTGTGGCATCTGCTGCCCCCAGCTGTCAGTACACCGTCGATGACGGTGTCCACCTGTTCGACAGCCAGCTGGCGGGCATCGATGCCGCCGCCTGTGATCTGGTCCAGTCGGGCGCTCACGTCCAGCTGGTGACGGTTCCCAGTCTCGGCGAAGGGGACACGCTGGACAGCTACCTGCACGAGGCGTACCCGGTCGTCTGGCAAGACCCCATGGTCATGGTGTTCGCCATGACACCGAGCGAAGGCACTCTGCTCTATCCCGGCTCGCACTGGCGCACGGTAATCGGCCCGATCGGCGGTCAGCTGCCGGGTTGGCGTCAGTTCTTCGAGACCAAAGACGGCGTTGCCGCCGGCGACTTCGTGGCCGGCATGAAGGCAACCACTCAGGCCATCCGGGACGTGTCGTCTCCAACGGGGCACGACAACTCTTCGGGCCTGGGATTGGCGCTACTCTTGGCTGCCGCAGCCGGTGGAGCCGCACTGCTGCTCCTGGTTGTTGGTTTGACGCTGAGAGGCCGCCCACAGCCAGCTGTGGTACCGGTCTAAGGACTGGGGCCCGGGTGCGAAAGCACCCGGGCCATTACTTTAATAAATCTGCTACCATAATTTTATGAAATACCTAGCTTTATTGCGCGGCATTAATGTCGGCGGCAATGCCAAAGTCGAAATGGCCAAACTCAAGCTTAGCTGTGAGCGGATTGGGCTTAGAGAGGTTAAAACTTACATCAACTCCGGCAATGTCATCTTTGAGGCCGTCAAAACCGATCCAGCCAAACTCTGTCAGCAGATTGAGTCTGCTATTGAACATGACTTTTCGTTGACTGTGCCGGTGATTGTGGTTGATGCCGATTCACTACAAAAAATTAGCGCCGCCATTTCCGATCATTGGACGACCGATAAAGTCATGAGATGTGACGTGCTATTCCTGTGGCCAGAAATTGATCAGCCTGACGTTATTAAGCAGCTGCCGGCCCGAGATGGGGTTGATGAGGTGAAGTATGTACCGGGGGCCGTGATATGGCGCTATGATCGCATAAATGCCAACAAGAGCGGTGAAGCCAAAATTATCGGCACTAAGTATTACAAGCTAATCACGATTCGCAACAGCAACACCGTCCGCAAACTAGCGGCTATGATTTAAGTGCCCCAGTAGCTGGCCAGTATCGATAGGTCAAAAATGTCGATTACGCCAGAATTGTTGAGATCGCCTTGCGAGAAGTTACCAGACTGGTTGTAGTGGCTAGCTAGTATGGAGAGGTCGGTAGCGTTGACGAAACCGTCACTGTTGACGTCGCCCGGCTTACTCTTGGTGCTGAAGCTACTGGCAGCGGAGGAGGTTGAAACATTGCCGGCGGCATCGAAGGCTTGGATGGTGTAGGAATAGGCAGTGCCTTGGGTGAGCCCGGTATCGGTGAAACTGGTGGTGGCGACATTGCCGTTGATTAAAGTGCCGTTACGCAAAACCTTGTAACCGGTGACACCAACATTGTCAGTGGAAGCCGACCAGGTGAGACTAATCGAATTGGTAGATTGCGACGGCGATAGTAGTCCGGTAGGAGTACTGGGTGCTGTGGTGTCGGGCAACGTACTAGTGGCCAGGGCCGTTGAGCTAGCCGAAGTGTTGGGCACAGCGTCGAAGGCTTGAACGGTGTAGCTGTAGGCAGTATTTGGGGTCAGTCCAGTATCGGTGTAGCTGGCGGTGGCCGAAGTGCCAACCTTAGTGCCGTTGCGCAAAATGTTGTAACCGGTCACAGCGACGTTGTCAGTTGAGCCGGCCCAGCTAAAGGCAATCGAGTTGACGGTCCGAGTCCCAACGGTTAACCCGGTTGGGACGGTGGGCGCACTGGTATCCGGCAAAGTACTGGTCGCCAAAGCGGTTGAAGCCGATGAATTGTTGCCGGCGGCGTCAAAGGCAATGATGGTGTAGGAATAATTGGTGCCTGGGCTCAGGCCAGTATCAGTGAAACTGGTGGTGCTGACATTGCTGTTCACTAGCGTGCCATTTCGAAACACTTTGTAACCGGTGACACCAACATTATCGGTTGGGGCAGTCCAGCTCATAGCAATCGAGCTGACTGTCCTGGTACCGACGGTCAGGCCAGTGGGAGCATTTGGCGGCGTGGTATCAGCAATAGTGTAGGCGCCATTGTTTTTAATAGTCAGCACGTTGGTATTATCGCTAGCCCTGACGACGGCTGAACCGGTGCCGATATTAATGGCGGTGGCGCCAGTGCCAATGGCAGTGAAAGTCACAGTGGCTACCAGCTGATCGCCGGTCAAAGTGGCGGCACCACTTGAGCCGGTGATAATTCTGGCAATTTGAACATTACCGCCGCCGCCAGTGGCCACGGCTCCTTGGTTAAAGGCGCTACCCGACGTATCAATGCTAACGAATTGAAATTTAGTCTGATCATAAGTCAAGTCGGCCTCGACGGCGTTAACCGGAGTAGTGTTACTGTTTTCTCGGATTGTAACTGTAAAACTAGCACCCAAGCTGACATTGGATGTTGAAGGCAGGACACTCATTGATTCGTTGGCGGCCAAGCTGCGGTAAACCACCACTAACCCGATAATGACCAATAGAGTAACAATTAAACCTAAGGCTAATGGCCTGGCTTTGAATTGCGGCCTGGGTAGAAGTTTTTCTTTAGCTTTGGCTTTGGTATGAGATTTAGCTTTGGCCATTATGCATCCTTGTTGCCGTCAGCAGGCGGCTTTAATTGCTGCGCATTCGAATCTGGGTAATAGACCTGGCCAACTGGATTGATATCACCGCTAGTTGTGGCCGGAGGCGACGGCGGCGATGGTGCGGTTGCTACCGGAACGCTGCTGACTTTGCCACCACTTGATCCGGCAGCCATTTGAGCCACTGGCGGCTGAGTTCCGAGACTGGGTTGGTGAACTAGCAGTTTGCGACCCAAGCTTAAGCCCCCGCCAACAATTAGAATTAAGAGCAAAATTGCAGCCGCAATGATCAGTCCTTGACTAAGCCGGCTGGCGCCCAGAACCACGGTAAACTTCTGGACCTCCAAACCTGAACCCTTGGCCTCCACCGTAATTGGCTGACTGGCGTGTTGCTTCTTGTACGTGACATCAGCTACGTGTTGGCCGGCTGTGACGTGAGTAAAGGCTGCTATCCCACTCGGATTAGTGGTGGCAGTTTGACCATCAATGGTCACGCTGGCACCGATGATTGGCTGCTTGCCGTCAGTCACTTTAATAGCCACAAAATAACTTGGGGGATTGCCGGTGGCTGAGGTTGAGGTGGTAGTGGTGGATTCGGTGGTAGTGGCGGCTGGAGTTGGAGTCGGGGTCGCTGTCTTGGCTGAGCTTTTGGCTGTAGTTTTGGTGGTGGCTGGTGGCGGCGAGGTCGGTGAAGTTGAGGTCGTGGTTGCGGTTGTGCCAGTAAAGCTAAAGGTAGCTCCAGCAGTGTTGCCATCCCATGAGCTGACACCAGCATTTTGAACATCGGACTGGGTTCCATCGTCACTCAAATTGTTATCAAAGGTAATGCTTGAAGTACCGGCACCAGCCAGGGCTTTGAAGGTGACAGTGGCCAGAGTTTGATTGCCGGTGAGGGGACCACCGTTAAGGATAGCTCCGGTCAGACTGACCTTGCCGGTGGAAATGGTAGATATAAAGAAGGTGTTGTTGGAGTCAGCAAAGGCGCCAGCTGATTTATCGAAGCTGACATACTGTAAATAGGCTGGATTGTAATTGAGGTCGGCCTCAATTAAGTTAACCGGGTCAGTACTAGCTTCTTTGATGGTGATAGTTATGGTATCGCCTTTTTTTATGGAACCGGTATTGGGGCTGAGACTGAGATGCGAGCTGCCTGCTCCGTGAGCGACCGCCGGAAACGCCAAAGCTGCCAGCACTGCTAGTGAGGCTCCCAGTCGACCACCAAATCTAACGAAGTTAGTTTTTGCCAAACTCATAAATCCTTGTGCTTATTCTCTCTAGCTTAAGCGGTTCTGTCAACTCCATCTGGATTTCCGAATTAATTCAGCCAATTCTCAGTTCACCAGCTACAATATGAATATGAGAATATTAGTAGTCGAAGACGATCCCAAAATTGCGGGGGCCATCAAAAAGGGTTTAGAGCAAGAATCTTACGCCGTTGACGTGGTCCATGACGCAGATGAAGGCCTGAGCTCAGCCCTGACCAGCGACTATGATCTGATTATCTTGGATCGGATGCTGCCCGGCTTGATTGAGGGTGCAGACATTGCCAAGGAAGTTAGGGCCGAGCAAATCAGCACTCCCATTATCATGCTGACAGCCAAAGATGCCATTAGCGATCGGGTAGCTGGGCTCAATTCCGGTGCCGATGATTACTTAGTAAAACCATTCGCCTTCGATGAGCTGGTCGCTCGGGTCAGGGCCTTACTGCGCCGGCCACCGGAAACTCAAAGTGCGGTTTTAAAAATCGACGACTTAGAACTAGACACCAATAGTCACACCGTTACCCGGGCCGGCCAAGCTATTACCCTGTCGGCTCGGGAATATGCGTTACTTGAATATCTAATGCGTAACCCCAACCGGGTCCTCAGTAAAGATCATTTGACCACTCATGTTTGGGACTTTGACGCTGATATATTGCCCAATACCGTCGAAGTCTATATTAGTTACCTCAGAACCAAGGTCGATCAGCCATTCAAAGGACCAAATCTGATCCATACTATCCGGGGCTTCGGTTACAAACTCGGAGTTAGCTAGTGTTTCGGTCCGCCACCCTGCGCCTAACCATGTTGTCGGTGGCAGTCACCATGACCATCAGTTTGTTATTTAGCGTTTTAGTCTATAGCGCTGCCACCGGTGAGTTCAGCGGCAGTGTCGAGCGCCAATATAGCGGCCTGAGGCGGCTTTATCGCTTGCCGCAACCGACTTTTACCCCCAGCCTGCTTAGTAATGAAGAGGACTTAGTGGCTCACCGGCTGATGGTGCGCCTGGTAGAGTTAAACTTATTAATCTTGGCGGCTTCGGCGCTGGCTGGTTATTATTGGGCCCGGCGCACCCTGGAGCCGATTGAGGAAGCCATGGAGGCCCAGGGCCGGTTTGCGGCCGATGCCTCGCACCAACTGCGAACACCGCTTGCTGCTATGCGCAGTGAAATTGAAGTAGCACTGCGTCAAAAGCAAATCACCGATGGCGAGGCCAGGGAACTATTTGGTAGCAGCCTGGAAGAATTGGCTAAACTCGAGGGCTTGGCTGGCAGCTTGTTGCAGTTAGCTAGGTTGGAATCAGAGGTGGCTCAGGGCCAATTCCGAGCCGTGGAGGTTTCAAAATTAATTGATGCGGCCAAGACTAGCCTCCAAGGTGTCGCCAAGGTCAAAAAAGTTAAGCTCCAGACCTCCAAAACGGCGGATAAGTTTAAAGTTATGGGCGAACCTGATAGTTTGCAGCAAATTTTTCAAATTTTACTCGACAATGCCATCAAATACGCTCCCGAGGGGTCGACAGTTACGATCGGTACCCAAAAAAGGTCAAGCTCGGGCGCAATTGCGATTGCCGATCGGGGGCCAGGTATTAAAGATGATGACAAGCCACATATTTTTGAACGCTTTTGGCGAGCTAATTCTCAAACTGGAGCCACCAGCGGCCACGGTTTGGGGCTGGCCATTGCTCAGCAAATCACCAAATTACACAAAGGCGAACTGATGGTGGCTGATCGGCCCGGTGGGGGGACTGTCTTTACGGTTGAGCTGCCCCTCGCCCATAAGCGGGATGGTGGTATAGTAGATCCATGAAGAAGCTGGTCTGGTTGTTGGCTGCGCTAGTAGTTGTCACTACTATTTTTGGCACCATTTACTTGGTTGCCCAACAGATGCTACGCAGCAATGCCAACGATCCCCAAATTCAAATGGCCGAAGACATCGCTGTCCAGCTGAGCGATGGGGCCAACGCGGCGGTTTTTGGAGCCGTCAAAGTTGATATTGCGGCTTCACTATCACCTTTTGTGATGATTTATGACGCTAACGGCCAGTTGATTGCCAGCGGGGCTCAACTCTATGGACAAAATCCGGTTTTACCGCCGGGAGTCCTAGCCAGCACCAAGTCTGGCCACCAAAATCGCTTGACTTGGCAGCCCGCCCCTGGGGTCCGCATCGCTAGCGTGGTCAGTACTTACAACCACGGGTATGTCTTGGCCGGGCGCAGTTTGCGCGAAGTTGAAAAACGCGAAACCAACGCCCTGTATCAAGTTATGGCGGGCTGGCTGGTGGTGATGGGCGGCTTGTTGCTGCTGGCGGGCATCACTAAGCTAAACACCAAGCGTGGATAAGAAGACGGTATGGTTGGGAGCGGCAATAGGCTCGGTGGTCGGTAGTATGGTGCCGTTATTATTTGGAGTTAATGCCTTTAGTCCGGTTTGCGTTTTAACCGGTGGCTTGGGCGGTCTGGCGGGGATTTGGGCGGTATGGCAACTATTCTAGTTATCGAAGATGAGCAGCCAATTGCCCACGCCTATCAGCTAGTCTTGGAGCATGCCGGGTACCGGGTCATTATTGCCACTAACGCCAGTGACGCTGTCAAACTGATGCAGGATGAGAAGCCGGCGGTGGTACTGCTGGATATTCTGATGCCAGAGGTTAATGGGTTGGAATTGCTCAAGAAACTGGATTTAAAAAATAACTTTCCTCATACCAGTGTGTTTGCCATTTCAAACGTCGAAACCCCATCGGTGGCCGAAGAAGCCATTAAGCTTGGGGCGACTGATTATTTACGAAAAGTTGATTACACCCCGCGCCAAATTGTCGATTTGGTGCAAAAAACGCTGGGTGACTGATGGCCCAGGGCTTTGGTGATGACTTTATCTGGGGCGCCAGCACCTCAGCCCATCAGGTTGAGGGGGGCAATTTAAACGACTGGACAGTATGGGAAAAACGCAATGCTCAAAAGCTTGCCGAAAATGCCGGCCACGAACCAGGTGCCAAGGATCCATCAAATTACATTTCTGGTGCGGCCGCCGATCACTACCACCGTTATGAAGCCGATTTAGGGTTAGCTAAGGAAATTGGTCTGTCGGCCTACCGGTTTTCAATCGAATGGTCGCGGGTGGAACCGGAGCCAGGCCAGTTCGACCAAGCCGCCATCGACCATTATCGCGGGGTGATTAAGGCTGCTAGGGACCAAGGACTCGAACCGTTTGTGACGTTGTGGCACTGGACCTTGCCAACTTGGGTGGCAAGCCGCGGTGGCTGGAGCCGGCGGCGCACGATTGCCGCTTTTGAAAGGTTTGTCGGCGAAATTGTTAAGCAATTAGGTAGCGACATTAATTATTGGTTAACTATAAATGAACCTGAAGTTTACTGCGAAAACGTCTACCAACTCGGCCGCTGGTTGGCTCAGCGTCACAATAGCTTTGTTTACTTCTGGGCCCTGCGCAATCTGGCGTTGGCCCACCGCAAGGCTTATCGCCAGATCAAACACCAATTTCCTCAAGCTCAGGTTGGGCTTTGCAAACATAACGTCTATTTTGAGCCCTACCGGAACAAGTGGTACAACCGTTTGATTGTCTTCTACGGTGATAAGCTGTGGAACCAGCAGCTACTCAATTGGACCAAGCACCAGCTAGACTTTATCGGTCTCAACTATTATTTTCACGCCAGGGTAAACCTCTGGAAGAGTCAGACCGAAGACCGCTACGTTTCCGATATGGGCTGGGAGTTGTATCCCAAAGGTTTATACGTCTTGCTGCGTGATTTGGCCAAGCGCTATAAAAAACCAATTTATATCACCGAGCACGGCCTGGCGGATGCTGCCGATAAGCTGCGTGGTTGGTACATCACCGAATCACTGAAACAGGTTCAAAGGGCCATGGCAGCCGGCGCCGATGTTCGCGGCTACTTCCACTGGTCGTTAATTGATAATTATGAGTTTGGCAGCGGCTTTTGGCCGCGCTTCGGCCTAATCGCCGTCGATTACCAGACTCAGCAGCGCACCGTTCGACCCAGTGCTCAGGTTTTGAAGCAGATCATTGAATCTGGGCTTTGACGCGTTTGCTATGATGGAACAAAGGAAGGATGCATGGCTGAAGTAAAGATTTATACCACCAGTACCTGTGTATATTGCCGGGCCGAGAAGCAGTTTTTGACGGCTCACGGAGTTAAATTTGAAGAAGTGCACGCTGACGCTAGTCAGGAGGCAGCCGAAGAATTGTTTAAAGCCAGTGGTCAGTACGCAGTGCCGTTTACGGTCATAACGGATGGGACAAAAACTGAGCAGATTCTCGGTTTCGACCAGCCAAAATTGACACTGGCGCTGGGACTACACTAGTGGATCATCTCGATGATATTGCCATCATCGGCGCTGGTCCGGCGGGGCTGTCGGCGGCCATCTATACCACTCGTGAAGATATGGATACCACAGTGTACGAGGGCAAAGCTGTCGGCGGCTGGGCGGGCCAGACCGGTACCATCGAAAACTATCCTGGCTTTCCCGACGGTGTTGGTGGCATTGAACTGTCGGATTTGCTGGAAAAGCAGGCCACTAAATTTGGGGCTAAGTTTGCACTTGGGACCATGATCTTGGGACTGAAGCCCAGCCCGCATGGGGTGGAGTTACAAACTGGCGCTGGCAGCCGTCACGCCAAAGTGGCCTTGATTACCACCGGTAGTGATTACCGCCGTCTCGGAGTACCAGGGGAGAGCGAGTTCACTAATCGCGGCGTCCACTACTGCGCCACCTGTGACGGGCCTTTGTACCGCGGCAAGACTTTGATCGTGGTTGGCGGCGGAAATTCTAGCATGCAAGAAGGCTTGTTTCTAACCAAGTTTGCCACCCATGTCACCATGTTAGTACGTGGCGACAAGCTCAAGGGATCGCAGCTACTAATCGATCGCATCCAGGCTGCCCGTGACAAGATTACCGTCCAGTACAATGCAGGGGTTGAAAAAGTGACCGATGACGGTCAGCGCGCCACCGGTGTCCTCACTAATCAAGGCGAAGTATTGGCCGATGGCATCTTTATTTTTATTGGCTTGATACCAAATACTCACTGGCTTGAAGGTATTATTGATCTTGACGAGCGGGGATTTATTAAAACCGATGATAACTTTCAAACCAATGTTCCGGGTGTATTCGCGGCTGGTGATGTTCGCAGCGGCGCCACCGGGCAAATCGCTTCGGCTGTCGGCGAGGGCGTTTCGGCAGCCCTGATGATGCGGCAGTACATTGAAGGCCATTTGCCGATCCGACAACCTTCAGGTATTTAACCTAATAAAAAAAGCCGCCCGGCTCACGCGGGCGGCTTTCCAAGAAAGAAATTAATATGTGGCTCGACTGCCCCACACGGCTCTGACAATTGCGAGCAAAATGACAGCTCCCAATATGGCCGTTAGCAGGCTACCTAGGTTGAAGCCCATGGCACCACTGGCACCAAACAGCCGCACCACCAGTCCACCAATGACGGCACCAATGATGCCGACTACGATGTTACCGACGGCTCCTTGCTCGGCGTCTGTCCCCATGATCATTGAGGCGATCCAGCCGGCCAAGGCTCCTAGGACTATCCAGCCAATAATGGTTAGTAACATATCCTCCCTCCCTTCTACGTTATGCTGACATGCTAAACTTTAGGGCCAAGCGATAAAATGGTCATTGTTACAAGACTAATCAGCATGACCGTATTGGCTTAGTTAATCTGCACAAATGGCCAGGAGTGGAGCCTAAGTGGTATAATCGCTTCCAGATAACGAAAGGCGCACTAGTGCACAATATCCCCATCGGCCAGGACTTTCCGGACAAATTTAACGCCATTATTGAAGTCCCAGCCCACAGCCATAATAAGTACGAATATGATGAAGAGTTTGATGTCATTAAGCTCGATCGGGTAATGTATGGCTCGGCCAAGCATCCATTTGATTACGGTTTTATCCCCCAAACCAGAAGTGAAGATGGGGACCACCTGGATGTCATGATTTATGGCACTTCACTGTTTCCAGGCTGCTTACTGGAAGCTAGGCCAATTGCTTTGCTCAATAAAATTGATGACGGTGACGTCGATAAAATGGTGCTAGCGGTGCCGGTTGAAGATATGCACTCCGAGCATATTAATTCTCTAGATGATATTGGTCCGCATGCTCCGAAGTTAATTTCTGATTTTTTTGCCAACTACAAGTCGCTGAAAGACAAAACCGTTAAGATCATTGGCTGGGAAGACGCCGAAGCTGCTAAGGCTGAGATCAAGCGGGCCTACGAAGCTGAACAGGGCCAGTAATGACCCCCGAGCAAAAGATTGCCAAACTCGAAGCCGAGGTTGCTAGATTACGGCGACTGGTTAGTTTAGATGAACTGACCGGTCTGCCAAACCGCCGCGGATTATTTGAGCGCTTAGAACCGATGGTGGCTGAGGTCAATCGCCAGCTAACCGCGCCCGGACATCGCCGCAAGATTGAGATTAAATCGCTGGCCGTTGTCATGGTCGACATCGATAAGTTCAAACTGATTAATGACACCTATGGCCACGGTGGCGGCGACGCCGTCCTCAAGCAAATGGCCAAAGCCATAGCCGGCCGGGTGCGGAGTATTGATGTCTTTGGCCGGCTGGGCGGCGAAGAATTCCTAGTCGGCTTCCTGGGTACTGAGCAACCAATTGCCATGCGCCTGGCTGAGGATCTGCGGCAAATCATTGAAAAAACTAAGTTTAAACTTGCAGATTCAGAAACTATTGCGGTGACGGCTAGCCTAGGTGTGGCGACGCTCGATGCGGGTGAAAGTCTGCAGGCTTTGATCAGCCGGGCTGATGCCGCTCTTTACGATGCCAAAGAAGGCGGCCGCAATCGTGTGGCAAGTGCCAAGGTTGAGCCAAAACCCTAAAGCTTTTATAATTAAGTTGATAGTTTTTAGTTTGTAGTAATTAGTACTAGCACTAAAAACTAACAACTAAAAACTGACAGAGGGTGCATGAAAATCAAAGTTGCTATAAACGGTTTTGGTCGCATTGGCCGCAGTGCCTTTAAGATCGCCCAGGCCAATCCTCAAGTAGAGATTGTAGCTATTAACGATTTAACCGATCCTGAGAATCTGGCCTATTTATTGAAACACGATTCCAATTATGGCACCTATGGCAAGGAAGTGTCATTTGATGACACCAATATCATCGTTGAGGGGGAAAGAGTGCAAGTGACGGCCGAAAAAGATCCCGCCGACTTGCCCTGGAAGGAACTGGGCATACAAGTGGTCATAGAAAGTACCGGTCGTTTCACTAAACCTGAAGATGCCGCCAAGCACTTGAAGGCTGGTGCCCAGCGGGTGGTAATCTCAGCGCCAGAAAAAGGTGGCGGGAAACACGATACTTTCGTCATTGGTGCTAACGAGCACAAGGTAACGGCCGGCCACGAAATTGTCTCCAACGCTAGTTGTACCACCAACTGCATTGCGCCAATTATGGCTGTCCTGAGCGACAAAATTGGCATCAAAAAATCGATGATGACGACGGTCCACTCCTACACCGCCAGCCAAGAGCTGCAGGACGCGCCGGGTAAGGACAAACGTGAAGGTCGCAATGCCGCCGAAAACATTGTGCCGACAACAACCGGTGCTGCCATTGCGGCGGCGCTGACGGTGCCGGAAATTTCCGGGGTCTTTGATGGTCTGAGCATTCGGGTGCCGACGCCGGTGGTCAGTCTCAGCGATATCACCCTAGTGGCCAAGCGCAAAACTAGTATCGAAGAGGTCAACAACCTTCTCATTGCGGCGGCGGCCGAAGACCGCTATCAAGGCATTCTCCGAGTGACCGACGAAGAACTAGTTAGCCGTGACTTCATCGGCGATAGTCACTCCTGCATCATCGATAGCAAACTGACCAACGTGGTCGATGGAGATCTGGTTAAAGTGGTGGCTTGGTACGATAACGAATGGGGGTATTCCAACCGCTTAGTCGACATGGTGGTGATGGTTGGAAACACAATTGTCGGATGAAGTTAACTGTTAATCACAAATTTATTCCCCGAGCGCAGTCGAGGGGCCTATGGAGCCTTCGACAAGCTCAGGCAATAAACGAGAGCCACGAGCGATGAAAATATTCTTGGCCGCCGATCATGGCGGTTTCGAACTCAAAAACGCCATTCGTGAACACC
>CAYYRL010000009.1:17334-19842 GCA_964474165.1 uncultured Candidatus Saccharimonadales bacterium
TTCTTGGCCGCCGATCATGGCGGTTTCGAACTCAAAAACGCCATTCGTGAACACCTGGTTCACACTGGTCACGAGGTAGAAGATCTGGGCCCACAAGTTCTTGATAGTGAAGACGACTACCCGATAAAGGCCTACGCTGTGGCCACCAAAATTATTGGTGAAGAAGGCGAATCACGCGGAATTTTAGTCTGTCGCAGCGGGCAAGGCATGGCCATGGCGGCTAACCGGATGCCAGGTATCCGGGCGGCAGTGGCCTGGACCGCCGCAGTGGCCAAAGAGACCCGCGAGGCTAATGATAGTAATGTCCTGAGCCTGGCGGCAGATTTTATTGATGAATCTCAGGCCTTAGATATCGTCGATGTTTGGTTAGGAACCAAGTTTTCTGATGCCGAGCGGCACAGTCGGCGTATCAAGGAACTTGAGGATTTGTAATGGCCGAAGTGGCCGTCACGGTTGGGCCTGTCACAACGCCGGCGGACTACGCTGAGCGATTGAAGCGGATCGAAAAATTTGCTCGCCGCCTCCACATTGATATTTCGGATGGGGTTTTCACGCCGACCAAAACCATCAACCTCGAACAAATTTATGATATCCCCGATGTACCCAGTGATTTGCACCTAATGGTCACCCGCCCGGGCGAACTAGTGGAAATGGTAATCAGTACCGGTCCCAACCTGGTAATTTGTCACGCCGAAGTGGCCGCTAATTGGCCAGAACTATTTAGCCAGTGGCGAGAAGTCGATATCAAAGTTGGGCTGGCGCTAAAGGCTGAAACGCCGGTTAACTCGATTAAACAGCACCTGCCTAATATCGATCATGTACTGATCTTCACCGGTGACCACATTGGTTTTAATCACAGCCACTTCCAACCCGGCACCATTGAGAAAGTCAAACAGATCAAAGATATTAATCCCCAGATTGAGGTCAGCGTTGACGGCGGCATGAGTCCTGACCACACCGCCCAAGCGGTGGCGGCTGGCGCCGACGTGATTGTCACCGGCGGCTATGTGGTGGACGCCCCAGATCCGAAGGCGGCCTTCGCCGAGATTGTGATGGCGGCTAGCAAATCATGACCACTAAACAACTCGAAGAAACAGCCAACACTATCCGCGAAGACATTATCAAGATGTTAGTAGCGGCCGGCTCTGGTCACTCGGCCGGGCCGCTGGGTATGACCGACATTTTTACAGCCCTGTACTTTGTAGTATTGAATCATCGGCCGAAGCAACCGGATTGGCCGGAGCGTGATCGTTTGATCCTCAGTAATGGGCACATCGTGCCAGTGCGCTACGCTGCCATGGCCCGGGCGGGTTACTTCCCGGTATCAGAGCTGTCAACTCTGCGTAAACTGGGGTCCAGACTGCAAGGGCATCCGGAGCGGCTGCGACTGCCGGGCCTAGAGACTACTAGCGGCCCGCTGGGCAGCGGCCTCAGCCAAGCTTGCGGCATGGCCCTAGTTAGCCGGCTGGAAAACAATCATTCGCGCTGGATTTACTGCGTCGTGGGCGACGGTGAGACTGACGAGGGCAACATTTGGGAGGCCGCCATGCTGGCTGGCAAGTACAAATTGGCAAATCTAACAGCCATTATGGATCGAAACAACATCCAGATCGATGGCCCGACCGAGGAGGTAATGCCTTTAGAAAACGTTAGAGCCAAGTGGGAGGCTTTTAATTGGCACGTACTGGAAATTAACGGCCACAACTTTGATGAAATCATCAACGCCTGCAATGAGGCCAAGGCCATTGAGAATAAGCCCGTCATGATCCTGGCTCACACTATCCCGGGCAAAGGTGTCGACTTCATGGAGTACGACTTCCATTGGCACGGCAAGCCGCCGAAGCCCGATGAGGCCAAGGTGGCATTGAAGGAACTGCGAACCCTCGGCGGCAAGATCCGGAGCGAGCATGAATGACCTGCACCTTAGCTCCAAACTTTATGATCAAGATGTTGATCTTGAACCGATCCGGGCCGGTTTTGGCCGCGGGCTGAAGGAAGTCGGTAGTGATGAGCGGATTGTGGCTCTATGCGCTGATTTAACTGAATCAACGCAAATGCATCATTTTGCTGAAGCTTACCCGGAACGCTTTTTTGAGATTGGTATTGCTGAGCAAAACTTAGTCACGACGGCAGCCGGCATGTCACTGATGGGCCGGGTACCGTTTGTATCCAGTTATGCTGCCTTCTCTCCCGGCCGCAACTGGGAGCAGATTCGAACCACAATTTGTTTGAACGAAACCAATGTCAAAATTGTCGGCTCGCACGCTGGGGTTAGCGTTGGTCCCGACGGGGCCACCCACCAAATGCTGGAAGACATCGCCTTGATGCGGGTGCTTCCGAATATGACGGTGGTTGTACCTTGCGACAGTCTGGAGGCTGACCGAGCCACTAAGGCTCTGGCCCTAACCGATTCCGCCGCCTACATCCGCCTGGCCCGGGAAAAGACGGCCATTGTCACGACTGCCGAAACGCCATTTGAGCTGGGCAAGACTCAGGTTTACCAACAGG
>CAYYRL010000010.1:0-2481 GCA_964474165.1 uncultured Candidatus Saccharimonadales bacterium
ACCCGGCTAACTTGCCGGCATCCAGGCCGGCTTTAACTTTGGTTAACAGGTCAGCCAACGGAGACAGCTTGGGGTTACCTTTGACCTCAGACTGCAGTTTAGCTAGCCGGTTTTCGACTGTGGCCAGGTCAGCCAGAATCAATTCAGTATTAATGGTTTCTATATCAGCTGCTGGGTCAATTTTATTATCAACGTGGATGACATCGCCTGCCTCAAAGGCCCGCACCACTTGGCAGATGGCATTAGTAGAGCGAATGTGAGACAAGAACTGATTGCCCAGACCTTCACCCTGGCTGGCACCGCGAACCAGCCCGGCAATGTCAACGAAGCTAACCGTCGCCGGTACGATCGGCGCGTCATTATACAGCTGACTTAACCCAGCCAGTCGCTTATCGGGCAAAGGCACCACGCCGACGTTTGGATCTATGGTCGCAAACGGGTAGTTGGCAGCTAGAACATCATTGTTGGTAAGGGCATTAAAGAGGGTCGATTTACCGACGTTAGGCAAGCCGACAATGCCAATGGCTAAACTCATGGCGGCCATTGTATCAGGTTAGGATCACTAAAGCCAACTCAAGAAGCGCTTATGCTATAATTCTTGCAAAGTGGCTATGCGCAATTACTTACCATTTACCATGCCCAAAAAGCGGACACATCGGGTGGCTAAGCGTTTGGCGCCCTATGGCAGTTTAATTGCAGTAGTGATCATGTTGGTAGGCTCCTTAATGGTAGGCAAGCTGGTCTTTGCGGCTAATGCCCAGCGGTGTAACGGGGTGGTTGGGACGGCCGAAGTAATCTCCCATATAGATTCGGGATTCGGTGGTTTTGGTACTGTCGGCGGAACGCCAATTGCCACCCAGTGGAATAGCAATGGCACTAGCGGCAGTCCGTGGTGGACCAACATGGCCTACCGGGTGTATGAGTTTTACTCTCACGCTGAAGGCACTTCTGGAGATTGGTCTGGGGATTTTTGTACCACCAGCTTTACTATTAATCACAGTACCGATACTAGCTATCAAATGTTTGGCGAGCAGCCGGTTAATGTCCGTCTGGGTGTGCCCAACATGCGTCAAGATAACAACTTTGGTATCTGGCGGGGGCCGGATGGGTTGGGTGCGGCCAACGTCAGCAATTTTAGGCCGCCTAAATACATCAGAAACTTTGGCAGTCAAGCCTTCTTTAACGATGACGGTGGCAAGCTATCAATTAAGAGCAATCGGTTTAACCCGACCGTTCCTACCGGTGGGCCTTACCAAAACTTCTATAAGATCTGGTGTAAAAACTGGGGTGACTTGGTACCAATGCCGGGGGAAGACGATTCCGGCGGCTGCAGCTCAGATATTTCCACTTTTGCTTCTCCCAATAACAAAGGTGCCGGCTATATGTTTGTTCAGGACAACTGCCACATGGGTGATCCTTCCAACGGTTTTCCTAGTAACCCCGGTCAAGATGGAGACAATATAGCAGTATCCTGCAATACAGATGGATCTAACAATGATCCCCAAAACAACTTCTATGGCCAATTTATGGATGCCGGCGCCACGGCCAGTGTCAAGATGCACCCGACTAATGGTTGGTACTGTGATCCGGCCCAATTTCCGGGAGTGCCTTGTGATAATCCAATGATGAACCTGAGCTTAAAGGATTTTCTCGGTTGCACCGACATCCCACTGACGGACATCTCTACCCGCTGTGATGGTAAGAAACAGGTGCTGCGCAATTTCACTATCCGTCAGTATGCTCGCAACCACAGCTATCCGAGTGGTGGCACTGACGCTAGGGTCATGTCGGCATCAACTGATTTTACTTTTGCCTACCCGCTACCGGCCCAAGTTAAGGCTGATCTCAGGCCGTCAGGTTGCTACACCAGAGAAGGTGCTAATGTCGGCACCGGTGTTGCCAGCGAAAACACCAGCTGCTCTGAAACTCCAGGCGGTTTCAAGATTGTTGTCACCAATGAAGCTGTTGGCGGGTTTGCCACCCACAGTATGGGCAAGGGAAACTTATCGGCGGCCAAGATTGTAGTCACCATCGATACCTCGCACATTACCTACGATGGGTCACTCACGGCATGTGGGCCGGCTCCGACTAATGTTTCCGGTGGCACCATAACTTGGGATTTGACCCAAACTCAACTTGATCGCATCAACCCCATAGGCTTAAATACTACTCTGACACTTTGTTTCAAAGCTAAAGCCAATGATCCGCTAGTAGGCTCACCGTCATACTTAACTCGGGTTGACACTAGTGGCACGCTGGCAAAGACCGGTATTGATGCCGATCCTTACACTGAGTCTGTCACAAACTTTGTGGCCGGAGCCCAGTATCCGTTTGTGACTACTTTCTTGGGCGATGTCCATGCCGGCGGAGGCATCGTTGGCTACAACGCCAATTGCGATAAAGCGGTCAATGCACTCAGTGGGCAAAACAACGGACTACCCAACCCCACGGGTAATGGCTCGACTGGAGATTACGTGATTT
>CAYYRL010000010.1:2581-18884 GCA_964474165.1 uncultured Candidatus Saccharimonadales bacterium
AACAACGGACTACCCAACCCCACGGGTAATGGCTCGACTGGAGATTACGTGATTTCGGCCGGGGGCGACATTACCGGCTTTGGTAGCAATAGAGCAACAAGTGGCACATTTAACAACCAAGCCCTAACGGCCAAAAACATTAAAGGCGTTTGCCGGCCCGATATGATATATCGGATGTCGGGTAAGACACCAGCAGGGGTGCAAACCGAAAATGGCTGGCTGCAACGGGGCGGCAATGGCATTGGTGGTTACTGCGTCAATTACAGTTTTCCGATCGTAGATAGTTCAAATTACAATACGTCTAGTGGTTCTCCACAACACATCGGTCCAAATTGGGGAAGTATAACATCGCCGACCAGAGATCCGCGCTGCGGGCAAACTTTGATAAGCGATGGTACCGCCCCCGCTGGCTATTCAACCAATGATATTGTCCTAAATTATTCCGGCATTTCCGGTGCTTCCAGGATAACTTTCTATGTCAAAGGCGATTTAATCATCAAAGATGACGTTGGGCATGCTTCGGGGCAGGCCCAGGATTATTTGCTGAGCTCACTGGGCTTCGTTGTCGAAGGCAATATCTATATTGCCGGCAATGTGAAAGATTTGTACGGATTTTATTGGGCCAAGAACAACATCTATACCTGTGCTACCAACAAAACTCGTATCACCGGTGCCAGCAGTCTGTTAGCAAGCTGCACCAACCCGCTGCGAGTCTACGGGTTATTGTCGGGTAACAATATATTACTCGACAGAGTGGGTACGGCCAGTACCTTTGGCTTGTACAATGCCGAATCAATTAATCCGTCAAACCCGGTTAACCCAACCGATACTACCAAATACTTTGCCTTACTATTTCTGGCTCCACCGCCGGTTTTCGACGGAGGATTTCCCTCAACTAGGGGAGGACCCGTCACTCAGCAGACCGGGCCGCCGAGGTACTGATGACAAAGGCTATTCACAATCTTAAAGCAGTTATGCTAAAGTTGGTGTAATGGGTATATTGTCGCGGGAATCGGACTATTTCGGTCTCGATATTGGTGAGACTGCGATCCGGATCGTTCAACTAAAACGGAGTGGGGGCAGACCTGCCCTGGTTAGCTATGGTGATGCGCCGATCGATAAGGGGCTAAGCAGTAGTGACTCGGCAGCTGACGCCCAGCAGCTTGCAGGATTGATTGCCAAGCTAGTCAAGGATCTACACCTAACCACCAAAAATGTGGTGGCCGGCCTGCCAGCCTCCAAGGTCTTTACCTCAATTATTACTACGCCCAAACTGACAGAGGCTGAGCTGGCTAAGGCTATCCCGCTTCATGCCGACCAGTATGTGCCCATGCCGGTCGATCAAGTGAAGTTAGATTGGAGTGTGGTGGGGCAGGGCGTGAAGCCTGATGAACTTGAGGTGCTGCTAGTAGCTGCGCCCAATACGGTGATTGAGAAATACGTTCGATTGATGGAAGCAGCTGGGCTCGAGCTTAGCGCCATGGAAGTTAACTCCCTAGGTCTATACCGCGCTCTGATCCCGCCCAAGAGTCCGCCGGTGTTACTACTGGACATTGGATCGGTAGCCAGTGATCTAGCGGTAATTTATGAACACACGCCAAGGCTGGTACGGTCAATTAATGTCGGCGGCCGGGTGTTGGTCAAAGCCGCTGGCCAGACCCTAGGTTTAGATGATAATCAGGCTGAACAATTTGTTCATAAATTTGGCATGACCCAAACAAAGCTCGAGGGACAAGTCTTTAAATCGATTAAGCCAAGTGTGGATATTTTGGTTGAAGAGATCCAGAAATCAATTCAGTTTTTCACTAGCCGCTATCCCCAGGTGAAACTGGAGAAGTTAGTGCTGACAGGAGGCACATCCTCCTTGCTAGAATTGCCCAGTTACATCGCGACGGCTCTGGGCTTGCCAGTCGAAATTGGTAATCCTTGGATTAACGTTGCCTACCCAGCTGGCTTACAGGATAAGCTTATTGCAATCGCATCCCATTACGGTGTAGCATCTGGATTAGCGCAGAGGAGTTTTGTAGAATGAGTGCCAAAATCAACCTGCTTCCCGACCTACGCCAGGCCAAACTGCAAGACAAACAGCATCGCCAGGTCGCGATAACTATTGCCCTCATCAGTGTAGTAGCCACTGCCGGTCTACTGTTGCTAGGTTTTCTAATTATCCAGGGTCAAAATCTGCGCATCAAGGCGCTGACTTCCAGTATCGCTGACAAGAAGAAAGAGGTGGCTGCCAAGCCTGATATCAAGAATATTTTGTCTACCCAAGGCAGGCTGGACCATTTGCCGGGACTATATAGCCAGCGAGTTTATGCCACCGAACTAGCCAAAATTTTATCCTCAGCTGAGCCCAAGGATGTTGCTTTCAGCTCCTTAACTGTGACTACCAATAAGCTGACACTGGGAGCATCGGGCAGGAGCTATTTGGCGGCTGCCAAGATTGCCAGGTCGCTGGAAACTGTCAAGGATAGCAGTGGCACCAACTACTTTACTGACGTTCAACTGTCCGCAGTTTCGCTAGCCGGCAACACTTCAGCCTTCAGCATCTCTGCCACCATTAATCCTGGAGCCTCAGATGGTAAATAAGCCAAAGATCTCAACGACCGGTGCCATCGTTCTAAGTGTGCTGGTAGTCTGCGTCATGGTCATTGTGCTAGTAGTCGTTGGACGCAGCTTCATTACCCGTATTTCACACAATTCTAAGGTGATTGGCAAGAAGCAGACGGCAGAGAAAACACTGACTGACAATCTGAAGGCTATACCGCAGTTAACAGAGGAATATAAGGGCTTGAAAAATATGCCAAAGGCCATTGATAATGCCCTGCCAGTCGTGCCAGATTTCCCGGGGCTGGTAGCTACCATGGAAGTGCTAGCCGGCTCAAGTGATGTCCTGCTCAGCTCTGTCACCCCTCAGATTCAGACAGCCGCTGCGACTACCACACCCGCAGCTACTACTAGCGATCCGACAGTCTTTCCATACTCAGTCTCCGTAGCCGGTAATTATACGCAATTACTTCAATTTATGACTAATCTGGAATTGTCGGCCAGACCCATTAAGATTGATTCTATGCAGCTAAGTGGCACCACTGATTCTATGAGCGGAGCATTTAGTTTGACCACCTACTACTACGATCCCAAACCACTGGCTGACAAAACCGAGGAGGTAAAGTGAAACAAAACAAATTGTTGCCAGTAGTCATTAGCGCCTCAGTCCTGGCGATTTTGGGGCTGTTTATATACACCAAACTAAATAGTGGTAATCAAAAAGCCACAGTTGTAGAGGTAATTGATCCAATCAAAGCCGGATTTAACCAAGAGGCTCTGACTGCGTTGTCTGACCCCAGAATTACAAAAGACTTTGCGCCAGATATTCCGCTCGATGATCTCGGTAACGAACGACCATTTGGTCCGCTTCGATAATCGGGGGTAAAATAGATGCTTTCGACTGAAAGCCAGCAAAAAATCCAGAAGATGCTGTTGGCCGGTGGTTTGGTTTCCGAAGAGCAGTTGGACACAGCCCGGGCTCGGTCGGCCCAAGAATCCAAACCGTTGCTGCAAGTCATTAGCGAGATGAAGCTGGTTGACGAGGAAACTCTAACCCGCATGTCGGCGCAAGCCTTGGCTAACCCCTATGTCAATCTAACCAATATACAAATACCGGCTGAAACTTTGCAGTTAATTAACAAAGAGACAGCCACCAACTACATGGCTGTACCCTTCGGTGAGATGCAAGGGCGGCTGGCTGTGGCCATGCTCGACCCCTCCAATGTCCAAGCTGTTGATTTCTTATCGCGCAAGATTGGCCGCAATGTAGTGGCCTTTATGGCTTCTAGAGCCAGTATAGAAGCGGTCCTGGGTCAGTTTCACATGGATGTGTCTAAGGACGTCAATGATGCCATTAGGAGCAGTGAGCAGCTCGACAAGAGTATCCTGACTGGTGAGGAAGAGCGCGAGGGCAAGACTGACAAAAAATCTGGCGACCTTCAGACTTTGGTCCAAGACGCCCCGATCACTAGAGCGCTCAATACCATCATGGATAACGCCGTCAACAAAAAGGCGTCAGACATCCACATTGAGCCGCGCGAAAAAGATCTGAGGATTCGCTATCGGGTGGACGGAATCTTGCAGGAAGTTATGAAACTGCCCAAATCAATTGAGCCAGCCCTTATTTCCAGAGTCAAGATTTTGTCGAATTTAAAAATTGATGAGCACCGAGTGCCTCAAGACGGTCAATTCCAAATCATCTCCGGCGGTCATGCGGTGGATCTGAGAATTGCAATTGCGCCATTGGTTTATGGCGAGCAAGTGGTGATTCGGTTGCTGGAAAAAGACGCCACGCTGCTAACTTTGGATCACCTGGGCTTTCACGGGCGGGCTTACCGCTTGATCAAAGCCGGTATCAGCCGGCCCCATGGCATGACTCTATCCACCGGTCCCACTGGCTCGGGCAAGACTACTACCATGTACGCTGCCATCCAAGATATTAAAAATGAGGCCGTCAACATCGTCACGCTGGAAGACCCGGTTGAGTACAAAATCGATGATATCAACCAAATCCAGGTTAACACTGGAGTCGGTCTGACTTTTGAATCTGGACTGCGTTCAATTTTACGTCAAGATCCCAACGTCATCATGGTGGGGGAGATCCGGGACAAGGAAACAGCCGATCTGGCAGTGCAAGCGGCTCTGACCGGCCACGTCGTCCTCTCCACCCTGCACACCAACTCAGCGGCCGGAGTTTTGCCAAGATTACTCGATATGAAGATAGAGCCGTACCTGATTGCTTCCACCGTCAACACGGTAGTGGGCCAGCGCTTAGTACGCAAACTGTGTGAAATTTGCCGCGAGCAGGTCCAGAGCTCCAAGCTCGAAACTGAGACCATTAATCGCACCTTAGAAAAGATTTTGCCCAAATCCAAGGACGATGGCAAAAAAGTGGGAGAGGACCTGGGGTATCAAAACTTGCCACTAGCTGGTCAAACCGCTTATACTTTGTATAAAGCGAAGGGTTGTGGTGAGTGTACTAACGGATATAAGGGTCGGGTGGGAATTTATGAGGTGTTTGGTATGACTGAATCCATGGAGAAGCTACTATTAAAGGATGCCACAACTGGCGAAGTGCAGGCTCAGGCTGTGGCTGATGGCATGATAACTATGAAGCAAGACGGTTTTCTAAAAGTGCTCAGCGGTATGACAACAATTGATGAGGTGGCCCGAGTGGCGGCGGATATGTAATGGAAAAAACCAGTCTGAAAATCGAACTATTATTAGAAGAGGTGGTCAAAAAAGACGCTTCAGACCTGCACTTGCAAGTCGGTTTGCCGCCGATGCTGAGAATTGATGGGGCACTGCGACCGGTAGCCGATGCGCCAGTGCTGGATGAAGATGCAGTCGAGAAGCTGGTCTTTGCCATCATGGATGAGGACCAAAAAGATCTGCTCATCAAAGAAAAAGAAGTTGATTTCTCGTTCTCGTTTGGTGATCTTGGCCGCTTCCGGGTAAACGCCTTCCACGAACGCGGCAATGTCGCCGCCGCCCTGAGGCTGATTCCAACTGAAATCCGAACTATTACCGACTTAAACTTGCCCAAGGTCATTAACGATTTCACTTTGTACCCGCGGGGCTTGGTGCTAGTGACTGGTCCCACGGGATCGGGCAAGACTACCACCCTAGCTGCCATGGTTGATAAGATCAACTCCGAGCGAGCAGTGCACATTCTGACAGTTGAAGACCCGATTGAGTACGCTCACAAGAGTAAGAAATCAATCGTGGTCCAGCGCGAGGTTCATTATGATACCAAGTCTTGGGGCATGGCGCTCAGGTCGGCCTTGCGTGAGGATCCCGATGTGGTCCTAATCGGTGAAATGCGCGATCTGGAGACTATTGCGGCTGCCATTACGATTGCTGAGACCGGCCACCTGGTGCTGGCAACTTTGCACACCAACAACGCCGCTCAGTCCATCGACCGCATCATCGACGTTTTCCCGGCCCATCAGCAGCAACAGGTACGCTCTGAAATGTCGGCCATGCTGCAAGCCATTGTGTCCCAGCGCTTAATTCCGGCCATAGGCGGCGGCAGGGTAGCGGTGGCCGAGATTTTGGTGGCCACAGGTGCTATCCGCAACATTATCCGCGAGGGTAAGACCCACCAGATCGATGCTGCTATCCAAACCGGAGCCGAGCATGGCATGCAATCCTTCGATAAAACCCTAGTGGAATACATTCAAGCCGGTAAAATATCCTACGATGAAGCTAAAGCTTACGCCATCGATGTCCATGAGCTTGACCGGATGATGAAGGGCTAAAATGCTAACTTATAGCTATACGGCCAAAAACCAGAAGACCGGGGAGCTAGTTAATGCCGAAGTCCAAGCCGACTCACCGTCATCGGCGGCCAAATTACTGATTGATCAGGGCTTGTTTCCGATTAAGTTAGTTGACAAAAATGCCGACAAGCTGAGCAGCAAATTAAACTTTATGAACCGGGTGTCTACTCGGGACGTAGTCATCTTTACTCGCCAGCTAGCCACCTTGATAAATGCGGGGCTTCCATTATTAAAATCGCTTAAAAACGTTCAAAACCAGGTGACTAAGCCCAAACTGAAGGCCGCACTCGATGACATCATCACCGCTGTCGAAGGTGGAGCCACCCTGTCGGCCTCACTGGCTAAGCATCCCAAGATCTTTAACCAAGTCTACACTTCGCTAGTTGCCGCCGGCGAGACCTCAGGCACCTTAGATGATGTCCTGAACCGGCTGGCCGAGCAACAAGAGAAGGATGCTGCCATATTGCGGAAGATCCGAAATGCCATGATTTACCCAGCCATTGTGCTGGTTGTGTTAGTGGCGGTGGTGATTTTCCTACTGGTCACCTTGTTGCCTCAGGTGGCGCAGCTGTATAAAGACCTCAAACGCAATCTTCCGCCGCTGACCAGCGCCCTGGTGTTTGTATCCAATTTCATTCTCCACTACTGGTACATTGTATTAGTGGTGGTCGGCATCGTCATCTATGTACTAGTCCACTACATTAAGACTGAGCCTGGTCAACGCCTGTATGATCGATTGAAACTAAATGCGCCGTTGTTTGGAATCTTATTTCGCAAGGTGTATATGGCCAGGTTTGCCCGCACCCTGGGCGTGCTCTTAGCTAGTGGTATCCCAATGCTAGAAGCTATGGATGTCACCAAGCGGGCGATCAAAAACCTATTGGTAGAAGATGCTATTGCCAGGGCCACTGTCAAAGTTAAAGGTGGTAAGGCCTTATCTGACTCGCTGGAAAACGAACCGACCTTCATCCCACTAGTGCCGCAAATGATAGCCATTGGCGAGGAATCTGGCACTATCGATGAAATGTTGTTCAAAATTGCTTCCTTCTATGAAGCCGATGTCGATGAAGCTATTAAGACGCTGGCTACTACCATCGAACCGGTGATGATGGTGGTTTTGGGAGTGATTGTAGCCTTGGTTATTGCGGCCGTGCTACTACCAATTTACGGATTGGTATCAGGAAATACCGGCTCACTAGCAGGTTAAGTATTGACACTGCCAAGCCAATTGCCGATAATAAACGTAACCAATATTAAGGAGGTGAGAAACCTACATGTTTAAGAACTTATTAAGTAAGCGAGATGAAGGTTTCACCTTAGTTGAAATCGTCATCGTACTAGCTATCGTCGGATTGATCTTCGTGATCATCTTCTTGGCTGTCACTGCCGCCCAGAGAGGTCAGCGTGATACTGCCCGTAAGGACAACGTAAACCGAGCTGTGGCTGGAGCTCAACAACTGTTAGGCAATAGTCAAACGGTTACCGTGGGATCTTGTGCGGCTACTTGTGCGTCGATAATGTCGGGTTCAGTCGCAATCAATCCGCCAATCACATCAGTTAACACTGCGGTTCAAACTACTGACCTTACCATCATGTCGTGGGTCGCTGATGCTGCAGCTACCAAAACAGATGCCTGTTACGATGCTGATGCCACACACACCTATGGAACTCAGAATGGTGGTACCACGGCAGCCTTCGGAGTTAAGCTCGAAGGTGGCGGTTACTACTGCAAAGACTACTAAGATTCTGAAACTGATGAAGCAGCCCTTCGGGGCTGCTTTTGGTTGCTGAACATAAGCGGTATAATAAGTTTGATATTGCAAAAACCATAACCACTAAGTACAATTGAGGCAGATTATGAAGGTGAGCCACCATGTTAGAAATTGCATCGGGAATCAATGTGCCTTACACGCCCAGTTTTTTGCTTTATCTATCGCTGATAGTTACCAGCCTGTCGATCAGGGAGTGGTTTATGGCGTTTAAGTCTATGGCTTTGACTAATAGAAAAAATGTCTTTATGACTACGAGGCTAAGCTCAGGCTTTACCTTAGTTGAAATCGTCTTAGTTCTAGCTATCGTCGGTTTGATCTTCGTGATCATCTTCCTGGCTGTCAGTGCCGCCCAGAGAGGTCAGCGTAATACTGCCCGTAAGGACAACGTAAACCGAGCTGTGGCTGGAGCTCAACAACTGATGGGCAATAGTCAACCGGTTACTGTGGCAGGTTGTTCGGCTACTTGTGCGTCGATAATGTCGGGTTCGGTCGCAATCAATCCGCCAATCACATCAGTTAACACTGCGGTTCAAACTACTGACCTTACCATCATGTCGTGGGTCGCTGATGCTGCAGCTACCAAAACAGATGCCTGTTACGATGCTGATGCCACACACACCTATGGAACTCAGAATGGTGGTACCACGGCAGCCTTCGGAGTTAAGCTCGAAGGTGGCGGTTACTACTGCAAAGACTACTAAGATTCTGAAACTGATGAAGCAGCCCTTCGGGGCTGCTTTTGGTTGCTGAACATAAGCGGTATAATATGGTCGTGAGCATACATCGTTACCAAGGATTCTCGCTGGTAGAGCTGACTATAGTTTTGGCTATTGCAGCCTTGATAATGATTTTGGTGTTTGTTGGCTTCAGACAAGCCACCATCAATCGCCGCGACCATGCCCGTAAGGCTGATGCCGCTCGTTATTTGGAGGCCGAACGCATGTGGGTGAGTGACAACAACGGACTAATGCCAACTTCGCTGACCTACGATACGGCCTCAGGCATCAAAGCCAAGTACATTACTAGCGGTGGAGCTAAGTTTGCTGACCCGGATAATAATAACTGGACCATTGACTGGCGTGACCGGGGTGGCACTACCACACCCCAGCCGGGCAACCACCTGCTAGTGGGGGCCAGTTCGACTTGTAGTGGTGGAGCCATGATTGACGGTGGGTCAAGGCAATTTGCTGTCATAGTAGTGATGCAAACAGGAGGTACATATTGTTTAAGCAATTAAGAAGCCCCGGATTTACCTTAGTTGAGATAGCCATAACGATGGCAATAGGGGCTTTGTTGATGATAGCAGTTTTCTATGCTTTTACTCTTGGACAAGTTGATCGCCGCAATGCTCAGCGCAAAGGTGATTTATCTGAAATTAGCCGAAACCTGGAGAGTCTGCGGTCATCTGGGCAAGGTGATACCTTAATTGGTCTATCCCCAAATGTTTATCCGTCGACGGCAATCATTTTTAACACTTATTTTTCGCCCAGTGGCTCCAAGTACAGCCTAGGATACGGCATTACCGCCAAAGATCCCAAGACCAATAATAACTACAATTACCTGACATCAGGCCCAGTTGCCAATCCAGGTGATATCTTTTATGAAAATGGTTTGCCTTGCGGTGGATTGGGCAGCACCAATAAGGGTGTCTACCGGATTACCATCGGCCTCGAGGGTGGCAGCTTCTGTGTTGACAACCATTAGTGGGGCTCTCATCTGCGGGGTCCTGGGACTGGCTATCGGCAGTTTTATAAACGCTGTCGTTTGGCGCATCCACAATCACAAATCAATAGCTCGCGGACGCTCAATGTGTCCTCATTGCCACCACCAGCTGGCGCCCCGAGACTTAGTCCCGGTGCTAAGTTGGCTGTGGTTGCGAGGTCGGTGCCGTTACTGCGCTAAACCGATTTCGGCTCAGTATCCGTTGGTGGAGCTGCTGACAGCAGGGTTATTTGCCCTATCTTATGTCCAGCTGGCGCCTCAGGGATGGCATGGCTGGTTGGATTTTGCCATCTGGCTGTACATCCTGGCCTCATTTATTATTGTCAGCATCTATGACCTGCGCTGGATGTTACTGCCCGATGTGGTGGTACTACCAGCCATGGGAGTGGCTTTGGTCGCCGTACTGGTTAACATGCTGACTGGCCAGCCCTGGCACGTCTGGCTCGGTCCGATAGCGGCGGCTTTGTTTATGGGTGGTGCATTCTACGCTCTGGCGGCGGTGTCAAATGGACGGTGGATGGGCGGCGGAGACATCAAACTGGTAGCCCTGATTGGCCTGGTGCTGGGGGGCCAGCTGACGCTAGTAGCTATGGTGATTGGATTCTTTTGTGCGGCCATTGTCAGTGTGGGATTAATAGCAGCCAAGATTAAGAAGCGCACAGATCACATACCATTTGGACCTTTTTTAGCTGGCGGCTGCGTGATAGCCATGCTCTACGGCCACAGCATTATTGACTGGTATTTATCGATCGGAACTTGATGTCTACACCTGGCAGCTGTGGTATAGTTAATACTAGTTATGGTTGGAAATGAGAAGGGCGTTAGCCTGGTGGAAACCATTATTGCATTGGCAATTGCCGGTATCCTGGCAGCTGTGGTTATTTTTGGACGCGACTCTACTCGAGCCAGAATGCAGTTTGGGCAATCCATGGATCAATGGGTACTATCTTTGTCGCAGGCGGCTAGTGAATCTAGTGCCACAGTCGGCAATACCGATGTGGCCTCATCTACGGCCGGAGCCAATGCCGGTGGCAATCACATCTTTGGCAAGTATGTCACCCTACGAAATAACGACAATAATATGACCGTGGACACTGTCTTATCTACGACTTCAGTCAGTGGAGGCCTTGAGACCGAGGTTATAACGGCTATTGGCAATTCACCGACGGCTGGTTCCGCTGACACCTATAGTGTCAAATTGCCCTGGGGCGTGAAGCCGTCGCTAGCGGCTACTACCTATGTGCTATTTTTACAAAGCAGCGTGGGGGCGGTGCCACAAGTTTTTGTATCCACAACTGCCATCGGGGTCGGTACTGCTCAAACCTCACTGGGAACCCCGCTTGGCCCCGATGCCAACATAAACATGACTGACGGCGTTAACAATGGCAGGATTACGATTGATGCCTCTGGTAATGTCACCTGGAAGACTATCTAATGAGCGTGATGAAGCAAAACGGCGATACCCTTATAGAAGTCATCCTGGCCTTGGTCATCGTGGTTTCCGTGCTTGTGACCGCTTTGGGTCTGAGCCGCTATGCCATAGTTAACAGCTCCAACGCCCTGGTGCGGACTCAAGCTATTAATATGGTGCAAGAGCAATATGAGGTGCTGAAGGACTACCACCGGCGCAAATCCTGGCAAGAGGTGATGGCACTAAGACACGTGCAGGATGAGACCAGAAATGATCCAACCATAATATTTAATCCCTCGCCAATTAAGGACATTGTAGCCTATGTCGGACACCCGGATTCATCTGGCCAGCAGGACTACTATGAAACCCACTTGTTTAATGGTGTCACCACTCCGCCGCTAGTCCACTGTGAAGATTCGCAAAAAGTGCGTGATGTTTATCCGGGCCCAACCTATGCGGCAACCAACGCCGCTTTTGGCGCCCAAGACTTCTATATGCCCAATGCCGTCGGCGTTTTTTTGGCCAATAATTCGACGCCCAGTCAAGCTGCAGATAAGCCCCAGGCCCGTTGCTTCCACTTTGAACGCGATGCCAGACGTACCCTGTTGCCTGGGGCTGGGCAAGGTGGGGCGTCCGGCGGACCCAACCCCAACTATGGCAATTGGGTGGCTTGCCCCGGGCGGTGGTTCCCGCCCCTGGGCTTCGACAATAATTGGGATAAGGGCATGCTGGGGGGAGCGATTGGGGAAAACGGTGAGAGTAGTGACCCGTACTTCTTGAAGTTTTACAACAACGGTGGTAGTGGCATCGGTTGCCGGGGGAACTTCCGAACCCAACCCACCCAGCCCAATATCTTTGTCGGGATATCTACCGATGCCTTCTTGCCCAGCAACGATGCCGCTGGCAACACCCATCGGGATGCCAGTTGTGAATCCGTCAATGCCGACGTCAGTTCAAGTGTTGCTTTTACGGGTACGGACTGGATGAGCTTTGCCGTGGCGGCTGCCTGGAATAAGGCCGGCTCCGGCGGCGGCGATGTCTTCGACCTGAGTGCTAGGGGGTACACCAGACTGCATTCAGTGCTCGGCGACGACGTTCACATCCATGGGTGCGGGAAGGACTACCCATGATGCTGCAACCGAGGGTAAATAAACCAATCCAGAGCCAATCAAACGGCTACACCCTTATAGAGCTGCTCCTGGCCATGACCTTATTTAGCTTTGCCTTGCTCATTATTATAATTGGCGCCTTGTCACTAATGAGGGTGTATCAAAGGGGTATCGCCGAAAGGCGGGCCCTAAATGCTTCCCGGGTAGCGGTGAACCAAATAGTTGAACTCGGCCGAGAATCGCTCAGCTTCACTTATGGTGGCACGTCAGGACCAGGCACATTACTTAATAGCATTTGCATGTATGGTCCCAGTCCGACCATTTTTTATGTCTCGGGTGGCAGACTGGTGCAGCAGTTCTGGGATGTTAGTAGTCCGACTTGCAGCGCGGGTAGTGGGCAGATCAACTATATTACTCCCAGTGACGTGACGGTAGTCAAACTAATGGTAGAGCAAACCGAAAATTACGATAATTCCACCGGACTGCCTCTTAGCTGCTTTGAACGTGCGAAATGCAATACGTTGCGGGTTAATGTCACTACTACGACCAATGCCACTGGACTCGATAGTAGCAGCAGTTATTGTAAACCCAATAGCAATTTCTGCGGTGTGGCTACTATCAGTACTACTGTACGGGGGAGGGCTCAGCCGTGAAGCATCAATCGGGTATAGTTTCAATGATTACCTCGATTATGGTGAGTATGATGCTTATTGTATCCGTCCTCGGCTTGACCATTTTGGTGAATAGTTCTGCCGGTCAGGCTTCCGACGACGAGCTATCTCTCCGGGCCTATGCTGGGGCCGAAGCTGGCGTGGAATGGGTAACACAATGGGGCTCCGATCATGATAAAGATCACCCTGGAATTAACTACTCGTCCACCACTCCTGAGTGTACGGCAATCCTAACCGATGCCATGGGTCCGGCCGACGGTGGGGCGATTTATCAAGGCACTGGGGTCCCGATCCATAAGTATTACGTCCAGTACCCAAAAATGTTTACTTTTAACGCCAAAAACTATCTCGACACAACCACAACTCAAAACCCCGTGGCTAGCTACCAAAATGCTATTACTTGCCTCAAAGTAACCAACAAGACTGACGGTTCAGGTGGTGAGCTGACTCCCAATACTGGTACTGCCTCGACCCAAGTCAAGGTTCCGCCAACCTCTGCCGGTAGGTACCTAGCAAATATCAGGGTGGAATGGGTAGGCAACAGCGATGTTCAACCCACTCACCCCTGGGAGGGGACGGTAGCAGATCCGTTACCTGCTGCCGGAAATTATGCTACTTACCCTGCAGATCCATTGCCAGCCGCCATCGAATTGATAATTGTGTCTTACCCGTACAATACTTCTACCTTCTTGGTTGACCCCAAAAACGTTGGTATTCGAAATGTGGTACTACTACCTAGCACCGCGGCTGGTGATACTAGCAGCCCTTCCAAAAAAATAATCCAGTGTCTGTCGGCGCCTGGTGCGACATACACCTGCGATACCGGTACCACTGCCGGCATTGGCGGCGTCCCAGCCAATCAGGGTGCCATAGTCTTTATCAAATCGCGGTACAACAGTACCCGGTATCATTTAACATTTCTCGATCAATTTGGCAATAAGATTAACGTTGAGGATCAGTTTGCCCAGATTGACGTGACGGCCAGGGCGGGGTCGGTTTACCGGCGGTTGGTAGCCAAATACTCCGTTGGTCGATTCTCCCCGCCGCCAGGACTAGAGTATGTGCTGTTTGGAGATACTGATCTCTGTAAGAGCTTCAGTATCTACAGCACCAGTGCTGGGGTTTACAGCAAAGGCAACGGGCTAAATTCTGGAGCTTGCCCATTACCTTAGGCACTTAAGATTGCCCAAGGCTTGACTTATCTGTAGAACTGCTTACGCTTAAGAGTAAGCACCGGTGGATAAAATTAGAAAAAATGTGATGGATAAGGGTAAAAAGATAATGGTCCGGTTTAAACCGTTCCAGATTCCGATATTATTAACAGTCGTCATTATATCGGCCTTGTTTGGCCTCATTATTATTTTTCAATCAGATGCTGCCAACCAAACCAGCACCGTGACAGTCAACAACAGTGCTAACCGGAATATGTTTTGGTCTACTAGCAAAACCCTAACTTATAGCGATGCCGATCTGGATAAGCTAAAGTCCTGGGGTGTGGGCGGTATTAGCTTTGGACACAGTTACATTACTGCTCCTGGTATGGGCGGCACCGAAAACTGGACTGCCAACCTGAGTGATCCAACCATCCAAACCTCAGCCTCACATGCCATTCAAAAACAATTGATAAACAGCAATTTGATTGCTCGAGCTCACCAGCGCGGCATCAAGGTTCTTTTGGATCAGGGTCTGAGGAATTACAACAGTAAAACCGCCCCAATTTGTGACTGGTCAAATGACACCTGCTGGGATACTGCGGCCTTGCCTTATTTTGCAAAGATGGCTGGGGCGCTTAAAGCCATGGGTGCTGATGGCGTTTGGTTTGATGCTGAGTCGTTCGGAGCGTATTCCTGGGATATCAGCTCGACGCCCGATTTAGGCAGTAAGGGAGAAGCCGCCATTCGCGCCTACACCAAACAACGCGGTAATCAAATGATGTCGGCAATGCTTAACGGCTACGCTGGCTTTCCTGGTTTTCCCGGGATTGACGTTTCAATCTACAGCTTGAGCTTGCCCCAAAGCTGGGCCGCTAGAATGTATCAAGTTAATGGCTGTAACCCCGCTACCTGCCAAGAGTCAAACTTGCAGCAGAACTGGCTCGATGGCTTGAGTAGTGCAGAAGGCTATAGCCACATTCGAATGACAGATGCTAACTTTTACAAGTCGTGTCAGGTGCCGGGCTGTAACTGGGACTCTGCCAATCAATATAATGAAAACTCGCTGATGGCCTATTTTTCACGGACTTTTTCAAACTGGAACTACGCTTCTAGTCGATTTGCGATAACTCCGTTTATTTGGATCGATAACGACCCCAATGACGGAGGTTTCTCCGACCCTCGACCACCATCTTACGTTAATGACCAATTGATGAAGTTTCGCAAATGGGGTATGGATGGACAGTTTGGTCAGTTTAACTATCACGATCCATTGTATGGCAGCGTTACTACAAAGTTTGCCGCCCAAGGCGGGTGGGCTGCCTATGTTCCTGGGATGCTGGCTGCTAGTCAGTTGGGTACTGTCGACTCCCAGGCCCCAACCCTAACTATTACCAATCCGGCCAGCGGATCAGCTAACACAACTGCTTCATCGGTCACAATAGCCGGAAACGCTTCCGATGACCAGGCTATTCGCTATGTTAGATGGACAAATGACAAAGGCGGCACTGGTGTCTTTGCTCTAACCTGGCAAAACTCCGGTAATACTTCTAATTATGCTCCGTGGCAACAAAACTTCTCTGCCTCAATCCCGCTCCAATCTGGCACCAATAACATCACCATCAAGGCGGTCGATACTCACGACAGCACTACCAGCCAAGTGGTTACCATAAATGGCTCCGGTACTCCGCCGCCCCCTCCACCTACCGACAACCCACCAACGGTGTCTCTCAGTGCTTCTCCCACCACTGTCACTCAAGGGTCCAGTGTGGCTTTGACAGCTACGGCCACTGACTCCGATTCCACCCCTGTAGCCAAAGTTGAGTTCTACGACGGCTCGACGCTGCTCAATACTGACACCTCTGCGCCCTACAGTTTCAACTGGGCCACCAGCACCAGCACAACCACTGGTAGTCATAGCCTGACCGCCAAAGCCTATGACACCGCCAATCTGAATGCCACCTCCTCGGCTGTTGCAGTAACAGTCAATGGTTCGGCTCCGCCACCACCACCGCCTCCTCCCTCCGGCTGCGCCAAAGACTACAACCCGGTAGCTGATGCCCACGTCCAACCAGCCACCCCAGCTACTAACTTTGGAGCCGATACCTCAGTTAGGGTTGATGGAGTCGACACGCCCT
>CAYYRL010000011.1:0-9077 GCA_964474165.1 uncultured Candidatus Saccharimonadales bacterium
TGGCCGGCGAACAGCGATGTTTGCCGGCCTTTTCATTTATCAGCCTCCTTAAATCTGTTATGCTTAGTGACATGAGGTGTCCCGTTTGTCAGCACGAGCTGATTAAAACCAAGGTTGGCAGCTTCTGCCTTCACTGTGGTTACGCTGGCGTCGGGAAACCGGAGCCGGTGCCTGTTAAAACCGAGACTAAGCCGGTTAAAGTGGTGAGCCATGCCGCACCCAAGCCCGAACCGGAACCAACCAAGCCAAACCTAAAAGATTCGGCCACCAAGGCCAAGCAAGCCACACGGCCGGCGGTTAAAGTAACTACCAAGCCGATGGTGCCGGTACCGCCGCCGATTCATTTGGCTGAAGCCGAACCGATGCCAGCTAAACCGGCTCCAGCTCAGGTCTTTCATCCACTGACTCCAATCACCACTGAACACGAAGAATCTGTGGCCACTGGGGCGGTTTCGATAGCTAAACCAGCCGAGACAAAACCAACTGCGCCGGCCGAGGCTGTAAAAACTGCAACTCCCCCTCCCCCGCCAGACAAACCAGCCGTCAAGCATCACGATCACCGCGAGCATCCGCACCATATTTCCACCGTTTACTTAATTATCATCATCGCCATCGTCATCGGTTTAGGGCTGGCGGCCTACGTCTTGCCGGCCAAGGCGGCAGTTAAGTCTTTTAATGCCAAGCTAGCTAACGCAGCATCCTACCGCTTCAGCGGTAACATTAAGCTAACTGGCTCCAGTTTCTTGCAAGTGCTCAACAGCGATCTTAATTATGATGGTGTTTACCACGCGGGGGGCGCCAGCCAAGTCAAATACCAAGGCACATTTGCCAGCCGCCAGTACAACGGCCAATTCATTACTGCCGGCAGCAAGCTCTACACCCAGATGAGCGGTAACGACCTACCGTTTATTCGCTATAACCAAGGACTGAACACCTATCACATCTTACCGGCTACTTGGTATTCCTCCTCTGTTGGTACCGGCCTGTACAAGTATTACTGCGAAACCAAGCCGGACACCAAATTTCCATCGCCCTTGGTCTGGTACCAAGCCCTGCGCCAGGTCAAAATCAACTCATCAGCCATTATCGAGTACGGAGCCAAGGTCGACGGTCACACCACCACCCATGTCCGGGGCCGAATTGATTCTCACAGCCTGGGTCAGGCTTGGAGCAACATTAATAGCTCATTGCCCAATAGCTGTCAGTGGAACCAGTGGATTGATAATCTGAATGGCGCCCAAGTCAAAGTCGATCTCTGGACCAGCCCCAGCTTCGATCAGCTGCAATTGCACATTAATGATAAAGACCTGGGTCTAACTGGCAACATTACCCTTAAACTCGATCAGTACAACCAAGCCGCCGCGGTCAAAGCTCCCAGCTCAGCGCTCAATCTCGATGCGGTCTTTAATGTGCAAGCCGCGCGCCAAGCTCGCGACTACCAGCGCCGAGCCGACATCGACAAGCTAAAGAAGGCTATTGATGCCTACGCGGCTGCCAACAAGAAAACTCCGCCGTCCAGTTTAACCAGACTGACAACTAAGTACATCGCGGCCATTCCCAAAGATCCTAATGGTTCCAGCTATGCCTACAAAGTGACCAAAAAAACCTATAACCTATCGGCTACGCTCGAAGACACCGGGCAGCTGTATACGGTAAATGGACCTTAGGGCAGATAGATAAACTCGTAATTGCTTAAGAATGGTTTGGTACTAGTGGGTCGGTACCAAACGGCCAGCATAATCTGTCCCTTATAGACTGGATGACTAAAATTGTAGCTGGAGATTTGGACTGTCTTCCCAACAGCTGAACACTGAGTGGGTACTGTTGATGCAAGACTGCCATAAAGTACTACGTGTATGGTCAGCTTATAGCCGACACCTGGGCAATGACCAGTGAATAGATAGCCACCGTACCCAGCAGACAGAGCTACATTGGGATTACCACCGTATGAACCGCCTCTGGTGGTGTAGTCCAGGTTGTTCCAGACTTTGAGTAAAGTTGTCCAGGTTTGGGGACCAACAATGCCATCGACTGTTAATCCATAGAAAGATTGAAATGACTTAATTTTGGAGGTTACGAAGGTATCAAATGGGCGATTAAGAATACCTGTATTGCCACCTAAATCAGCGTCCAAAAAATAGGCCATCTGATTGTAGGCATAGGGATAGTTGGCTGCATTACTTGGTCGTAAAACTGGATACTGACTTAGATTGTAAATCTGTGGTGGATAAATCGTAGCGGCATGCGTTCCCTTGTACAGTAAATAGCCACCGGTTGCGATAACCACGGCCATGGTGACGATGAGAAATGTTTTGTCGAACTTCAATCGGCCGGATTTAATTAGCCGGTTAGCAGTTTTCTTATTTGGTTTTTTGATTTTAGCTTTGGACATGATGACTCCTAATTAATTATTGGTTTAATAGCGGCAAGGGGGTTGAGCCGCCGACATTGGTACAAGCATTAGTCTTGTAGTTCATATAAGCCGCGCGCGTAAACCAGCCGTTTGAGGTTTTCCAAATAACTGGTCCCCAGTTGAGTAAGACTTTGTAACGGTAGGGATAAATAAACTCAGTTAGTGAGTCACCCATTACCTGAAGCATCATTCGGCCATCAGTGCAGTATGATAGTCCGATTTTCTTCACGTTATTAAACAGGTTTCCGTCCGGCAACCAGTTCCCATTGGGAGCCGGGCCATTGGGAACCGTAAACCAGCCGAAGTCCTGGAATGGGTGAAACCTACCGGTGGTAAAAGTAAAATATCCCATCCGAAAATAACCGCTGACAGAAGAAGTGCCTCCATGGATAGCCTGAACGCAAATTGAAGCGGTACCATCCAACACCAGTAACCGAATCGGTGGGCAAAAGGCTGTACCCCCGCTGTCTTTAGCCTTGACCGGAAAGGACCGATAGGCTGTTATATTAGTAAATTGATTAGGCGGCGGTGGATAAGTGGCAGCCCGGCTGCCCTGATAAAATAAATAGCCGCCGGCAATAATGCTAACCGCGACAAAGACAAATACAAAAGTTTTATCGAACTTTAGTTTCTTGGGTTTTATTAATCGAAACGAATTTTTTTTAGTTTTGGCTTTGGGCACAATAAATCCTGAATAGTGCTTACGTTTATTTTGATTTATTGCAGGTCAAAAGTCAAGCTCAAGTACTGAAAACCCCCACGACCTAAAGGTCGTGGGGGCGGGTGGGCAGCTGAGTGCCCTCCGGCCACTCAGCTTCGACTTCGATGATCATGGCCAGAAACTCCACTAGCAGATCAGCCTTGGTGGGCCGCTGTTCGGAAATCTCCAGCACCGACTTAACCAGGCATTCCTCGGCCCGGTAGGCCAAGCGATTGTTGAGTCGGCCGTTGGTAACGAAGTCAGCGATGTAGCCGTGGTAACAACTACGCGCCTTGAGCGCGAGAACCTGACTCTGCCATTGGGACATGCTCACGGGCCTTTCTTCCGCCCGCTAGTACCCGCTTGAGGTACCGGCCCGTGTGCGATGACTCGACTTTGGCCACTTGCTCTGGAGTACCTTCGGCGATAACTTGACCACCGCCATTGCCGCCCTCGGGCCCCAGATCGATCACCCAATCCGAACTCTTAATCACATCGAGGTTGTGCTCAATCACTAGGACCGAGTTACCCATGTCGACCAGGGCGTTCAAGACGCCCAAAAGTCGCTTAACGTCCTCGAAGTGCAAACCAGTGGTTGGCTCATCGAGAATGTACAGGGTTTTACCGGTACTGCGCCGCGCCAGCTCGGTGGCCAGCTTTATCCGCTGAGCCTCGCCGCCGCTAAAAGTGGTAGCAGCTTGGCCCAAATGAATGTAACCCAGTCCCACGTTATTGAGAGTTTCCAGCTTGCGCCGGATGGATGGGATGTTCGTAAAGAATACTACAGCATCTTCCACTGTCATGTCAAGCACATCCGAGATGGTCTTACCTTTATAATGAATTTCCAATGCTTCGCGGTTGTAACGCTTGCCCTTACACTCCTCGCAGGTAACGTAGACGTCGGGCAAGAAATGCATCTCAATCTTTAGAATTCCATCGCCGCGACAAACCTCACAGCGGCCGCCTTTGACGTTGAAGCTGAAGCGGCCAGCCCGGTAGCCACGGATCTTGGCTTCTGGCGTTTGAGCAAACAGTTCCCGGATGTCGCCAAAGACGCCGGTATAAGTCGCCGGGTTACTGCGCGGAGTGCGGCCGATCGGTGACTGGTCGACACTAATTACTTTGTCTAGGGCGCTGAGACCAACAATATCGTCGTGCTTACCCGGCACATCGCCGGCCCGGTGAAAAACTTGGGACAGCTTCTTGGCCAAGATGTCATTAATTAGACTGGACTTACCGGAACCAGATACACCGGTGACAGTGGCTAAATGGCCCAAAGGAATGTCGACATCTATGCCTTGGAGATTATGTTCGCGAGCGTTCTTAATCGTCAGGCTCTGGCCATTGCCGCCGCGTCGACGACTTGGCACTTTGATGGCCAGTTCACCGGACAAATACCGACCCGTCAGGCTTTCCTTGTGATTGGCAATTTTGTCCGGCGTATCGGCCGCTACCACCTTACCGCCGTGCTCGCCGGCTAACGGCCCAATGTCGATGACATAGTCACTGGCCCGAATAGTATCTTCGTCGTGCTCAACCACAATTACGGTGTTACCGAGGTCCCGCAGCCGGTTCAAAGTCGCAATCAAGCGATCGTTATCGCGCTGATGCAGGCCAATCGATGGCTCATCCAAGATATAAAGCACGCCCATCAGGCTGGAGCCAATTTGGGTGGCCAAGCGAATGCGCTGAGCCTCGCCGCCGGCCAGAGTGTTGGCGCTGCGATCCAGGGTTAGATAAGATAGTCCGACATCTTGCAAGAACTGCAGCCGGGAACGGACTTCTTTCAAAATTTGGCGTCCGATCTCAGTTTCACGTTCTCCCAGCTTGATCTTGGCAAAGAAATCGACCGCTTCATCAATCGATTGGCGAGTAATTTCCACAATCGATTTACCGTTGACGGTCACGGCTAGGATTTCCGGCTTTAAGCGCTGACCCAGGCAGACTGGACACTCGCGCTCGGCCATGTACTTTTCAATCTCGCGCTTGACGAAGTCAGAATCGGATTCGTGGTAACGGCGTTCAAGATTAGGAATCACACCTTCATAGGTGGTGTGATAAGTGCGGCCGCCGGGGCCGCGAACACTAATCTGTTGATCACCCAGACCATAAAGAATGGTTTTGAGGTCATCTGGCTTCATCTCGCTCACCGGCGCATCAATACTAAACTTGCCCGCCTTGGCCACCGCATCGAGCAGTTTGGCATACCAACTCAGGCGAGCCGTAGTCCGGCTCCAGGGGCGAATGGCCCCTTCGCTGATCGATAATTTACGATTGGGAATGATGAGCTCTGGATCAACCTCAAGCTTTGAGCCTAAGCCGGTACAGTGCGGGCAAGCCCCGTGCGGCGAGTTAAAGGAAAAGTTGCGCGGCGCAATTTCCGGCAAATTGACTTCAGGGTGCAGTTCGCAAGCGTAGTGTTCACTATAAATGTGCTCGCTAGTCGGATTACCGTCATTGTCGACGGCCATAATTTTGACCACCCCTTCACCCAGTGCCAAGGCTTGCTCAATCGACTCTGTCAGCCGCTGGCGGATGTCGTCATCGACCGTCAGCCGGTCAACCACCGCCTCGACAGTGTGCTTACGCTGTTTATCTAGGTCCGGAAATTCATTGACATCATAAATCACGCCGTCAACTCGCACCCGGGCAAAGCCGGCCTTACGCAGCTGGACGGCCACATGACGATGCTCGCCTTTCTTGTCATCAACCACCGGCGCCAAAATCAAAATCCGGCTGTCGCGGGGCAGAGCCAACACTTGATCAACAATTTGACCCGAGGTTTGGCGGCTAACTTCCCGGCCGCAAATCGGGCAGTGGGGGACGCCGATACGCGCGAACAGCAGTCGCAAATAATCATAAATTTCGGTCACAGTGCCAACCGTCGACCGCGGGTTGCGGGAACTAGACTTCTGATCGATGGAGATGGCCGGACTCAGGCCCTCAATCTGATCAACATCGGGTTTTTCCATTAAGCCCAAAAACTGGCGAGCATAGGCGCTCAGTGATTCGACATACCGACGCTGACCCTCAGCATAAATGGTATCAAAGGCCAGAGAGGATTTACCCGAGCCCGATAAACCGGTAATAACCACTAACTTATCGCGCGGAATTGTAACGTCTATATTTTTGAGATTGTGTTCGCGCGCACCGCGCACGATGATTTTATCTTGCATACGACTCCACTGTCATAAACGAGAACAAAGATAAAGTATACGCTCTAAGTCAACATTTATCAAGAAGCTAGGAGCCCCTCACTTATTGTTCGAACGTAGTGAGAACTACTTGATTGAACTGATTAGTTCTCGCCCTGCTCAAACAATAGAGAGGGCCCCGGTCCGAAGACCGAGGCCCCTGAGACGACGCTAGGTCGAATCACGCGAATGTTGTTTGGGCCGGCGGTCAAAGTTGATGACCAGCCAGCAGATGGCTGCAAACAGCGGCAGTGCCGAGATCAGGATCAAGTTTGACACCCACGCGTAGTGCTCTGCCAGCATGTCACATCTCCCTCTGATTGGAGCTGAATTGGTTGTGGCGATCAGCCAGACCCATCAACTTACGGCCGATCGTACACAGGGTATCCCAGGCCACGGCCCGCAGTACATAGGCGATTTCTCCCCAGGTGGGGTCATCTTCATCGCGCTGCCGCTTCGGAGGACGGCTCTGAACGTAGTCGCCTTGGACTTCCGGCATAGCCTTGCCTCCTAGAGATGATCGACTAGCATCCAGCCCAGTGTGACCAGGGCCGAGCCAGCGATGACCACGATCATGGCAATGATGACCGTTCCGAACCCGGCGAAGGTCTTGCTGCTGCGATTCTTAGAATCGGCAGACTCAAAGCCGCCCCACGCCATGACGCCCCCTTTTGGATCGGCGAACCCAAGTATTCTACAGGATTAGACCAAACTTGTCGAGCTTATCCTCGCTTGGTTGTGAGCGAGTCTTTGATCTCGGCTATCTGGTCGCGCAGGGCGGCGGCTTTTTCAAACTGCAGGTTTTGGGCTGCCAAGTCCATTTGATCAGTCATTTGCTTAACCAAGTACTTACGTTCGTCGCGAGGAATAGCCCGAAAGTCGGTGCGGCGAATTTCTTCCTCTGTTTGTTCGGTCTCTTTTTGCATTCGCTCTCTGAGCGCTTTTTGGATGCCGGCCGGGGTAATGCCATGTTGATCGTTATAAGCTTGCTGAACTTGGCGCCGCTGCTCGGTAGTTTCAATCGCTAGTTTCATGGAATCAGTGGTGCGGTCAGCGTACATCACCACCCGACCCTCAACATGGCGCGCTGCTCGGCCAATGGTTTGAATGAGAGCACTGCCGCCGCGCAGGAAGCCTTCCTTATCGGCATCAAGAATGGCCACCAGGCTGACTTCGGGTAAATCTAAGCCTTCACGTAATAAGTTGATACCCACCACCACGTCATAAACACCGAGCCTCAAGTCATGCAGAATGTCGGTGCGCTCAAATGTTTGAATCTCGGAGTGCAAATACTGGACTTTAATGCCTAGATCTTTGAGGTAATCCGTTAAGTCTTCGCTCATGCGTTTAGTTAGGGTGGTTACCAGTACCCGCTGACCCTTAGCGGTAGTCGCTTTGATCTCGGCGATCAGATCGTCGATTTGGCCCTTGATAGGACGAACTGAAATTTCGGGATCAAGTAAGCCAGTCGGGCGAATGATTTGCTCCACCACTTGCTTGGACCGGCTGAGCTCATGTTCGGCCGGGGTGGCTGAGACATAGACCACCTGATTGATGTGATGTTCAAACTCGGCAAAGCGCAGCGGCCGGTTATCCAGGGCGCTGGGCAAGCGAAAACCATGCTCCACCAAGACTTCCTTGCGGGAGCGGTCGCCATTGTACATGGCCCGCACCTGCGGCACCGTCATATGGCTTTCGTCGATGAACATCAAAAAGTCGTCCGGAAAGTAGTCAAGCAATGTCGCTGGCTGCTCACCCGGCTCGCGGTTACTGAGATAGCGGGAATAGTTTTCAATGCCGGACACAAAGCCGGTCTGCTCAATCATCTCGACATCATACCGAGTGCGCTGCTCCAGCCGCTGGGCCTCCAGTAATTTGCCATCTTTGCGCAATTGCCCCAATCGCTGCTCCAGCTCGTCTTTAATATTAGTCACCGCTAGTTGCAACTTTTGCTGCGGCGTGACGTAGTGTGATCCCGGAAAGATGCTCAAACTATCACGGCTAGCAATCACCTCACCCGTCAGCGGGTCAACTTGAGTGATCTTTTCCAGTTCGTCACCAAAGAATTCCAGCCGGTAGGCTGTTTCCTCGCCAATTGGGTAAACTTCGACCGTATCACCGCGCACCCGGAACCGGCCGCGGGTGAAATCCATGTCATTACGATCGTATTGAATATCAGTTAAGCGTCGCAGCAGCTTATCGCGCAGTTGACGCTCCCCGACCTTCAGCTTCAGGGTCATGGCCGAATAGTCCTCGACATCGCCCAAGCCGTAGATGCAGCTAACCGATGCCACGATCAAGACATCAGGGCGGGTCAGCAGGCTCATGGTAGCGGCATGCCGCAAGCGTTCAATCTCTTCATTAATTGAGGAATCTTTCTCGATATAAGTGTCGCTGCGCGGGATGTAGGCCTCGGGCTGATAATAATCGTAATAGCTAACGAAGTACTGGACGGCGTTGTCCGGAAAGTACTCCTTGAACTCACCGTACAGCTGGGCCGCCAATGTCTTATTGTGGCTCAGTACCAAGGTTGGTTTCTGAACGTTGGCCACAATATTGGCCATCGTAAAAGTTTTACCCGAGCCGGTAACGCCCAATAACGTCTGCTCGCGCAGTTTTTCTTTAACCCCGGCCGTCAATTTCTCAATTGCCGTCGGCTGGTCGCCAGTCGGCTGATATTTACTCTTTAATCTGAACTTGGGCATACCCCCAGTATAACAAGCCTAGTATTGGTTCGTCGGGTTTGGATACTGGGATTGCGCATGCTTGG
>CAYYRL010000011.1:9177-17857 GCA_964474165.1 uncultured Candidatus Saccharimonadales bacterium
TAACAAGCCTAGTATTGGTTCGTCGGGTTTGGATACTGGGATTGCGCATGCTTGGCCCGGTTAACAGCGTTCTGGCCTTGCTCAATGGTTTGCGTTGGGACCGCTTGCTCGGTGGTCACGGGATGTTTGATGGCGTACTTAGTCACATACCAAGCACCAGCGATCAATAAACTTAGGAACAAGATCCAGATGATTACGCCCCCACGCTGATGCATCTAGTTAAACTTCAGCGTCTTAGTTACCATTGTGTCGAAGTCGGCGGTTCGATTTGGCTCACCTGGCGTATAGGTGTAGAAAGCTAAAAAGGTTGTTCCATTTACCTTAAATGTGTAAACGATACTTACTTCACCGGCAGCACCTAGGCCAACATAGTCTTTCTTAATCGTCCCCGATTTACGGGTGCCACTAACACCGTCAGCAGTTACATTTGTTAATTTGATATTTTCGTAATCATTGGAGTTAATCGTAATTGAAGGTCCATTGTCGCCAGCTAAAAATGTCATTCCAGATTGGCCATCCGTTCCACAGGCCACTGAGCCCGTTGAGGGCAGGTAAACAATTTTATCGGTGTTGTCGCATGTACCAGGCCTCAAGGAATCAGGGTACTTAAAACTAAATTTGCCACTTGTGCTTGTAAACATTTTCCACCCTGCAGTCGGGTCAACGGCTGCGCCAGGTTTTTTGGAATGCTTGGTTACAATGACACCAGAACCAGCCTTATCGAGTGCTTTGTTGTTTTGTTGCTGCTGGTAGTAAACGTAACTACCGAGGCCAGCGGCCAAAACCAGGACCACTGCGATCAGGATTATATCGACGGCGCCACGCTGGGATTTGATTTGTTTCACTAGTACTTGTAACTTTTTAGGATTAATTTTGCAGTAGCCGAATCAGCTGCAGTCACTTTGGAGTCAGTTTCGTTAACGCCACTTTGAATCTCTTCACTGAACATAACATGGTGGGTTTTGCTGCCATTCTTGGGATCAATTACAAAGTAGAACAGACACGAACCCGTGTCTCCGGTTTTGGCCTCGAAGTCACTGGAGCCCACAAGGCCAATAGTACCGTCGTCAATTGTCACCAAATAAATTGAATGAGAGCCATTGGCATTTGAAAGCTTCTCAAAACTTTCAATTTTGACATGAGGATCCTCAGGGTTACATCCTCCCCCGAGACCATCAACAAAGTCATCATAGGTAAGTTTTAATCCGCTTGGAGACGTCAATATAACTTGCTTGCCTGGAACGCCAGGTGAAGCCTTAAATGCAACGGTCCAAGTAGAAGGGTACATAAAGCTAGATTTCTCATAGGCTGAGGTATATGTTTTCCAGCCGGCGTAAGAACCGCTCTTGGCAGTCGTGGTCTGAGCTGTTTTCTTGGTCACCGTCACGCCACTGCCGGCCTTATCCAAAGCCTTATTATTTTGTTGCTGTTGGTAGTAAACGTAGCCACCGAGACCGGCAGCCAGGACTAAAACTACTACGATCAAAATGATGTCAATGGCACCGCGTTGGGATTTGAGAGTCTTCACTGTCCCTCCTTAATTAAACTTCAGGGTCTTTGTGATCATGGTGTCGAAGTCTTCAGTCACGTCCGGAAAAGGACCCTGGACTGGAAGGGTATAACTAGCAATATACGTAATGCCGTTAGTGTAAAAAACGTATTGAATTTCTTTGTCACCAGCATTTCCGTCAAACTCGTTGGCGGGATGAACTTTGGTAGCCATTGAACGCTCTCCAGTCACTCCACTAACGGTCACCAATTTTTTGGTTATGCTGCTCCAGCCACTTCCAAAGTTCGAATCAGCGCGCTTATCGCCGGCTACGGATCCAACATGCAGAACACCGAAGTATTCAGTTGCACATTTCAACACACTGTCTTTGGTTTGCCCTAAGTAGAGGGTGCGATCAAACAATCCTTCGCTACAAAGCTCTTTGTTTGTGGGTTGGACCCATGTCGGAGGGTACTTTAGAGAAAACTTCCCCTTTACGCTAGTGTAAGCTGTCCAGTCTGCGGTTGGATCAGCCACTGGTTTGGTAACTTTTTTGGACTTCTTGGTTACCGTCACGCCATTGTGTGAAGCATCGTAGGCTTTGTTATTTTGTTGCTGCTGGTAGTAAACGTAGCCGCCGAGACCGGCTAGTAGCACTGCCACGACCACGATCAGGATAATGTCGATGGCGCCGCGTTGGGATTTGAGTGATTTCATTCTTAGTATTTGATTCCTTCTACCATAGTTTCAAAGTCTGCAATTGCCTGGGCTGTATCTTTTGAATTGAAGTCGATTTCGCGCACATACTGATCTCCGGATTGATAGGTATGCATTAGGACTAGCAAGGGTTTGCCCTTCTGACTTAACGAACATCCATCGCCGTTTTCAGGAGAACAGCTGCTCAGAGCAATGTAGCTATCCGCCGTCTTAATTACATATAAAGTCTTACCGGCTGAGTCTGTCACAGTCTTAACTACAGTGGCCTTACCACCATAATTACCTTGTAAATAATCATCCTCGGTTATTTGAACATTGATCATGAACTTGGTAGCGCCAATGGTTTTAACTATTTCGGGCCCCCCGATAACTGTCCAGCCTGTTGGAAGTCTTAAAGTAACAGCAGCCCCATCAGTAGGTGTGACTGAGGTAGTCTTGTACGAGCTTGTAGATTTGGCGGGAGAAGCAGTCTTTTTGGTCTGTTTGGAAACTGTCACGCCGCCTTTAGCCGCATCATAAGCTTTATTGTTTTGTTGCTGCTGGTAGTAAACGTAGCCACCGAGCCCAGCCAGCAGCACTGCAATGACTGCGATCAGGATGATGTCGATGGCGCCGCGTTGGTTTTTGAAATAGTTTTTCATGCTCACCTCTCTTTAATCATTATTCGTAGGCTGGGTTATAACCCCCGCCGTAAGTTTTACCATTCCCCTGGAAGAAATCAGCCACTTTTTGCTCGGTGCCGCCGGTGATGGCGACGATGTGCAGCACACTGCCCTTGTCATTAGTCGAGTAGACGACGTAGCGGTTGTTATACCAGTTTACAAACTGGTTAACCACGCCCGAGGTAGTGATGGCGGTGTCGTTCTTGCCCTCGCCGTCAGTTAAGTACAGCTGGCTCTTGCCGTCGCGGGTTTCAACGTAAACTGAATGGGTTTTGTCTGGTGAATCGGCGTAGCCGCGATTAGATTCGCTGGCCGGCTCGCCAGCCAGTTGAGTGAAGCCCCCAGTGGCAAAGTTTAGCGACTTCCAGATTAAGTTGGGGTTGTTGTTGTCGGACAGGCCGACGCTCAGGGCTGGTTTACTTTGGCGATAAGCTTGGCTGACGTAGCTAGTGTCAAGCTGCTTGGATCCACCGGTTAGACCAATGCTATAGAAGCCGATTTGACTCTCATCGTTACTGGTGACCGTGTAATAAAGTTTATCGCTGGCTACACTCAGCCCTTGAACATAAGTGTAAGAATCTTCGCCGTCAGGCTTGGTAATAGTCGTCAGCTTCTTAGCAGTTTTGGTTTTGGCATTGTAGGACTTAATGACCACATTGCCATTTTTGTCGGTCACGATGTAAACCAAATTGTCGCCAATCCAAGCCCGAAAGTCTTCAAAATCGACCCCGCTATCAATCTGGGCAAACTTGCCGCCACTGTACATAAACAGATCATGTTCAAGCGTGCCGTTGGTAGCCCGTTTACCGATGCGGCTAGACACGATGGCCATGGTGTCTGGGTCATTGATGCTGGGCAGCAGACCGGTAGCACTGTCCTCAGAACCGGTGCCCTTGAGCACAACTGTCTGGCCGCTACCATCGAGTTTAGCTGAGTAGAGGTCAATACGGCCACTGCGATTGGAGAAGTAGTAAACACTGCCGGCCGGTACCAGCTTAACGGCATTCGGCGCCTCGGCTCCAGCCACGGTTACGGCTTGCAAATTATAACCATCGGCCATCACCGCCGCCTTGGCACCAGCCACGGCTTGGGGCTCAATACTGACACTGGCTTCGCCACTGGCATCAGTCACGGCTGATGAATTACCAATGGTGACTTTGGCCGCTGTCACTGGTTTGGTGCTGACCCAGTCGCTAACACTAAATTTGATCAAAACGCCGTTGCTGTGAATTTTTACAGTACCCAGTTTGACCGGCCGCCAAAAGACCGTCACGGGGATGGTTTTGGTGTCATAGGCATGTTTATTAATAGTTACATTGGCATGACCGAGTTTTAAGTCCTTTAAGACGACGTGGCCAGACTTATCGGTAGTGGCCGAAACCTTGCCGATGCCAACTTGGGCGTCAGGCACTGGGTCGCCAGTGCTATCATCCACCACCGTGGCCGTCAAAGTACCTTGATGAAATGAGCCAACTACGATGTAGCGTAGGGGCGTGGCTAGAGTTAGCAACAAAACGGCCAATAAGCCACCGGCAGCGCCAACGATAATCTTGTTACGCTTTGATAAATTGTGCCAACGGGCTTTCAAGCCCAGCTTGGTTTTGGGCTCAGGTTTGTGATCAGCTTCGGGTGTGGTTTTGGTTTCGGTTGCCGGCTCGGGCTGAGATTCAGCTTCCGCCGGCTGTTCTGGCTCTGCCATAATGAAATTTATTAATGCTAATGCTTATTAAAGCAGATCCATGATCAACTTGCAATCCCCCTCTTATCCCCCGAGCAAAGTCGAGGGGTCCAATGAGCCTTCGACAAGCTCAGGCAATATTGACGGCTTAGTCCCGGCGCAGCTTAATGTAGCGCTTGCCGACAGCTTTGAGCACCGTATCAACCAACTTCTTGGGATCAGAATCAAAGAAGATATTGGTGCGCAGCCGCTTGGCAGCCTTCAGGACATGCTGGACTTCCTCAGTTTCTCCCCCGGACCCCAGCAGTACCCCGATCGGTTTACGTTCTTCGATGGCAATGGTCAGCTCGTTCAAGGTGCCGATCCGGCCACCAACCATGATGACGGCATCGCTAGAGCGCACCAGCAATAAATTGCGGCCAGTGTATTCGAAACCGGTGTACAGAATGGTATCAAAGCCATTGAGCGGCAGTTTGTATTTGCGGACATGGGCCACCCGGCTGGAGGCCGGCGAGAAACCAATCGAGGTGCCGCCGGCCATCTGAGCAGCCAGGGCGGCAATGTGCGGCAAGCCCTTGGTGGCTCCGGTCATGACGATATGACCCCTGGCCACCACTTCTCTAGCCACATCTTTGATCTGAGCCGATGCTAGCTCAACACTGTCGCCAGCCGCGGCCCCCGAAATACAAATTTGATAGGTATGTTTCACTTTAACTCCTCCGGGGCAATGACATCATTATCCAACCGCTCTAAAACCTGAGCTTCCAACGTCTTTTGCCCCAAGTAGCGCTCAAAGATCTCGTTCCACAGGGCCTCGCGAAAGTGATACAAGTAGCGATCTTGGTAGGTGATGCCATTGGAGTAGCTGAGACTAATATCCATTAAGTTAAATGTTACCGTATCCTCGCCAATCGTGGTGGCCACAAAGTCTTTATTCCGCCAAATCTCCAGTTCCGGATCGATGTCGTAGAGGATTTCTTCGGCTTTGCGCCAGTGCAAATCTTCCGGCTGCACATGAGGCTGAAACTGCTCAGGATGATGCTCCTTCGGCAGCTTGCCATAGTAGCGCTGAATCACCCGCCAGTGAATGTGCTGGCCTGCCATAACTTTGACCCGGGCCGGGTCAGCAATCAAGGTCGTGGCTACGATTTCACCAAAGTTGGGTTTCGGTGTCATTAGTTTAAAGAAAGAACTGTAGAGGTGGACTTCGTTAAAGTAATGCAAGAGTAGTGGCAGCACTTTGAGCGTGATGCCATTCATATGACTTTCGGTCATCGGCATGACGCCTATGGCGCCCAGCTCTTTGGAATGAGTGATATTATGGCGCTTCTTTTGAATGAAGTGTTCGGCGATGTCGCCCCATTTCTGGGAATCAAAAATCATAACGTGCAAATCGCGGTCCTCGAAATCGCTAGCCTCCAGGCTGTGATAGGTGGCATCGAACTGGTTCAGCCAATCAGCTTCCTCAGCAAACCGCAGCGCCAAATACAGCTCATAAATATTTTCTGCCGCCAGCATGGCTTCTATATCACTATAGCCGAGCCGCTGCATGACATTGGCTGGCGGCTGAGCCCGCAGCATATCCTGGGCTTTGGCTTCGCGCAAGAAAAAGCCGGTCTTCGGCAGGTCCAGAGTTTTAATCTTGTCCACAATCAGTGGAATCATTTCCGGGATACTGGTCGGATCGCTAGCGCCCAAAGTTTTGGCCAAATGCTGGTCATGACTTTTGACCTGATTGATCAGCGCCTGATACAAGTCTGGCCCACTAACAGTTGGATCCAGCCCCAAAGCTTTGATATGGCTACCAGCCGCTTGGATAATCTCAGCGGTCAGTTTGGCGTCGACGCCGGGCTGATCCGTGATGGCTTCCAATTGTTGCAAACTATGATCAAACAATGGCTGCTCAGCTTTCAGAAAATCAGAGATTTGGCTCATAAGGCTGCCACCTCAATGTTCATTTTCTTTAGCCTGGCTCCGCCATGCAAGATACCTGGTTTGCTCCCAAAGTGCTGGACGACACTAGTGGCGTTGGCGCTGCCTAGGGTTAAAGCCTGCTCGATGGAATCGCCCCGGGCCAGAGCGGCTACAAAACCAGAACCAAAGGCGTCACCAGAGCCAGTGCGATCGACAACCTTGACGTTGCGGTACTGGCCGGCGTGGTACAGACTGGCCCCATCGCTGGCCCAAACCCCTTTGCCGCCGTCGGTGACTAGGGCGTAATGAACCAAACCGGTAGCAGCCTTCAGTAGCTCGTGCGGCTCAGCCTGACCAAACAGTTGGCTAAATTCTTCGCGATTGGCCTTCAGCACCCGCACCAGTGGCAATAGCCGCTTCAGTTCCTTAGCCTGATCCAGTTCGGCATTGCCAGGATCCAGGGCCACTTCGATGCCCTTGCTATTGGCGTGCTTGAGCAGCCGACCAAGCAAACCCAGGTTGCCCGCTAGGGATGTAATGTAGAGCCAGTCGGCATCCAGATTGCGGATCGTAAAATCAGCGGTATGCAGGTTGTGTGAGGCTCCGCGGTAGCTGAGGATTGTGCGTTCGCCCTTAGGCGCATTCAAGATGGCTGAATAACCAGTCGCTAGCTTACTGTCGAAGGCCACGTGATTGGTAGCCACGCCTTCCTTGCGCAGTACGCGCAGCACCTCAGCGCCGGCGCCATCATGGCCAACCTTGCCCCAATAGCTAACCGCAAACCCTTGGCGGGCAAATGTGACGGCCGCATTGGTGCCGCCGCCGCCGGTATCAAAGACGACTTCATCAACCGGCAGCTTGGCTCCGAGCGGAAACTGTTCAACTTCGTCGCGGCTGCGCACGTCGCGTTTGGCGGCAAAGGTTTTGCCACTTAGAAATACGTCCTGGGTTGCGGCGCCCACTGTCACCACCCTGGGCTGTTTCTTCATGGCTCTATGATACCAGTTAAGCTTAGGGCTGAGAACTAAGCGGCTTTGCCCGACGAGCCGAAAATATCCATTTTGCCTTCCACCACCGCTTGGACTGCCGCAATCACCTTATCGATGAGCTTGACGACGGCAAACTCGTCCGGTTTGGCCTTCAACTGCTCTTCGAGTGTTGTCCGGAAGGCTTTGCGTAACTCCGAGTTAATGTTGATCTTATTAATACCGTTGGCGGCTGCGGCTTTAAACTGATCTTCGGGAGTACCGCTGCCGCCGTGCAGACTGAGGTAACAATCGAGACTGCTGCGAATTTGTCGCAATAAACTAATATCAAGTTGCTTAGGTACCGGATACAGTCCGTGGAGGTTGCCGATGGCTACCGCGTAGGTATCAATCCCTGTGTTCGCACAGAAAGTCTTTGCCTCTTCGGGTTTAGTAAAAAATTTTTTTATCTCTTCGTAATCAAAGGCTTCTTTGAAAACATTTGAGCCGCCGCCAAAGTAATGCGGCTCGCTCTCAACGATAGCCCCAGTTTTCTTGGCGTAATCCACCACTTCTTTGGCAGCCGCTGTGATCTCCTCGACCGAGGCATCCTTTTTGGCTTGAGACAGGTCAATATGGATCGATTCGAAGCCAGCGTCAACTCCAGCCTTAGCGGCTTCGACGCTGGGCGAGTGATCGAGATGCAGATAAAGTTCCACCCCCAGCTCAGCTTTGTAGTTATCAATCATGTCACGCAGGTTAGCTAGTCCAATGGCTCTAACTTCGCCGTCAGACACTTCAACCAAGGCCGGTGACTTTTTAGCAGCGGCGGCTTGGGCGATGGCCTTGATGGTCTCTTGGTTATCGGCGTTGAATGAGCCGAAAGCAAATTTTTCGGCCTTCGAGCGTTCAAATAAGTCGCGAGCGCCCATAATATCGGTCATGATTTATCCTTTCGATTAATAACGGCCGCGGCGGCTTTGGCAATATGAGGCGCCGATAGACCAAAGTGTTCGATTAATTCATCAGGATCACCCGATTCTCCAAAGTGATCAGTCATCCCAACACGGGTCAATGGCAGCGGTAACTTGTCGCCCAGTAGCTCCGCCACCGCGCCGCCCAATCCTCCAATTGCCTGCGCCTCTTCAACCGTTACCACCGCCCCAGTTTTTTTGGCGCTAGCTAGAATTGTCTCGACATCCAAGGGTTTAACTGTGGCGCAGTTGATGACCTCGGCACTTATTTTGTGCTTGGC
>CAYYRL010000012.1:0-17699 GCA_964474165.1 uncultured Candidatus Saccharimonadales bacterium
AATTGACCGTTTTTTATTAGCTGCGCAATTCTTTTTTTAGCTTCTCAATCAAATCCACCGGCGTTGGATCCTGATTGTTAAGGAATGCTAGGTAGACACTGACGTAGTCACCGAGCAGCTGTGTCCATAGCATTTGCTGCAACTGACTCTCCCCGACGGCTTCAATAATAATCGGCTTGGGCATCTGGCCAGACAGCAACCGGTTGGAAATTTCCCAGCGCTTGGCGATGCGCTGGTCGTCCAAACTGGAATGCAGCTCGACAACTTTTAATAGCTTGTCGCGGGGATTTTTCCAGCCCAAGAATTCATTGTGGTTAAACTCAGACAGCTCATAGCAAAAGGCGGCCTGCTTGGCGTTCTCATTAATATCAATCTTCCACTTGAAGGCCTGCATGCCCAGCATTGGGCCAGCGTAAACCACTACCCCGCAACCAAGAAATTCCTGTGCGATACGCTTGGCTTGATTGTCACGGGTCGGCACCTCAGCCACCCAGCCGGCTAGGTGAGGCACCAGCCACTGACCAGCAGCCGTTAATTGCTCGGCCGCATCAGCCGTTAAACCAAGGTGATCAAACAGACTGGCTAGAGCCTTGATTTCGTACAGCACGGCCAGCCGCGGTTGAAAGCCGCTGGGAATCATAGTGATCGGAATATTATCTGCTGCCGCTCGCTTGGCTAGCTCGCCACCGGCTGTCATGATCACGATCCGGCACTCGGCCTCAATAGCTTGATCCAGCTGCGAGAGGTCCTCCTCGGTGTTACCGGAATAACTAGACACAATCACCAGGGTGTCGGGGCCAGCATAGGCCGGCAAATCGTAGCCGCGATCAACTTCCAGCGGCACTGGCAGTTGGTCTTTGAGCCAGCGGCCGAGGAACAAACCGCCCAAGGCCGAGCCGCCCATGCCAGCCACAATAACGTTACTAATGCCGTGTCCATCGATGTCTGGGATTTGAAAGTGTTGACCGAGCTGAGATGGCTGGCCACCAATAATGCCCAAGGCATGGCTATGGTCTAACTGACTAATAAAGGCTTGGTCATCAAGCATATGTTTATTATACGAAAAAAGCGACCGGAATGGTCGCTTTGGGTTTGCCCCAGGGGTCGTCATGATGTGACGGATCCCCCGGGGCATCCCGGATGCCTATGGTGAACTAGGCGGCCGTCGCGAACGGGTCGCTGCGGTAGGTGCCCTTTACCACGCTGTGCGTGGACTCGAGCTGCTCCACCTGGGTCATGCCCTGCCTCATGTCGCCGGCCTGGTTGCTGCGCAGCAGCTCCATGGTGGCCTCGAAGGTGGTCTCGTCGATGACGCCCATCTTCTTCAACTCGCGGAGCCGCCCCTGGTAGAGGGCGGCGTCCACCAGCAGCAGGCCGTACATTCCGGTCTGGTGCTTGCTGGACGACAGCTTGGTCTTGATTACGCCCTTGTGGCGCGGCGAGGTCGGCAGCGTGTCGACGACGTGGTCGCGAACGCGCTGGAACTCGGCGAAGTCGTCCAGGACGGAACGGTTGCAGGATTGCAATAGGGTGGCGGTCATGGGCAGAGTCTCCTCTTGTTCATGAAGGCCACCTTAGGCCCTCACAAACCGGATGCCTATGCATCAGCACCCGATTGGTGAGGACCTGGAAATCATTAACTTTTTCAAGTTACAGTACACTATTCTATCACAGATCATTATATTTGTCAAGTATATTTACTCGGTCAGCTCCAGAAAGCTAAAGGCCCTGTACCAGGTGGTACAGGGCCAGATTCAATTGTGGCGGCTGAGGGAAGCGAGTTTGGTTTCACAGGGCTGACAAGCAGCAATGTGCCCCATCAAGCAATCCCAAACCAGGTGTGACATCTCCTTTCGAGCCATATAAAAGGTAACGATGGTGGAGGTGAGCTGGCATATAACTGCCCCAGGGATGACCGGTTGGTCTGCCTGCAGCGGCAGCATCCCACCCGATGACGCGGGCATCCTACCCCTTTTCTCCTGGTTTGAACCGCTTACAGTTGTAAGCCGCATTATTTTATACTAAATCTGATTATAAATCAATGGAATACGGCCGACCGGATTCTTGAAACCACTGCGGCCTCGTGATCCGGATGAATTTCAAAACCAGTCATTATTCTCTCGGCCCCATTTCTACACTTAGTTAGACCTGGTTTCGCTATCTCATCACGGCTTACACCAACTTCCACCCGGCCACCAGTTTCAGAACTGGTTAAATCAACTCCTACTTGGCCGCCAGTTTTGACATCGATCGGCACCTGCCGTCCCCCTGAAGTCTGAGCAATCATGTCGACACCTTTACGATCCTCTTCGGCCGTGCTGAGCTTAATGCTGTCAATTTCACTTACTCGCGTAGCTAACCTGGCAATGGCCACCTCGCCGGCAAAGCCCGCCACCATACCTCGGGCCCAGCCTGCCTCGCCGCCACTGGCTCGTTCTAGCCAGTTTTGAACCTGATCCGCTGTTATTTCACCGTGGTTGTCATAAACAAAATTACGCAGCAGATGATTATAAACCAGAATATCGCTGACCAATCGCCGGCGCTCCTCTGATAACTCCTTGGTTCGTCCCTGTTTCATCTCCTGATTAATGCCTTCCAGCTTCTGGGACACCTTATGAGCTAATGGAGCTGCCAGCAAGATTTGAGCCTGTTCTCGCAGGGCCGGGGTGCTTTCGTTGGTTACATAAGCCTCTGTAGCCCTTTTGTAGCCTTCCGCCCGCGGCTGACCGTCCTCAACCGCCCCTTGGATGGTAGCAAAAATATCATCAGCATTGGCACTAAATTGATCCGCTGTGACAGGCTCAAGCTCAGCTTCCAAGCCTTCCAGCTGCTTGGCCAATTCAAAGCCACCTGAATCCATAGGGGTGGGTGATTGCTCGATAACAGCCATTGACCTGATTATAACAAAAGAAAAACCCGAGACGGTTTTTCGTCTCGGGTGTCCCCGACGGGGAGAGTACGTCGGTGGGATCGTACTTCCCCGTCGGGGGCCTTCCCCCCATCCGCCCGGACTGGGGCGAGGTAAGAAGGTCCGGGATAGGAAGAGCCTATCCCGGGTGGAGGATTGCGGGTGTCGCGATGATCGCGCCAACCTTTGCTCCTCCGGTAGCGAACGGCCAGGGCACTCGAAATGGGTGCGCTCTGGGCCAGAGCAGCAGCTGCATCATTGCAGCGTGCTCTTTGCTATGCGAACTCCGGGAGGGCCGCGATTTGCGCGACCCACCCGGCCGGTAGCTGCCAAGGGCCTCAGTGCGGCTTAGGGACCAGCCCCAGTAACGCAACATTGGCTTCTCAGTGCTAATCGTCCATGGACGATCGTACCCAGCGCTCAGCGCCGGGTGGTGCGGGGTGACAGCTAGCGAACTAGTTTTTCAATAACACTCTTGCGAGCGATAAAAACCATTATATCAAGCATTGACTTATTTGTCAATAGTATTATTGGCACCTAATATGAGGCCCGCAGGCCTCATTTAGTTCCTCGTCTGTCGTTCTCGGACTTGTTTTGAGAATCGATCCTCTGGTCAAGCCAGAGGATGACAGTTTCTTTAGAAATCCATGCCCATGCCGCCGCCAGGCATGCCACCAGCTGGAGCTGGTTTGTCTTCAGGGATATCAACTACCAGGGCACCCATGGTCATAGCGGTACCGGCAATCGAGACAGCAGTTTGCAAGGCTTCCTTGGTTACCTTGGCCGGATCAACAATGCCACGCTGTTTCATATTAACTAGTTTCTCTGGCGCATTGACGTCATAGCCCATGCCATCTTGGCCATCCAAGACCTTGCCCAGGGTGGCTTCAGCGTTCAGGCCAGCGTTGTCCATAAGCTGCTTAAAGGGCTGCACCAGGGCGCCGCCAAGGAGCTTGGCACCTTCACTATCTGATTTCAGGGCCTTCGAAGCATCTACCAAGGTGACACCACCACCAGGGACAATGCCCTCAGCTACCGCTGCTTTGGTAGCAGCTACGGCGTCATCTACCCGGTACTTTTTCTCTTCGATCTCAGTTTCAGTGGCACCGCCAACCTTGATGACGGCCACCTTGCCGGCTAGAGCCGCCAAGCGCTCCTCCATCTTTTCCTTATCAAATTCGCTGGTGGCCGCTTCAATCTGAGCCTTCAACTGTGTAATCCGCTCCTTAACGTCACCTGGATTGCCATAGCCTTCGATGATGGTGGTGTTGTCCTTGTCGGCAATGATCTTGCGAGCGCTGCCCATCATATCGATGGTGGCGTTCTCAAAGGTCACACCGGTGTCTTCACTAATGACAGTAGCTCCGGTCAGAACGGCGATGTCTTCTAGGATAGCCTTGCGTCGATCACCAAAGGCTGGAGCCTTGATGGCGAGAGCGTTAAAGGTACCCTTTAATCTGTTTAACACCAGAGTGGCAAGGGCTTCGCCATCAACTTCTTCGGCAATGATGACGAGATCTTTCTTGCCGCCGGCAGCGATTTTCTCGAGCAGCGGCAGCACATCTTGGATCGAGCTAATTTTCTTATCAGTTATCATAATTAGCGGTTTGTCATAGACGGCTTCCATCCGGGTAGTATCAGTCACCATGTAGGCGCTGATGTAACCGCGGTCAATCTTGAAGCCTTCAACAATTTCCTTGTCGATGCCAAAGCCCTGAGACTGCTCCACAGTAACTGAGCCATCTTCGCCAACGGCTTCAATGACGTCAGCAATCAGACTGCCAATCTCAGAGTCACCAGCTGAAACTGTCGCTACTTGAGCCACCTTCTCTTTGTTACCAGCAATCTTCTCGGTCATGGAGTCTACCTTAGCTAGGACGGCTGTTGAAGCCTCGTCCAGGCCCTTCTTCAGATCCATCGGGTTGTGACCGGCCGCAATCAAACGATTAGCTTCGTTTAAGATGTGGTAGGTGAGAACGGTTGCAGTAGTGGTGCCATCACCCACCTCATCACCGGTCTTGCTGGCAGCTTGTTTTACCAGCTCAGCGCCGACGCTCTTACCGAGATCCTTGCTGTCTTTTTTAATCTCTAAGTCGATGGCCTTAGCCACAGTTACACCGTCGTGAGTCACAGATGGGCCGCCGTAACTCTTACCGATCACCACGTTGCGGCCCTTTGGACCCATAGTCACCCGCACAGCGTCGTGCAATTCCTTGGCACCGGCTAGTACCCGGCTTCTGGCATCATCATCGTAGAAAACTTGCTTGGCCATTATTGCTCCTTACCTGTTATCGCGGCATCAATGTCCTCTTCCTTGAGGACTACGTACTCACCTTCTTCGCGTTCAATCCGGGTACTGTACTTGGGAAAAATCACGGTATCGCCAACTTTGACTTCATTCACATCTGGGCCAATGGCCACCACTGTGCCCTCATTGGGTTTTTCCCGGGCAGTATCAGGAATAAAAATACCTGCCTGCGTCTGGGTCTCAGCCTCCTGTACTTTGACAATAACTTTGTTACCAAAAGTTTTTAGATCCATAAAACTCCCTACTTTAGCGACAAGTTAGCACTCCACATTCGCGAGTGCTAATAATAACCTTATGCTAACCGAGGGAAATAGCTACGTCAAGCATAAGAGAAACTAATGGTTGATCAGGTTGAGGACCTTGTCCCGCAGCTGTTCCATCGCAGCTTGGGTATTTGCCTCTACGTTCAAACGCATTAGTGGTTCGGTGTGACTAGCTCGCAGGTTAAACCGGCTGGTATCTGGGTATATGACAGTTAGACCGTCTAAGCGATCTTGCTCGCCGTCAGTGGTGACATTGGCAACCATCTCCAGAACTTTGTCTGGTTGGCCAGTGCCAACACTGATCTCTCCCGATTCGGCGTACTTGCGGTAGGGTGCTACCAGCTGCGACAGTGGTTTGCCAGATTGAGCCAAGATATCCAGCATCAATAGCGCCGTAATCAGCCCTGAATCGCTGAAGTAATTATCCCGGAAGTAATAATGGCCAGCTCCCTCACAAGCTAATAAACCGTTCTCCTGTCGCATAGCTGGCCGAATAAAACCGCCCCCGACTGGTGTACGGACAGCTTTGCCACCTAATTTCTCGATTGTTTCTCGGACTACCCGGCTCATCCTGGTGTCATACAGGATGGCCTCTCCTGGGTGCTCCTGAAGCATACGCTCAATCAGCAGGCAGGCCGTAACTGAACCGGTTAAAGCCACTCCTTGCTCGTCAACGAAGAAGGCTCGGTCACCGTCGCCATCAAAAGCAATGCCCAAATTTAGCCCGCCAGTTTTAACAGCCTTAATTAGATCCTGGAGATTGGCTGGCTCCATTGGGTTGGGCTGATGGTTAGGAAAATTACCATCCAGTTCAAAGAATAACGGCTGAGCTCGGAGCTGAGTTTGCTGCTCCAGCTGCGGCCAAATCTTGCCTGCCATGCCATTGCCGGCATCAACGGCCAGTTTAAAAACCGGCCACTGACTGGTATCTGCGAAGCTCAGGCAATGCTTCACCCAGTCGGCATCAATGGACTTGGCTTCAACCTTGCCAGGTTGAGGTGCTGGAAACTGATTACTTATTACTAATTGCTGAATCTGTTTTAAGCCGGTATTTATTCCAATCGGCTGAGCGCCAGGGCCACACAGCTTGATGCCATTGTACTGGCCAGGATTATGACTGGCCGTAATCATGGCCGCTCCGGCCACTTCCATGGCGCCGGCTGCCCAAGCCGTCATTTCGGTGGTCACCAGTCCTATATCAATGACCTCACGCCCAGCTGCCACAAGCCCCTTAATTAGAGCCGTCGCCAGCTCAGCCGAATCATTGCGCATATCGCGGCCCACCACTACCGGCTTGCCAGTTGGCAAGAATCCAGCCACCGCCCGGCCAATTACTTTCGTTACCGCGGTGTTAATCTGATCTGGAAAGGTCCCCCTAATGTCATAAGCTTTAAAGATTGATTGATCAAGTGCCATAGGCTTAGTGTAAGCCAAAATTTAGGCAAAGAGAAAGGCCACACGTCATTGTGTGGCCATACCCCGAAGGGTCTCTTTGCTCTAGTGATTCCATGCCCGTCGACGCCGGAAGGCCAGCGACCCACCAACTACCAGTGCCAGCAGACCAAAGCCTGCAAGGTCGGTGCGACCGCCGGTGTGAGGCAGTGTTCCGGTCGGGGTGGTAGTCGTTGTCTGCTTGGGAGGCATCGTTGCAGTCACCGGGGGTATCAACTGGGTGGTCGGTGGTGCCTGCGTTGTCGACGTTGAAGTCGTCGGCGGCTGGTGATGCACAGGCGTCGTCGTTGACGTCGTGGTCTCCGGAACCGTGGTGGTTGTCTCCGGCACCGTGGTGGTAGTCACCTCGGTGGTGGTGGTGGGCTTGCACTTGCAGGTGGGCATGTCCGGGCACGGGACCTCGTTGGTCGGCGTGGAAACCGGAGTCATCTCACCAGTGTCACCGGACACGTGGGTGTCTTCGGCAGTCTGGTCATTGTGCCAACCGCCACCATCGTGGTGACGGTCGCCGTGAGCGAAGGCCGGAGCGGCCGTCGCCAGTACGAAGGTGGCCGCCAGGGCCAGGATGGTCAGCAGGTACCTGCGCAAGATAAGTCCTCCTTAGGACTCGAACGGGGGGATGGATTGGCAAAGATACGATCAGGTTGGTCAGGTTTTACCCTGATCAACTTAACCGAACAACTTTATCACACATCAGGGTATTTGTCAATGGTTTTATGCACCTGTGACAGGAGAGTATAATACGCTTATGGCTAAAACCTACCTGATGTGTCCACCTGATTACTTCAAGATAGATTATGAGATTAACGACTGGATGCATCAGGACAATCAGGTAGACCAGGGTCTTGCTAAGCGCCAGTGGCAGGCCATAAAAGACACTTATGAAAAACTCGGCCACAAAGTTGATCTGATTGATGCTGTGGATGGACTACCTGACATGATCTTCACGGCTAACGGTGGCCAAGTGATTGATGGTCGTGCCCTTGTGGCCAGCTTTAAATTCCCGCAGCGCCGCGGCGAGACCGAGCACTTCCGGCGCTGGTTTCAAGCTGCCGGCTACGACCCGGTGGCCGTTAGCTCACAAGTCTGGGAGGGCGAAGGTGATTGTCTGATGGCTGGCAATGTTATCTACGCCGGCTATGGTTTCCGGTCGGAGAAGTCGGAAGCTAATGAGCTAGCCAAGTTCTTCGATCGCCAAGTGGTCAGCTTGAAGCTGGTCGATCCCCGCTTCTACCACCTGGACACCTGTTTCTGTCCGCTGGATGGTCGCACTGTCATGTACTACCCGCCAGCCTTCGATGAAGAAAGCCAAGCTAAAATCAAGAGATCCGGCCTAATGCTAATTGAAGCCAACGAAGACGATGCCGCTGGCTTTGGATTAAACGCCGTTAGTGACGGCCAGCATGTGGTACTCAGCAATCATGCCCAGGAACTGATTGGCGATCTGCGCCGCCGCGGTTACCAGCCGATTCCGGTTGATGTTAGCGAGTTTAAAAAATCAGGTGGCGGCGTCAAATGTGTCACCTTGGAGCTCAGGCCATGAGTCCTGTCGTTGTCATTCTAATTACCCAGTTAATCTTTTCAGCCACTGACTTGCTCGCCCGGGCCCATCTCAAAGGCCAACCCTTCTCGTTGCAAAGTTTCACTCAGCTATGGTTCATCTGGTACATAATTGTCCGGGCCGGGTCAACCTTTGCCCAGTTCTATGTCTTCTCCAAGGTTGATCTTGGGAAGACCGTGACTCTGTTTTCGATTGCCGGCATCATCTTTGCCAATCTATTGGGAGTGCTGGTCCTCAAAGAAGTACTGTCTTTTAAGGATTACGTCGGTCTGTTTCTGGCGATTACAGCCTTCTTGATCCTGTCGATACGTTAGTCTTCGGTGTTAATGATTTTGGTAGTTTGATCGGTCATTACTTGCTTGGTGCTGTTGATAAATTCCATAGTCAAAATTATTAACAGTAAGCAAAAAATTATCGACAGTCCCAGCGTGACTCGGTACTCAGGCTTCATGACTCAGCCGCCCCTGAATCGCTTTGCGAGCTTCGGCCATCTCATCCCAAGGCCGTTCACCACTTGGACCTTCAATCGTCTTCTCGTGACCCTTGCCTAGCAAGACTACGGTGTCATCAGCTCGAGCCTTATCAATGGCAAACTGAATAGCCTGGCTACGGTCGTGAACCAAGAACAAATCCTGGCCCTTGCTCTTTCCAGCCTTAATAGCCCCCAGCGCTATTTGATCCATGATTAGTTGACCATCGACGTCGCGATCGTCCTCCTCAGTTACCACTACCATATCAGCATACTGGCCAGCTAGTTCTCCCTGGATGGCTCGTTTAGCTTCATCGCGGCGGCCAGCCGAGCCGAAGACTGCAATCAAGCGGCCATGAGTGATCTTGGCCAAATCGCTTAAGATTTTTTCGAAGCTCTGGGGGGTATGAGCAAAGTCGACAATCACGTCGAAATCCTGACCTTCATCAATCTGATCCATACGGCCTTCGACCGAGGTCAAAGCTGCCAGACCCTTAGCGATCTGTTCATCTGATAGCTTTAAACCGATACCCACTCCAGTCGCGGCCAAGGCATTTGAGACATTGAACTTACCCGGTAATTTCAGCTTAATGTTGATAATTCGCTCGCCATAATGAGCTTCGAAACTGCTACCAGTCGCAGTGCTGTGAACCTGCTCGGCCCGCAGTTTACCGATCTTCAACCCATAGGTAATCGGATGCTTGACCGCAGCTGCAAATAATTCACCGCTGGGGTCTTCGGCATTGGCTACCCCTAAACGCAAACCCTGGTGATTGCGATCAGTCAGTTTGAACAGCTGCAGCTTGGCATCGCGGTAGCGTTCAAAGCTGCCGTGATAATCCAAGTGTTCGTGAGCCACATTAGTCATGACCGCGACGCTGTATGGCACTCCCCACACTCGGTGTTGAGCCAGAGCATGACTGGTGGTTTCCAGCACCAACCATTCAATTCCCTCGGTTTTCAGTTCCTTGATCCGTTTCATCAGCGTAAAGCTAGGGACGCTAGTCATGTGGACATAGTTTTCGTGCCAGTTATCCGGCACACCGTAACCGATAGTGGTCATTAGTCCAGTTTTGATACCAGCCTCATTGAGCATGGTATAAATCAGCGTTGAAGTCGTGGTCTTACCATCGGTACCAGTGACGCCAATCACTTTGAGGTTTCTGGCCGGAAAGCCGTAAACGGTGTTAGCTAGGATGGCTTCACACCAGTGACCATAAGGTTCAATCGCTCGAAACAGATTCTTGGGGATGACGGTTTTGACCAGTTTACGGAACATTAGTATAAAAACTCGTGTTTAACTTTGGCGTAGTAGCCGACGGCTAGACGCTCTCCCCCACTGCGCCACAGTTTGTACTTACTGCTCAGCGGCAAATCATAGGTGCCAATCCACTCGACGACGGTTTGGCTGAAACCAGATTTGAAGTGTTCCAGACTGTCGAGAATATGGTGGCCTTGCTGGCTGGGCGGCGTAACACCGACCATGTCGTAACTGGTGACTCCCCTCCCCTTCAACCAGCGCATGACTTCCCACTGCAGCAAGTACGGGGCCATAACGTTAGAGTGATCGCGGGTCGAGCCGCCATCTTTGTACCAGCCCTTGGTTCCAAGATAAACCGCAAACACACCTGCCAAGACTTGCCCTTCGTAGCTGGCAAAAAACAACTGCCCCCTACCCGCCTCGGCCAAGCGCTGCCATAAATCCAGGAAGTAGTCACGGCTATGCAAGAAGTAGCCGGCCCGCTCTTGGGTGGCCTGCATTAGCTCATACATTTGGTTCAAATTAGCTGCGCTGGCTTCCACTGGTTCAACTGTCACACCTTTGCGAGCTGCTAAGCGGATGTTATAGCGGGTCTTTTGTTTGAAACTATTAATAATCGTTTCTTCGTCTGCGCTGATGTCGACGACGATAGTGGCCTTTAGAATTTGCTGTCTGGCAGCTTCTAAGCCCATTTGACTAAGCCTAGCCGCTTTGGCCGCATCAATCAGCACGCTGGGCTCCAGCCGCGCAAATACGGCCTGAGAATGGTTCTGGCGCAAACTTTGCGTAAATTTCTCTAGTTCATCTGCTGTAGTGACGCCTGGTCCTTTGCTGAAATACCAGAACTTACCTAAGCCGGGAACCGAACGCTCAAGTGCTAGCATCGCCACTTTGTCATTCAGCATCAAAAACTGAGGTTGGTAGCCCCGGCCCCGCCGAAACTCCGCCCAGGCCCGAGACTGCAACCAATGCCCACCGTCGGGATTATTAACTATCAGCTCGTCCCAGCGATTAACTTCGTCTTCGGTTGCCGGCCTAAGTGTTGCCATTGCAGCTATTGTAAACCCAATAAACGAAATGGCGGAGCCGAAGCTCCGCCAAATTAGCCGATTTCGTCACTCAGCGCATCGCGAATGGTGAACAATGTTTCCTGCCCGAAGTCTCGATTCGGGTAAGGCGCATAGTTATGGCCCGGGTTGGCATCCGTAAATGTCTTACCTGCAAACTCCACTTCCCTATGCTCATACCGCGGGATAATGTGCCAGTGGCAGGCCGGCCATTCGTTGCGAAAGTTGGCGGTGTTGAATAAGACCGGTTCCCACAATCGCTTCAACGCTGGGTAGATGCGCTGCTGCACAATGTAGAGCAGACTTGACCACTCCTCCGGCGTGCAATCCAGGAAGGGATCACCCTCCCGCTCGTCCGAAATCACCAGATAGCAACGGCCCAGGTAGGCTTGCTGCTTGTGCAAGTACAACTTCCAGTGCTCAAACCTGCGCACCAACAGCTGTTCGAAATCCATGCTGCCTGCTTTCGTTGCCAGACGAATGCAGCTTTTGTATCACATCTGTTGGCAATTGTCAGCCGTAAACGTTATACTGAGCGCCATGAAAATCCTGGGCATTGAAACCAGTTGTGATGAAACCGCGGCCGCCGTAGTCGAAGATGGCGAGCAGATTTTGTCGAACGTGGTGGCCAGCCAAGCCGATCTGCATGCCCAGTACGGAGGGGTGGTTCCAGAAGTAGCTGCTCGCAGCCACATCGAAGTTATGCTGCCAGTCATTGAACAGGCGCTAGCTAAAGCCAAGCTCGATTGGGATGACATCGACGGCATCGCCGTGACTTATGGACCCGGTCTTCAAGGGTCGCTGCTGATTGGCAGTTTGGCAGCTCGCACTTTGGCGGTGCTCAAGCACAAACCGCTGTATGGCATTAATCACCTGGAGGGCCACGTCTACGCAAACTACTTGGCAGCTGACACCCGTCCCCCATTCCCCTATCTGGCCTTAATTGTTTCCGGGGCTCACACCCAACTGGTTTTATTTAAAGCTCACCATGATTATCAATTGCTCGGTCAAACCCTGGACGATGCTGTCGGTGAAGCCTTCGATAAAGTCTCTCGCATCCTTGGCCTGTCCCCGACTCAAGGCGGCCCGGCTATTGCTAAGGCTGCTATCAGTGGCGACGATCACAAATATCAGTTTCCCAAAGCTAAAACCGAGCGTTCGCTCGACTTTAGCTACAGTGGTTTAAAAACGGCTGTGCTTAGACAGGCACAGGACTTAGCTGGCGGCGACTTCCGCATGCCCAGCTTTGATGTCCACGCCAAACTCAGCCAGCAGCAAATCAACGACATCGCGGCTTCGTTCCAGCGCGCCGCCATTGGCATGCTGGTGGATCGCACGATCAAGGCGCTTGAACAGTATCAACCTAAGGCAGTGGTTATTGGTGGTGGTGTGGCCGCCAATCAATTGCTCCGAGTTGAGCTAACCAAGAAACTGCCCATCCCGGTGCAATTCACGGCCACCAATCTGTGCACCGACAACGCCGCCATGATCGCAGCAGTCGGTTATCACTACGCCCTGGCCGGTAAAGAAATCGACCCGCAACAGATGCGAGTCGAGCCATCCTTGCAGATGTAACTAAAAAACAATAACAATCACCTTAAACAGCGCATAAAAAGCCAGCGCCACTATCACAATCCGGGCAACTTGTTCCCCCATGCTGGCTTCTGATTCGGGTTTGCGCGGCTCCATAACTCAAGCTTAACCGTAAGTGTAACTGGCGCCAAGACTATTGGCGGGTGCTTAACTTTTTCACACGCAAATCGCTAATGAGTTAAAATCATTCCATGGCCTTATCCAAGACCTACAATCCAGCTGAGCATGAAGCCGACATTTATAAACTGTGGGAAGACTCTGGCGCCTTCAAACCGGCCGGCGATTCGAAGCTCGAACCATTCTCCATCATCCTCCCCCCACCCAACGCCAACGGTAACTTGCACACTGGCCACGCCATGTACACCGTTGAGGACATTCTGACCCGTTATCACCGGATGCGGCAGCGGCCAACCCTGTGGCTGCCAGGCACCGATCACGCCGGTATTGAAACCCAAGTCGTCTTCGAACGCCAGCTGGCTAAGGATGGTAAGAGCCGCTTTGATTTTTCACGAGAAGAGTTTTACCAGCGCACTATGGACTTCACCCTGGCCAACCAGAAAAACATGCTGGATCAAATGCGCCAGTTGGGCTTTAGTCTGGATTGGAGTAAACAGAAGTTTACACTCGATGACAACATTATCGATATTGTTTATAAATCGTTTAAACAAATGCATGACGACGGCCTGGTTTACCGGGCCAATCGCATCGTTAACTGGTGCCCCCATTGCCGAGCCGCCTTTGCTGATATTGAAATCAAATACCAGGAGCGCATTGACCCGTTGTACTACATTAAATACGGCCCGTTTGTCCTAGCTACTGTCAGGCCAGAAACCAAGTTTGGCGATACTGCCATTGCCGTTAACCCCAAGGATGAGCGCTACCAGCAGTACATTGGCCAGGAAATTGAGATCGATGACGTACTGGGTAAGGCTAAGCTTCAAGTAATTGGTGATGATATGGTCGATCCCGACTTTGGCACTGGTGTCATCAAAGTGACGCCGGCTCACGACCCGGTTGACTGGGATATGGGGCAGCGTCATGATCTTGAAGTCAAGCAGGCCATCGGCACCGACGGCACACTGACAGAGATTGCTGGTAAATACGCTGGCATGAGCGTTGATGACGCCCGCACCCAGGTGGCACACGACCTAGAAGAACGCGGATTGATGGATCACATCGAGATGGATTACAAGCACAATGTCGCCATCCATGATCGCTGCGGCACGGTGATTGAACCGTTAGTCACCGAGCAATGGTGGGTCAAGGTTGAACCCCTGGTGGGACCCGCTATTAAAGCCATTGAATCTGGCGCGGTTACTATCGTCCCCTCTCGGTTCAAGAAACCAGCCCTGGAGTGGCTAAGGAATTTGCGCGACTGGAACATTAGCCGCCAGATCGTTTGGGGCATTAAGATTCCAGTGTTTTACCGTACAGGTGACGACGAATCTAAAGAGCCATATCTGATAGCAACCGATGAAACTGAGGCCGAAGCCTACTATGGCAAGGGCAAATACGAAGCCGAAACCGACACCTTTGACACCTGGTTTTCTAGCTCCCAGTGGCCATTTGCAACACTGCAAGCCACTGGTGATTTTGAGCAATTCTACCCTACCAGCGTCATGGATACCGGCCGCGATATTCTCTACATCTGGGTCACCCGTATGATCATGATGGGTCTGTACCGGACTGGTAAAGTCCCCTTCAAAACTGTCTACTTGCATGGCATGGTGACCGATGAACACGGCAAGAAAATGAGTAAAAGCAAAGGTAATGTTATCAATCCCCTCGAGGTCACCAAGCAATATGGAACTGATGCCCTGAGACTGGCCTTAACTATTGGCATCAGTCCCGGTAATGATGGTGAACTTAGCGGCCGTAAAGTTGAAGGTTATCGTAATTTCTGCAATAAGCTTTGGAATGTCGCTCGGTTTATCATTGATAAAGCCGAAAACGGAACTCAAACGTCATCCTCGGGCTTGGCCCGGGGATCAACTACTGATTCCCGCCTCCTCGGGAATGACGTTGCTTACTCCCCTGCCCCGCCCCAAGCCAAGTCGCTAGCTGATCACTGGATTTTGTCTCGCCTCTCCGAAGTAACTGCTTCGGTCACTAAAGATTTTGATAAGTATCAGTTCAGCAGCGCCGGCCAGGCCATCTATGCCCTACTCTGGGACGACTTTGCCGACTGGTATATCGAGGCTAGCAAAACTGACACCAACCTGGATGTCTTGGTTTACGGTCTAGAGACAATCATTAAACTACTCCACCCTATCGCCCCATTTGTAACAGAAGTGATATGGCAGAATTTGGCTTGGAAAAAGCAAAATCTGATAACCGCTGACTGGCCATCAGCTGGCAAGTCCGAATCGGATCTGGTGGCTCAATTTGGACAACTGCAAACAGTTATAATAGAGCTTAGAAAGCTTAAATCTGAGCTTGGGGGAGCCAAAAACGCCGTAACTTCTGATCAATTACTGCTTGGCAATGCTGATCTGATTAACAGCTTGGCGGGCGTGGGCATAACAGCTGGGCAGGGGAGGGGACTGGCCTTAACCGATACCCAGTTGGCGGTTTGGCTGGACGTCGATAAGGCAGTTATTAAGAACTACTTAGTTTCACTAAAGCGCAAGCGGGATGAGCAGCAGAGTAGGGGAGAGCGCGCGCAGGCTATGCTGGATAATCATGGTTTCATGGCCAAGGCTTCGGCCGAGGCCAAAGCCCAACAGCAAGCAATTGCCGCCGAGGCTGGGCAGCTAGTGAGCAAGCTGGATGAGCAGATCGCTAAAATCCAAGCTTAAGCCAGCCCACTGGCTGCTAATCATTAGCGTCTTGATATTGGTTATGGCTTGGCCGGCTAGCTGGCTAGCCCACAACCGCGGACTAGCCGCCCTGCACCGCGGTCAGAGCCTTAAGGATCAAAAGCAGGCACTAGTCTGGTACCGAGTGGCATCCACCCTGGCACCTCATGATTCCCGGGTTCTGATAGCCCTAGCCAAGGCCGATATTGCTGCTGGCCGCGACGCTGACGCCTTGCGAGCCGCCACCAGAGCTGTGGCTCACGGCGGCAGCCGGCCAGCGCTAATTTTGCAATCACAAGCTTATCTAGAACTCAATCAAAATGATCAGGCCATCGCCAGCGCTAAGAAAGCGATAGCCATTTCCGCCAGCGGCAATGATGCGGGCTTACAACTGAGCTTGGCTTACGCAGTAGCCGGCAAAAGCGACATGCTGTCACAAACCATTGGCCTTATGACGCTTTCAGAGGCCGCTAAAATCCTGCCAGCCTTGCAGCATAACAACTTTAGCTTGGCTCAAATTTTGTACGCTCAGGGACTTCTAAATAGCGCTCAGCGCGTTTTGGACCAGCACCCCGTTGAAAATTCACAGTACTATTTGTTGAAAGCCCAAGTTTTACTGCAACTAAACGAGCACAGCAAAAGCGTTTTGGAGCAGGGGAGGGGACTATTAGAAAAAGCCGTCGCTCTTAGCCCCGAACGCATTGATATTCGTCGAGCTTTAATTGTGGTTGATAACGAACTTGGCGACAGCGCGGCTGCCAAGGAGCAGGGGATTCGGATTAAAGCTTTGGAGTCAGGTAAAGTTTGAAGTTAGCCCAAGCTGAGCGAAATGTCATCCTAGCACCATTTACCACATACAAAATCGGCGGCCCGGCTGATTTCTTTGTCGCACCGAGGACAATTGATGAGCTAACAGGGGCAATCAGCAGTGCTCGCGAAAACCAAATTCAATATTTTCTGCTTGGCACTGGCGCCAATATTTTGATCGGTGATGGAGGTTTCCGCGGTCTGGTCATCCATAATCAATTTGACGACTATCATTTTGACGACACCCAGCTGACAGCCGGCAGCGGAGCAGTTATCAAAGACTTGATTGCTGTTTGCACCGAGCAAGGATTGTCGGGTTTGGAACATTACTCCGGCATTCCCTCGAGTGTTGGTGGCGCTATTTGGCAAAACTTGCATTTCCTGTCGCCCGACCGGCAACGGACCATGTTCATCAGCGAAGTTGTGGCTGGGGCGACAATCTTAACTCAAGGCGGACAAATCAGAACTGTCGACACAGATTTCTTCCAATTTGGTTACGATACCAGCCGCCTCCACCATGAACCAATCGTGGTACTAGATGTAACCTTCCACCTGACTCCGGCCGAGCCGCGTCAGATCCGGCACCAGATTCAGGAAAACTTGAATTGGCGCCGCAGTAAGCAACCTCAGCTAGATGAGTTTCCTTCCTGTGGCTCGGTCTTTAAAAAAATTGATGGCGTCGGGGCCGGTCGTCTCATTGAGGATGCTGGTTTGAAAGGCCGCCGTATTGGCGGAGCTGAGATCTCACAGAAACATGCCAATTACATCGTTAACATAGGCGACGCTAAGGCAGCCGACGTTCGAGCTTTAATTGAGCTAGTGCAGCTGGCGGTCAAAGGGCATAGTGGCTATCAGTTAGAGCCAGAGATTGGCTTCATCGGCGAATTCTAAATAATAACTGGCGGAGAGGGTGGGATGGTGGCTACGCCACCTCCGTTCGGTGCTCGGTGAAACTAAGCCAGCTTGTTTCACCTGCGCGCCTCTCTCCACCGAACCCACGTGGATTCTCAAGCCATCAACAGGGCCCGCCGCCGACTATTGTCGGCACCATGCCCTGGCGGAGAGGGTGGGATTCGAACCCACGGAAGCCTTGCGACTTCACCGCATTTCGAGTGCGGCGCACTAGTCCACTATGCGACCTCTCCCGATGTTATAAACTGGCGCGCTCGATAGGATTCGAACCTACGACCTTCGGCTCCGCAAGCCGACGCT